>WHTJ01000080.1 GCA_009377795.1 Propionibacteriales bacterium | reverse complement strand
CCCGCGGCGCGAGCTTGTCGGTGCAGATCTGCCGGGTCAGGCTGATCAGGTCACGCGCCTCGTCGGTGGGAAGCAGCCGCTCAACGTGCATGATCGCAACCTAGCTCACGATCACGCCAAGCCGGTCGCCCTCTTCACCAGGTGAGCTCGTACAACGCGATGCCGGCGGCGACGCTGGCGTTGAGCGACTCGGTGTCCCGCGAGATCGGGATGCGGGCGAGCAGGTCGCACTTCTCGCTCACCAGCCGCCCCAGCCCTCGGCCCTCCGCTCCGATGACCAGGACCAGACCCTCGTCGCCGCGACGCACCTCGGCCAGGGAGACCGGACCGTCGGCGTCCAGGCCCACGATGGTGAGCCCGGCCTTCGCGTACACCGTCAGCTGCCGACTCAGGTTGACCGCACGGGCCACCCGGAGCCGCGCGGCCGCGCCCGCGGACGCCTTCCACGCAGCAGTCGACATGCCGGCCGCCCGGCGCTCCGGCACGACCACCCCGTGGGCGCCGAAGGCCGCCGCCGACCGCACGACCGCGCCCAGGTTGCGCGGGTCGGTGATGCCGTCCAGCGCCACGACGAGCGGCGGCGCACCCGCCTCCCGCGCGACCGCGAGCAGGTCGTCCGGGTGGGCGTAGTCGTACGCCGTCAGCTTCAGCGCGAGCCCCTGATGCGTCGCGCCGCCGGTCAGGCGGTCGAGCTCCCGGCGCGGCACCTCCACAATCGGGCACCGGGCGTCCGCCGCGCTCTGAACGGCCTCACGCACCCGGGAGTCGCTCCCGGCGCCGGTCGCGACATACAGCTCCCCGGCCGGCACCCGCGCACGCAGCGCCTCGACGACCGGGTTCCGGCCGACTACCCACTCCCCGTCACGCCCCCGCGGCTGCCGCGCCATCCGGCTCAGCTCAGACCGACCAGCGCGGGCCCGAGGGAGTGTCCTCGACCTCGATCCCCGCGGCATGCAGCTGGTCGCGGACCGCATCGGCGGTCGCGAAGTCGCGGCTCCCCCGCGCCTCCTCGCGCTGCCGGAGCAGGGCACCCACCAGCGAATCGAGCGCGAACCGCAGACCCGAGCCCTCCGCACCGGACGCGCGCCGCCAGTTGTCCGCGAGCGGATCGACACCCAGCACGTCGAGCATGGCGCGCACCGACGCGAGGTTCCCGCGCAGCGCGGGCGAGTCGCCGTCGGCGAGCAGCTTGTTGCCTTCGTGTACGACGTCGTGGATCGCGGCCACCGCGGCCGGAGTGCCCAGATCGTCGTCCATCGCCTCCTCGAAATCGGCGCAGGTCGCCGTGAACTCCGAGGGCACGCCGCCGGTCACCTCGGTCGCCCGCTCGACGTACCCCTCGATCCGCTGGAAGGACACCGCCGCCTCGTCCAGAGCCTCGAAGGAGAACTCCGCGTGCGAGCGGTAGTGCGCTGAGACCAGGTAGAACCGCAGCTCGATCGGCCGAACCCGCTGTACCACGGCCGGGAGCAGCAGTGAGTTGCCCAGCGACTTGCTCATCTTCTCGCCGGACGTGGTGATCCACGCGTTGTGCATCCAGTAGCGCGCGAACGGCCGACCGGCGGCCTTCGACTGGGCGATTTCGTTCTCATGATGGGGAAACTGCAGGTCGATCCCGCCACCGTGGATGTCGAACTCCGCGCCGAGGTACTTGCCGGCCATCGCCGAGCACTCCAGATGCCACCCCGGACGCCCGCGGCCCCACGGCGTCGGCCACGACGCCGTCTCTGGCTCGTCCGGCTTGTGGCCCTTCCACAGCGCGAAGTCCCGGGGGTCCCGCTTGCCGCGCGGATCGGCATCGGTGGCCGGCTCCATGTCGTCGACCCGCTGGCCGCTGAGCTCGCCGTACGCCGGCCAGGACTGCACGTCGAAGTACACGTCGCCGGATCCGTCCTCCGCGACGTACGCATGGCCACGCTCGACGAGCTCACCCATCAGCTCGACCATCTCCGGCACGTGTCCGGTCGCCCGCGGCTCGTAGGTCGGCGGCAGGCAGCCGAGGACGTCGTACGCCCAGGCCAGGTGGCGCTCGTGCAAGTACGCGTGCGCCCACCAGGTGCGGCGTTCCTCGGCCGACTTGATCAGGATCTTGTCGTCGATGTCGGTGATGTTGCGGATGTACGTGACCTCGTACCCGCGAGAGGCGAACCAGCGCCGGAGCACGTCGAAGTTGACGCCCGACCGGATGTGCCCCACGTGCGGTTCGGACTGCACGGTGAGCCCGCAGACGTATATCCCGACCCTGCCTTCGTGCAGCGGGACGAAGTCCCGGACCCGGCGGGACGCGGTGTCGTAGATCCTCACGGTCACCGGGCAAGCCTATCGACCGGCGGCGCCCGCTCCACCGACAACTCGCGCAGCGTTCTACCTGTGGGTAGAGTCTCGGCCAGCGTGCAGGTGCTACCCGGCCGGGTGGGCTGTCCGGCAGAGGGAGACCAGAGTGACGGACTTCTTGGCAGACAACTGGGGCGTCCTCGCGATCCCGGTCTTCGCCGGAGTCATCGGCTACGTCACCAACTACCTCGCCATCCGGATGATGTTTCATCCGCTCACGTTCTGGGGCTACAAGTTCCCGTTCAAGGTGCTCGGATTCCCGTTCCTGGGTTGGCAGGGCATCATCCCCTCCAAGGCCGCGAAGATGGGCAGCATCGCGGTCGACACCGGCCTGATGAAGCTGGGTACGACGTACGAGTTCTACAAGGAGATGGACCCGGACCTGCTCGCGGAGCTGATCCTCGAGGACGCACAGGACGACGTACGCGAGATCATCGACGGCCTCATCGACCGTCATTACCCGCGCCTTCCCGGTCCCGTCCGGACGGCCGCGCACAACCGGGTGCAGGCGGAGCTGCCCGCCGTGATCCGGCACTTGACGCACCACATCGGCGAGAACATCGACTCGCTGGTGAACCTCAAGCTGATGGTGATCCGGCACCTGGAGAGCGATCCGCGGCTTCTCAACTCGATCTTCCAGGAGGTCGGCCGCAAGGAGTTCCGCTTCATCATCAACTCCGGCGCCTGGCTCGGCGTCCTTCTCGGCATCGGCCCGATGCTGCTGTGGATCGCCGTACCGGAGTGGTGGGCGGTCCCGCTCGGTGCCGCGGCCGTCGGCTACGGCACCAACTGGATCGCGCTCCGCATCATCTTCGAGCCGTCTCGGCCGATCCGGGTCGGCCCGTTCACGCTGTTCGGGCTCTTCCTCCGTCGGCAGGCCGAGGTGGCCGAAGCGTACGCCGAGATCATTGCGTACAAGATCGTGACGCTGCGGAACATCGGGGAGGCGATGTTCACCGGACCGTCCGGCGACCGCACCCGGCGGCTCATCGCCGACCAGCTCAAGCCGGTCATCGACCGGTCCATCGGACCGGCCAAGCTGGCCATCCGGGCCACCGGACGCGGCGCCACGCTGGACGGGCTCCACGGCATGCTCGCGGAGCGCGGGGTGAACACCGCGCTGACTACCCTGACCGACGAGGAGTTCGGCCAGGGCCGGGCGATCCTGATGAAGAAGCTGCTCGCCACCCGGATGGCGAAGCTCCCACCACACGAGTTCGCAGTGATGCTGCGGTCGGCGTTCCAGGAGGACGAGTGGCAACTGGTCGTGGTGGGCGCGCTGTTAGGTTTTCTCGCGGGTCTGGCGCAGGTCTTCCTGACCCTGTGAGCAAGGAGGTGACTCACATGAACGTCGGGGCGGGTGTGCAGATCGCCCGCGCGGTCGCGGAGACCGGCGCGCGGGCGGTGAGCGGAGTCGTGACCGTCGGAATCGACCAGACGGTCACGGTGAGCAAGGAGGTCCTGGACGGCGCCCGCTCGGGCCAGTCCGCGGACCAGATCGCGAACACCGTCGTACAGGGATGGGTAGGCGGGGTACAACGCATGCTCGGGATCGCCGAGATCGAGCGACAGATCAACCGGCTCGGTGATCCGGCGCGGATCGCGCACCCCCCGGGGGCGGCGACGACCCTGCACGAGCGCGGCGAGGCGCTTCTGACCCGCTCGACGGAGGTGACCAGCACCGAGGAGCATCCGGCGTTCGCCCACATCCTGACCGAGCTGGCCCCCGACGAGGCGCGGATCATCCGGCTGGTCGCGAACGAGGGTCCGAGGCCCCTGATCGACGTCTACCTCACGAACACGTTCAGCCGGAAGACCCGGCAGGTGCTCGGGCACTTCTCGCTGGTCGGCGAGGAGGCCGGCGCCCTCCATCCGGAGATGACGCCGGTCTACATCGACAACCTGCTCCGGCACGGCATCTGCCGGATCGCCAACTACCGGGTGGGCAACTTCGAGGAGTACGGCCTGCTCGAGGCGCAGCCGGCGGTGCGGGAGCTTCCCGGGCGCATGGGCCGCGAACGGGTCAAGATCAAGAAGCGCAGCCTGCACCTCACCGGCTTCGGCGAGGCGTTCTACGAGACCTGCCTGAAGTAGGCCCGGAGGAGTGACAGATGCAGATCACCGGGTATGTTGCGCTCGCCGCCGGGCTCGGCGTCGCCGTCCTGGCCGGCGTACGGATGCTCCGGCTGCACCACACCGCGCGCGAGCTGGAGGCTCGAGCCCGGGACACCGCGGAGCGGGTACGGGTACTCCCTCCGGATCTCGTGGAGTTCCTCGGCGACGGCGATCGGCGGGTCATCGCCGTCGAGCTGCTCAACCCCTTCGAGCTGGCCGGAAAGCGAACCTGGTTCGCCGGGCCGCTCGCGGCCATGACACCGGGTCTGCTGCGCAGGGTCGTCTACGACCAGGCGGTCACGCAGATCCGGGACAAGACGTCGGAGATGGGTATCCGGGCCGACGTACGGGTGCACCGTGCCGAGTAGCGCCCCGCTGGCGGTCGGGCTACTGCTGCTGGCCTGCGGTTCCGGCCTGCTGTGGTGGTGTCTGCTGCTCCGTCGCCGGCTGAGCGAGACCGCGCGGCTCCTCGATCGCGTGTCCGCCGCGGTCGCCGAGGTCGAGCTGGTGCACCGCGCCCGCGAGCAGCTGGCCGAGACTCAACAATTGGTGACCCGGCCCACCACGCGGGTCGTGCGCGGGATCCACGGCCTTCGCGCCCGGCTCACCGGGGTGGACGAGCCGGCTCCGGACCGGTGACCTCGGCGCCTCGGCAGACCGTACTCACGAGACGGTGACGGAGATGGTGTGCCAGCCGGTCGCGCCGTCCGGCACCACGCCGGCCACCTCTCCGGTCTGCGTCTCCCCGGACGAGTCGGTCGCGCGTACGGCGAGCCGGTGGTCGCCCGGCCCGGCGTCCCACTCCCACGCCCATTGCCGCCAGGTGTCGACGTTCGGCACGCTCGCCAGCCGGGCCGGCTGCCATTCGCCGTCGTCGACCCGCACCTCGACCGCGTCGATCCCGGTGTGCTGTGCCCACGCGATCCCGCCGACCGCGACCTTGCCCGCGCCGACGTCGGCGCCGTTTCGGGGCGCGTCGATCCGCGACTGCGTCTTCACCGGCCCGGTCGGCGACCAGCCCCGCTCGGTCCAGTACGCCGCGAAGTCCGCGAACCGGGTGACCTCGATGTCCACGACCCACTTGGTGGCCGAGACGAACCCGTACAGCCCCGGCACCACGATCCGTACCGGGAAGCCGTGCTCCACCGGCAGCGGCTCGCCGTTCATCGCGACCGCGAGCAGCGCGTTCCGGTCGTCGGTGAGCGCGGCCAGCGGCGTGCCGCAGTTCCAGCCGTCCGCCGACGTCGACAGCACGGCATCTGCATCCGGGCTGACGCCCGCCTCCTCGAGTACGTCCGCTACCCGTACCCCGCTCCACTTCGCGTTCGAGATCAGCGATCCGCCGATCTCGTTCGAGACACAGCACAACGTGATCCACGCGTCGACCAGGCCACGGCGGAGCAGGTCGTCGTACGTCAGCACCAGCTCCCGATCGACCATGCCGTGCACCCGCAAACGCCACTCCTCGGGCACGAGGTGCGGAACCGACAGCGCGGTGTCGATCCGGTAGAACATGTCGTTGGACGTCGCCCACGACTCGACCCCGTTCACTCCCGCCTCGACTCCGGGTGGCGCACTCGGGCGGTGTACGTCGAGCGCGAGCGACGCGCGCGCGGCCTCCACCGCGCGACGTCCACGCGACAGCCACTGCCCGGCGGCGGCGAGCACCACCGCGCTCGCGGCCACCACACCGGCCGATCTCAGGAAGGCCCGGCGGCTCAGGTCGGCGGTGGACCCGGCGACCGCCGGCCGGCTGAACCGGGCGAGATACGCGAGTACGAGCACGGACACCACGGCACCGGCGACCGGCGGGAACGAGTCCGCCATGGCAGAGTCGGCCGCGCGCTGTGCCGCGAAGACTCCGACCACGCCCATGGCCGCCAGCACGGCCACGCCCGCGAGCATCCACCGGGCCGCGAGCACGCCGGCCAGCACGCCCAGCCCGAGCGCGCCGACCACGGTGCCGATCACCAGCAGCGGCTTGTCCAGCTGGCCGACCGCGCTGATCGCCGCCTCCGCCAGGTCACCCGGCGTCAGCCGGATGACCTCCTCGCCGACCGCGATGACCGGGGAGATGCTCAGGGACAGCAGGCCGGTGATCACTTCGGCCGCACCCAGCCCGGCACCCACGGACACCGCGCCCGCCACGCCTGCCCGGACGCGCGAGGAACGCTGTTCGACGGCCACCACTCCATGGTCCCTCATCCGCCGCCCGATCGGGCGGTCCGACGGCGGATGCAAGGAAACCGTCACCTCATCTCTCTCGCAAACCTCGATTTGTTCGGTACCATTTGTTCATCCCAACCCAAACAACTTTGAGGAGACATGACGCAACGAGGGCGGCCGCCCCGGGACGCGGTCTATCGAAGGCTCGACGAGGCCGTCAGGGAGCTCCGCGAATGGATGGGTGGCCTGCCAGGACCGGCTGAAGCGGAGGACATCCGGTCGAACCTCTGGCACCGGGAGACACACAACAGCACCGCGATAGAGGGCAACACCCTCATCTTGCGCGAGGTCGAACAGCTGCTGGAGGAAGGACGGGCAGTCGGGTCGAAGCCGCTTCGTGACTATTTGGAGGTCCGTGCGTACGCGGACGCCGCTCATTGGGTCTACGGGCGAGCGATCGAGCCCGGCGAATGGATTGCCGGAGCGCTGGTATCCCTGCAGGAGATCCGGCACATCCATCATGTGTGCATGTCGCCGGCATGGCAGGCGGACCCGCATCCAGATGCATCCGGCGCCGAAGGGCCGGGCAGCTTCCGCAGACACCAGTTCGCCGCGTTTCCCGGCGGAATGCAGCCACCCTCATGGGTTGAGGTGGAGGGATTGATGCGTACATGGGTTACCGACGCAGCTGCAATAACCGACGCAGACGCCGAACCGCTCCCTGAGGCACTGGCGCGCACCCACAATGACTTCGAACGAATCCATCCTTTTCTCGACGGCAACGGCCGAACCGGAAGGCTTGTCCTCAACCTGATGCTCGGCAGGTTGGGCTACCCGCCGGCGATCATCTACAAGCGGGAGCGGGACAGGTACCTGCGGGCCATGAGGCGAGCCGACCAGGGCGAGTACGGTCCGCTCGGAGAGCTCATCGCACGTAGCGTCACCGACAACCTCCACAAGTTCGTTATCCCCGCCGTCGCCGGTCCGGTGAAGCTCGTTCCGCTGACGGCTTTGGCCAGCGACGACATCACCGAGAACGCTCTACGTGTGGCCGCCACGCGAGGTCGGCTGCGTGCTGTCAAGGGTGACGACGGCACCTGGCGAAGCAGCAAGAATTGGGTCGATCAGTACCTTGCGAATCGGTATAAGCGGAACAGCGTGCTTTTGCCTACACGCGAGGAGAATACGTGAGCGGCGAGTCTCTCAGGGTCGGCGTCGGGACGGACGTACACCGGTTCGAGACCGGCCGCCCGATGTGGCTCGCGGGTCTGGAGTGGCCGGACGAGCCCGCCGGGCTGGCCGGACACTCCGACGCCGACGTGGCCTGTCACGCCGCCTGCGACGCGCTGCTCTCGGCCGCGGGGCTGGGCGATCTCGGCGGCAACGTAGGTACGTCGGACCCGGTGTGGTCGAACGCCTCGGGGGTCGACCTGCTGCGCGAGATCGTACGCCGGGTCGAGGACGCCGGATTCCGGATCGGCAACGTCGCCGTACAGATCATCGGCAACCGGCCCAAGCTCGGGGCCCGGCGTGCCGAGGCCGAGCGGACGCTTACCGCCGCGGTGGGCGCTCCGGTCTCGATCAGCGCCACCACGACCGACGGGCTCGGCCTCACCGGCCGTGGAGAAGGAGTCGCGGCGATCGCCACCGCCCTGGTCTTCAGCACTGACCCAGGAGAGCGGCCGCGCGGGCGTACCGGCGCCGGATGAGCTCGACCACGGCCCCGTGGGTGCCGAGCACCTCGGCGGTCCGCGCGTCGTGCATCCGGGCGTCCCGGCGTACCTCGGAGGCGAACCGCCCCGGTGCCAGCAGGTACGGCACCAGCGAAACCCGCCGCCGGCCGGCCTCGGCGCGCACTCCGCGCATCACCTCGGGCACCGTGACGCCCATCGACGCGTACGCGCAGGCGACCGGGGCGCGCCACACGTCGCGCAGCATCGCCGCCGTACGGTCGACCGCCCTCCCCGCGCCGGCGTCGGACGAACCGGCGGCCGCGAGGACCACCGGGTCCCCCGGCTCCGCACCGGCCTCCGCCAACCGGTCGGCCAGCGCCCCGGCGAGCAGCCGATCGGGCCCGAGCGGCGCGGTCAGCGCCACCGGCACCCCGGCCGCCGCGGCGATCCCCACAGACCGGGGCAGGTCGTGCTTGACGTGATATCCGGTCGACAGCAGCAGCGGTACGACGACGGTGGGCCGCCCGACGGTGGTCATTACGTCCTCGACGAGGGGCGGCACCAGCTCGACGTACGACAGGCGGGTCCGCACGCCCGGCAGCTCGGCCCGCACCAGCGACACCAGCCGGTCGAGCACCCGCGGGCCCTGCGGGTCGCGGGTACCGTGCGCGACCAGGACGAGATCCGGCGGCGTCACGCGGCACCCTTGGGCTCGGTCGCCAGCCGGTAGCCGCGTTTCACGACGGTCTGTACGGACTTGGGGCCGAGCGCGCCCCGCAGCCGCGCGACGGCCATCTCGACCGCGTGCTCGGTCGACGCCGGCCCGGACGGCAGATGGGTCAGCAGCTCGCGGCGCGACATCACCTCGCCCTGCCGCTCGGCGAGCGCCGCCAGCACGGCCCGCGGCGCCGACGATAACTGCACCGCCTCACCGTCCACGAGCACCGCACACCCCCGTACCTCGACCGTCTTCCCGGCGACGAGCATCGCCGGATCGTGCCGCCGCAGCGGCAGCTGAACCGCGAGCTCGCGGACCATGGCGCCCAGCCGCGCCCGCTCGGGCTGGATGGTGCTGATGCCCCACTTCTCGAGCGGCGCCGCGGTGACCGGGCCGACGCATGCGACGAGCACGTCGGTCTGCATCGCCTCGATGACCTGCGACCGAACGCCCAGGCGCTCGGTGGCCTCCAGCAGCGCCGCACCCGCCGGAGCGCTGGTGAACGTCAGCGCCTGCACCTCGCGGGCGACGACCATCTCCACCAACCGCGACACCGACTCCTGGTCGGGGACCTGCTCCCACCGATAGACGGTGAGCACCACGACGTCGGCACCCGCGGAACGCAGGATGTCGGCGGCCGTGCTCAGCGGTTCGCCGTGCTCCTGCAGGGCGATTCGCTTGCCACGCACGCCACTGTCGAGCAGATGGGACAGCACCTCCTCGAACGACTCGGACGCCGGAGACCACGCCTCCCGCAGCCCGGCGGCGCGGATCGCGCCGACCGCCTTCGGGCCACGCGCGAGCATGGTAGCCCCACCCATCGCCGCCCGCAGGCCGTCGCCGAGCCCCCAGCCGTCCGCGGCCTCGCACCAGCCGCGGAAGCCGATCCCGGTGGTCGCGATCACGATGTCGGCCGGGTTGGCCACCAGGTCGGCCGTGGCCGCGAGCAGTTCGCTGTCGTCGTCGAGCGGCGCCACCCGAACGGCGGGCGCGCACACCACCTCGGCGCCGCGCCGCTCCAGGAGGGCGACCAGCTCGTCCTGACGACGCGCGGCCGTGACGCCGACCCGGTAACCGACGAGTGGCTGGGTGTGGGACGAGGGTCGGGTCATGGACTCCCCTCCCATGCGACGTGTACGACTCCGTCGCTGATGCGAACCGGGTAGACCTTCACCGCGGTCTCGGCGTCGTCCAGGCACTGCCCGGTGGCCAGGGAGAATCCCTGCTTGTGCATGGGCGAGGCGACGTACGGAGTACCTCCAAAACTGCCGACGATCCCGCGCGCCATCACGTACGCCCGGCTGAACGGGTCCCGGTTGTGCAGAGCATGCACCGAGCCGTCGGGCAGCCGGTACAGCGCGATCTGCTCACCCTCGACCAGCGCCGCGGAGCCGCGCTCGACCTCCAGCTGGTCATAGCGGCACACCGGGACCCAGCGGCTCACGACGGCGCACCCACCGGGATCTGCGCACCCGCGACCACCACCGGCGCGCCCTCGGTCGCCGGCTCGTCGGCCCCGGCTCTCGGGCGGATCTGGTCGCGCTCGATGTCCCACGTGATGCTCGGGTCGCTCACGTCCGGCGCGTTCACGAACGACACGAACCGGCGCAACGCCTCGGGATCCTCCAGGGTGGCCTTCCATTCGTCGGCGTACGACGACACGTGCCGCGCCATGTCGGCCTCCAGCTCGGCCGCGAGACCCAGTGCGTCGTCGACGACCACCGAACGCACATGATCGAGACCGCCCTCGATCGACTCCACCCACGGCGCCGTGCGCTGCAGCCGGTCGGCCGTGCGGATGTAGTACATGAGGAACCGGTCGATGTAGGCGATCAGCGTGTCGCGGTCGAGGTCGGTGGCGAACTCCTGCGCGTGCCTCGGGGAGAACCCGCCGTTGCCCGCGACGTAGAGGTTCCATCCCCGCTCGGTGGCGATCACCCCGATGTCCTTCGCCCGCGCCTCCGCGCATTCCCGCGCGCACCCGGAGACCCCCGCCTTGATCTTGTGCGGCGACCGCAGGCCTCGATAGCGGAGCTCCAGCTCGATGGCCATCTCGACGGAGTCCTGCACGCCGTACCTGCACCACGTGCTGCCGACGCACGACTTCACCGTGCGCAGCGCCTTGCCGTAGGCATGCCCGGACTCGAAGCCCGCATCCACCAGCCGGCGCCAGATCGCGGGCAGCTGCTCCACCCTCGCGCCGAACAGGTCGATCCGCTGCCCGCCGGTGATCTTGGTGTAGAGCCCGAAGTCACGGGCGACCTCGCCGATGACGATCAGCTTGTCCGGCGTGATCTCGCCGCCGGGGACGCGAGGTACGACGGAGTACGTCCCATTGCGCTGGAGATTGGCGAGATACCAGTCGTTGGTGTCCTGCAGCGACGCCGTGCTCTTGTCCAGCACGTACCTGCCGGTCTGGCTGGCCATGATCGAGGCCACGGCCGGCTTGCAGACGTCGCATCCGCTGCCCTGACCATGGGTCTCCAGCAGCTCGGCGAACGTACGGATCCGTTTCACCTTGATGACGTCGTACAGCTCCTGGCGAGTCAGCTCGAAGTGCTCGCAGATTCCCTTGCTCACTTCGACACCCTGCGCCTTGAGCTCGCCTTCGAGGAGGCTCTTCACCACGGGGACGCAGCTGCCGCACACCGTGCCCGCCGTAGTGCAGGACTTCACGCAGGCCATGCCACTGCAGCCCTCCGTGCGGATGGTCTCGCAGATCGCACCCCGGGTGACGTTGCGACAGTTGCACACCACCGCCTCGTCGGGCAGGGCGTCCGCGCCGGCGCCCGGTCCGCCGCCGGCCGGGAGGATCAGGTCCTCGACGTTCCCCTTGATGGTCTGCCCGCTGCTGGCCATCGGCCGGAGCAGCCCGTACGACGAGGCGTCGCCGACCAGCACACCGCCCAGCAGCCGCCGTCCGTCGGCGTCCACCACCAGCTTCTTGTACACCCCGGCCACCGCGTCGGAGAACACCAGCTCCAGCGAGTCCTCGGCGGTGCCGAACGCGTCCCCGAAGCTGGCCACGTCGACGCCCAGGAGCTTGAGCTTGGTGGACATGTCGGCGCCGGCGAACACACCACCGCCGTCGAGCAGGTGATCCACGACCGTCTCCGCCATCGCGTACCCGGGCGCGACCAGGCCGTAGACCCGGCCGCCGGGCGCGGCGCATTCGCCGACCGCGAAGACGTCCGGGTCATTGATGCTGCGGCACTGCTCGTCGACCAGCACGCCGCCGCGCTCCCCGACCTCCAGGCCGCACTCGCGCGCGAGCTGGTCGCGCGGACGGATACCGGCGGAGAAGACCAGCAGGTCGGCGTCGATCGGGTCGCCTTCGTCGAGTACCAGGCGGGCGATCCGGCCGTCGTCGCCGGTCTCGATCGCCGTCGTACGCACGCCGCAGTGCAGCCGGACGCCGAGGTCCTCGATGCAGCGGCGGAGCATCGCACCACCGGCGTCGTCGACCTGCATGGGCATGGGCCGGCCGGCCATCTCGACCACATGGGTCTGGACGCCGAGCTGCTTCAGCGCGTTGGCGGCCTCCAGGCCCAGCAGGCCGCCGCCGATGACGATGCCCGCGCGCGCCGAGCCTGCCTCCGACCGGATCGCCTCGAGGTCCTCGATCGTCCGGTAGACGAAACAGCCGTCCGCGTCGTGACCCGGTATCGGCGGAACGAAGGGGTAGGACCCGGTCGCCAGCACCAACGCGTGGTAGTCGTGCACGTCGCCCCGGTCGGTGACCACGCAGCGCCGCGCACGGTCGATCTCGGTGACCGTCTGCCCGGTGTGCAGCCGCACGTGTGGGTCGTCGTACCCGCCCGTCGGCAGCAGGCTGAGCTCGTCCGGGTCGAGATGCGAGAAGTACGACGTCAGCCCGACCCGGTCATAGGCGGGACGCGGCTCCTCGCCGAGCACGACCACGTCCCAGCCCCCGGTCAGACCACGTTCCAGCGCGGCCTCGACCAGGCAATGGCCCACCGGGCCGTGTCCCACGACCACGAGGGTCTTGCGCGGCTGGGGCATTGAACGACTCCTTCCGGCGTGCTGAAGACGCTATGCGCCTGTCATTGCGCGCATGTTTCGCAGTGCAACAGGTATGCAAACCCCTGTTCACACGGCCGCCGCCGCGTTGTGAGAACCGTCATTCGCTCCGGCGTCGACGAGCTGCGCGACACTTCCGGCGCAGCTCCCGCAGCCGGTGGTCGCCCGGGTCGTCGCCACCGCCTCGGAGACGTCCCGGCAGCGCCGGATCCGCCCGGCCGAGACACCGGCGCACACGCAGACCTGGGCGTCGTCCGGCAGCTCGGTGACCGGGGCGGCAGCCGAATCCCCGAGCAGCAGGCCGCCGGGTTCCGCGGCGCCAAGCGCGGTCTGCCGGTCGTAATGCTGGGTGATGACGCCGATCCGGGACAGATCTCCCAGAAGCACACCGGCCGCCACCACGCCGTCCTTCACCACGAGCTTGCGGTACGTACCCGCCAGCGGGTTGGCCACCTCGACCACCTCGCCGTCCGTGGTCTCGGGCTCGCCGAGGACCGCGACGTCGAGGCCGTTGGCCCGTAGCCGCGCCACGATCCGGGAACCGGAGTACCCCGCGTCCTCCCCACACAGAACCCTCGCCAGCGTCGTCGCCTGCTCCCACGCCGGGCCGACGAAACCGTGGATCCGGGCGCGATGCTCGGCGCAGTCCCCGATGGCGTGGACGCGGTCGTCGATGATGCTGGTGAGCCGGTCGTCGACCACCACGCCGCGGCGTACGAAGAGGCCCGCGCGCTCCGCCAGCCGGCTCGCGGGACGTGAGCCGCAGGCGAGCACCACGAGATCGGTGGTCAGCGCGTAGCCGTTGTCCAGCAGCATGCCGTCCGCGGTGAGCCGGGCGGCACGAGCCCCGGTGTAGACCTCGGTTCCCAGCCTGCGGACCTGCCGCTCCAGCACCCGGGCCGCAGACCCGCCGAGCTGCCGGGCCATGAGCATCGGCCCGACCTCCACGATCTCGGTGTCGACGCCGACCACCGACAGCGCCCTGCCGACCTGCAGCCCGAGAAGGCCTCCGCCCACCACGACGGCGCGCCGCGCCGTGGACGCCGCCTCCCGCAGCCGCCCGTAGTCGGCGTACGACCGGAACGCGTGCACGTCCGGCCGCAACCCGCCGAACTCGTCGACGATGCCCCGAATCGGCGGCAGTACGGGCCGGGCGCCGGTCGCGAACACCAACCGGTCGTACTCACAGCCGCCCCCGTCCGACAGCCCGACCCGCCGGCGCTCGCGGTCGACGCGCACGGCGCGCTGGCCGAGGAGGAGCCGCACGCCGTGGTCGTCGTACCACCGCGGTTCGTGCAGCCAGATGTCCTCCGGCCGGTGGGCCTCCTCGAGCACGGCGGACAGCAGGATCCGGTTGTACGCCGGGTGCGGTTCGTCGCCGATCACGGTGATGTCGTACGGCGCCTCGCGGCGTACCAGATCCTCGACCAGGCGGGTCGCGGCCATCCCGTTGCCGACGACGACGAGCCGCTCCCGGACCGTCCTGCCTCGGACCGTCATGCGGGCTCCACCCGGGCCGCGCACACCTTGAACTCCGGCATCCGGGAGCGCGGGTCGAGGGCGTCGTTGGTGAGCAGGTTGGCGCCGACCCAGTGGAACGGCATGAACACCGTGTCCGGGCGTACGTGCGGCGACAGCCGAGCCGGTGCGATCGTCGCGGCCCGCCGGGTCGTGATCCGCACCCGCTGGGTGTCGTAGATGTCCAGCCGCTCCGCGGTCATCGGATGCAGCTCGACGAACTTCTCCGGCGCCGCCTCGGCGAGCTCGCGCACCCGACGGGTCTGAGCGCCGCTCTGGTAGTGGGCGAGGATCCGGCCGGTCGTGAGGTGCAACGGATAGTCGGCGCACGGCGGCTCGGCGGGTCCACGGTGGTCCACGGCGTGGAACCGCGCCCGCCCGTCCGGCGTAGCGAACCGGTCGAGGAACAGCCGCGGAGTGCCCGGGTGGTCGGGTGCGGGACAGGGCCAGAAGACGCCCTGCTCGCGGGTGATCCGGTCGTAGTCGACGCCCGAGTAGTCGGCCGGGCCGCCCGCGCTGGCCCGGCCGAGCTCCGCGAACACCTCCTCCGGATCGGTGCCGATGAGCCCGCCGCCTGGCCCGAGCCGTTCGCTCAGCGCGGCCAGCACGTCGAGGTCGGAGCGCACGCCGGCCGGTGGGTCGACGGCCTTGCGGCGCAGGATCACCCGGCCCTCCAGGTTGGTCAGCGTGCCGGTCTCCTCGGCCCATTGGGTCACGGGGAGTACGACGTCGGCACGGGCCGCGGTCTCACTGAGCACGAAGTCGGCGACGCACAGGAAGTCGAGCGCGTCCAGGCGTTCGGCCACATGGGAGGCGTTCGGCGCGGAGACGATCGGGTTGGAACCGAAGACGAGCAGCGACCGCACGCCGTCGTCGGTGCCGAGCGCATCCAGCATCTCGTAGGCGGACCTGCCCGGGCCGGGGATCGTGTCCGGGTCGACGCCCCAGACCGCGGCGACGTGGCGTCGGGCGTCCTCGTCGTCGATCCGGCGGTATCCGGGCAACTGGTCGGCCTTCTGCCCGTGCTCGCGTCCGCCCTGGCCGTTCCCCTGGCCGGTCAGGCAGCCGTACCCGGCGTACGTGCGGCCCGCGTGCCCCGCGGCGAGGGCGACGTTGATCCAGGCCAGGACGTTGTCGGTGCCGGTGGCGTGCTGTTCGGCGCCGCGCGCGGTGAGCACCATCGCGGTGGACGCCTCGCCGATCATGCGCGCGGCGCGGGTGATGTCGGGGGCGGCGACCCCTGTGATGCGCTCGACGTGCTCGGGCCAGTAGCTCGCGACCAGACGGCGTACGTCGTCGAACCCGGTGGTCCGGCGTTCGACGAAGTCCTGGTCGACGTACCCCTGGGCGAGGAGCGAGTGCACGATGCCGTGCGCCAGGGCCAGGTCGGTTCCGGGCACCAGCTGGAGGTGGAGCGTGGCGCGCTCGGCGGTCGGCGTACGCCGTGGGTCGATCACGATCAGCGGACGCCCGCGGTCGAGGAGGGTGGTGAGGTGCCGGGCCGCCGGCGGCATGGTCTCGGAGAGGTTGCTGCCGACCAGTACCAACAGGTTCGTCTCCGCGAGGTCGGCCAGCGGGAACGGCAGACCGCGGTCGAGCCCGAACGCCAGCTGGCCCGCAGTCGCGGCCGACGACATGCACCACCGGCCGTTGTAGTCGATGGCACTGGTGCGCAGTGCGACCCGCGCGAATTTGCCGAGCGCGTAAGCCTTTTCGTTGGTCAGTCCACCACCGCCGAAGAGACCCACGGCGTCCCTGCCGTGGGTCTCCTGGGTCGTACGCAGCGCGGTCGCGACCCGGTCTAGGGCGTCGTCCCAGTCGGTCGGCGCCAGCTCGCCGGTGTCCGGATCGCGGGCCAGCGGAGTGGTGAGTCGTTCGCGGTGCCCGAGGAGCTCGACGCTCGACCAGCCCTTGCGGCACAGGCCGCCCCGGTTGGTGGGGAACTCCGGCCAGGTCTCCACTTCGGGCCCGCGCCGCGACCCGCGCCTGGACTCGGGAGCACGCAGCCGCATTCCGCATTGCAGGGAGCAGTACGGGCAGTGCGTGTCCACCGTGCTCCCGGTCGTCGTATCCGCCATGTCAGACGCCTTCGAGCACCAGCTTCTTGGTCGGCGAGGCCGTACCCTCCGTCGCCGGTACCGGCACCCGCCGCATGTACGCGATGTACGTCACCACAGCGCACGCGACGTAGTACGCGAGGAACGTCCAGAACGCGACCACGCCGGACCCGGTCGACTCGAACGACTGGCGGAACGCCACGTTGATGAACAGCCCGCCCATCGCGCCGACCGCGCCGATGATCCCGACGGACGCCGAGGCGAGCCGCCGCGCCCGGGCGTACGCCGGCTCGGCCGGGGCGCCCGCCGCGACCGCGATGTCGGCCTTGGCCCGGTAGATGCTCGGGATCATCTTGTACGTCGAGCCGTTGCCGATGCCGGTGAACACGAACAGCGCGATGAAGCCAAGTGTGAACATCGCCAGCGACTCGATGCCGGACGCGTAGATGATCACCGCGACACCGAGCGCCTGGGCGATGAAGTTCCAGAACGTCACCCGGGAGCCGCCCACCCTGTCGGCGAGCGAACCGCCGAGCGGGCGGATGATCGAGCCCAGAAGCGGCCCGATGAACGTCACCGAGGCGGCTTCGAGCGGCGTACGGTCGAACTGGCTCTGCAGCACCAGACCGAAGGCGAAGCTGTAACCGATGAACGAGCCGAACGTCCCGATATACAGGAAGGACATCACCCACAGCTGGCGGTCCCGAACCGCCTCCTTCGCCGCGCCGGTGTCGTTGCGCACCGACGAGATGTTGTTCATGAACAGCGCGGCGCAGACGGCGGCCACGATGATCAGCGGCACGTAGATGCCCAGGAACAGCCGAGGCGCCCCGGCTCCCGCGGTCGCGATGATGGCCAGCCCGACCAGCTGGACCGTGGCCACACCCAGGTTGCCTCCGCCTGCGTTGAGGCCGAGTGCCGAGCCCTTCAGGCGCTCCGGGTAGAACGTGTTGATGTTGGCCATGGACGAGGAGAAGTTGCCGCCGCCGAACCCGGCGATGGCCGCGACCACGAGCAGCGTCGTGTAAGAGACTCCGGGCTCCATCACGAAGGCGGTGACAATGGTGGGGATCAGCAGGAGTGTCGCGCTGACGATGGTCCAGTTCCGACCGCCGAACCACGCGACCGCGAGGGTGTACGGGACGCGCAGGCACGAGCCGACGAAGCTGGGGATGGCGACCAACAGGAACTTGCCCGCCGGGTCCACGCCGTACTCGTCGCCCATGAACAACACGAGCGTGGACCACATCACCCAGACGGAGAAGCCGATGTGCTCGGCGAAGATCGAGAAGATCAGGTTGCGGCGCGCGATCCGCTTGCCGTACCGCTCCCAGAACTCCTCGTCCTCGGGCTCCCAATGGTCGATCCACCGCTCACGCGGGCTTGTTGCGTTCGGCCGGCTCATCGCTTGGACGCCTCCTTAGGGTGCAGTGGCAGCACACGGGGACGCTAGGCAACAGGTGTTTCGCGACTAGCGCGCCGCTGTGATGCGGATGTCAACTTCCGCTCACATTGCTCCGAGGGCGACTGTGAGAAGAAGCGGGCAGGCCGCGGGCACGGTTCAAGAGGAACGGAGAGGTCGGTCCGCTTCGCGGACTGTGGATAACGTGCCGGCTGGTGACGACTCATCGAATAGAGGGGCGCAGGTCCGTCCCGATTTTCTTTCCACAGATGGGGTTCTCGGGGGGTTGATTGCCGGTGCGATGGTCTAGAGTCGAAGACATGTTCGACCGCAGGCTCATCGACACCATGCCACCCGGGCGGGAGCTGGCCCTGGCGTTGGCAGCCGTCGACCACACCGATCTTGATGCCGCGGACGCCTTGTGCTGGCTGCGCGCCTGTGAACGTCAAGAGGCATGCATGGCGGCCCGCAAGGCCGAGGTGTTGGCGCATTTCGCGGACCTCAACGCCACTCTGGACCCCGTCGAACAAGACCTGTTGGAACGCCGGATCGACGGCGCACCCCGACTGGTTCAGATCGGCGGCGACAGCACTGCGAAGGTGCACGAGTTCTGCTTCAGTGAGCTGGCCGCGGTGTTGAAGTGCTCCGAGGCGGGCGCGGAGCATCGCATGGCGGCCGCACTGGATCTACGCCACCGGCTGCCGAACACCCTGCAGCTCATGCGTAAAGGGAGATTGTCCGGATCCCGGGCCGCGTTGATCGCCCGGCAGTCCCGCTGCCTCCCCGCCGAAGGTGCCGCCCGGCTGGAAGACCGGCTCGGCACCACGGCCTGCCGGATCGGCTACAAGCGGCTGCGCGACGAGGTCGACACCCTGTTGATCGACCTCGACCCGGCCGAAGCCGCACGGCGCGCCAAGGAGGCCGCCGAACGACGCTACGTCAACATCGACCGAGAC
>WHTJ01000079.1 GCA_009377795.1 Propionibacteriales bacterium | reverse complement strand
AGCCCCATGCGCTCTGCGGTCTCTGCGACAATGGCAAGGGCCTCGGCCGAGATGTCGCGACCCGCAACCGGTAGTGCGGCACCGATCTGCACCATGACGTCCTCCTCCGTGAGCGGTCTGAGTGTACAGACCGCGCGGCGGTAAAGAACTCATTGCTTGCCGCGGCATGATCTTGGACTGCCGACCATCATCTCTGACCTGGGGAGCCAAAGATACGCGTGAGGTGTAGCGCTGAGGACGGCGCGCAGCGCCGCCCGCAAGCCCGGTGCCGGCGAAGCCGGCACCTTGATCCAGGAAAGCCAACGTGCCCTCTGGGGAGGTTGGTGCCATAATGGCACCATGAAACGGATGAATCTTCGAGACGTGCCCGACGACGTGTACGCCGAGCTGGTCGAGGCTGCCGCCGAGAGCCGGCAGTCGTTGAATGCGTATGTCGTGGAGCGACTCACGGAGGTGGCCCGGGTGGCCGGCGTGCGGGAATACGTCACGTCATACACGCCACCGGCTAGCAGTCGCGTGACCCTCGAGGACGCGGTTGCCGCGGTGCGCGAGGTGCGCGAGGCCTCGTGAGCCTGGCCGTCATCGACGCATCGGTGCTGACCGTTTTCTACGCCGCCACCACTGACCGTCGCTACGACGACGTGGCGGCGCGGCTGCGCTCGGGCGACGCACTGTTCGCACCGGCCCACCTGGACGCCGAGGTAGTGTCGGCACTCCGCGGGTTGGCGGTCCATGACCCGGCATTGCGTGAGGCCGTCCCGGTTGCTCTGCGCCACCTTGCCGAGTTCCCGATCCGCCGTGTCCCGCTGGCTTCGCTGTTGGGTCGAATGTGGGAGCTACGCGAGAACGTCACCCCGTACGACGCGGCGTACGTCGCCCTCGCCGAAAGCATCGACGGCCGGCTGATCACGTGCGATGCCAAGTTGGCCAACGCCAGCGGCGCGAGGTGCACCTTCGACCTCATCAGCTAGCATGTGACGCTGACCAGGAGCACAGCGCTCCCACGGTCGCGCCTCGGGGACTCGCCCGATAACCTCCCGCACAGCGCTCGACGCCGACCTGCGCATGTGCGGGTCGGCACAGCGTTGAGCCGGTCGATACCCCCAAGATGCCCGGCGAGTTGATGGCGCGTAGCTCACCCTCTCCAGTTGACTGGCGTGCGGAACGGTTCGTCACCCCAGGCGGGGTCGCTCCCAGGAAAGCCAGTCGGCGGATCCGGGCCGTCATATAGCCACTCGCTCGGAGGCGGCCCGGATGCACCAATCGCGAATACCCAGTTCGAGACTGTACGGCGCCATGCGTACCACGACTGGCCGCTCTCACTAACGCGCATCTCTACGCCGTGTGGCTCGGGCAGGCCATGGCTGGATATGTCCCCAAGGATCGTCAGGAGATCCTCTCGGTAGCGGCCGCTGTCATCGCGCCGATACCACCCCACGTGACATGTTGCCACCCAGCGAAGGGCCCGCTGTGTCTCAGCGAACTCCCGTCGATCGAGCCGGCGGCCGTCTTCGTCTACTCCGCCCACCCCGGCGAAGCGCTGCAACCGTGCAGCCGCTTCAGCGTTCTCCAGATCTTCCTCCTGCTTTCGTCTACGTGCGTCACGAACGGCGTCCAACGCCTCCCGGAACGACGAGGAGCGGGCCACCTCGTAGGGACCTCGGCCACGGATCCGACCAAGGTCATGGAGATTCCGATTGAAGCCGACCGCGACAGCCGCCTTCATCCACGTTGGCACGCGCTCGTCGCCGAGGCGAAAGCGGAGTTGGAGGATGACTCGTTCGTAGGTCATCACCCAGGCCAGGCTGTAGATGAACGGGATCGTCGTGATCGGCAACCAGACGAGCATGGCAAAGGTACGCAACTGCAGAACCCAGTCCATGTCACCGCTTTGGGACCAGACCTCAAGTAGCGTGCCACCCAGAAACGCGAAGCCCAGTCCGGCGAGTAGCCAGTCAACAGCCTTGGCAACGGGGGTTTCCGCGTTCTGCCGAGCCACCAGTTCCAGCAGAATCAGAAGAGCCAGCACAGGTTGCAGAACGAACTCGAGCCAGAAAGCGAAACTCACGAGCCCGAAGATGAACTCAACCACGACGTTGATCCCGAAGACCGCAACGAAGGCCTTTCGGAAGTAGTCCGGATCCTTATCTGCCTTGGTGCTCGCGAATATGACCGCGAAGGACGAGATGATGGTCCAGATCAGTGTCTCTTTCAGCATGGACGAGGTCCATGCTCCAACAACGTCGGCCACCCACACACACGCGGAGATGTACGCGAAGAACGCGAGCAGCGACACCAAGACCTTCGGATGGGCGAGGGCTCGAAGCACACCGACCAGGCTCGCGCGGCCCTCGCGACTTCGGATGAGCAACACACTCAACCCGATCGCGGCTACACCGATCCAAATCAGGCTTGCCAGCTCTCGTGAGGAAACCACGCTGGCACTCTAGGCCAGAGCTATCACATTCTCGGGCGACCAAGCCGTCCCGCCATCACACCGGTAGCGGTCGGCCCACCGCTTCGCGTCGTAACCGAGCATTCCACCGTTCCGTGGCACGTCGCAGCGGCCAGTTCTTGCCGACAACGAGCTGCGCCAGACGCAGCCGACCAGCCGAGGTCAGACAGGCCTTAGCGTGGGACACGAAGACCTCCGTCCTGAGGTAGGTGTGTTGCGTGGTAGCTCGACACCCAGCCTCTATGCTCGCTTGCGCCGGAGCCCGAGCATGCCCAGGAGGCCGATCTCAAACTCGCAGTCCATTCGATTCGTCGTACGGGTGATTCACGGTTGGACACCTCCGATGTCCGGTCGACGCCTCGGCCGGAGGTGGCTTCTGTCGGCCGGGGCCGCCCAGTACGGATAACCAGCGCTACAGCGCTTCCGGAGGCACGCCTAGAAAGACAGTCCGCACAGCGTTACGGTACCGTACAACTTCGAGTTACACGCCCAGTCTATGATCGCGGCGTGTGGCGCTCACTACGTGATAGCGACGAGGAGACAGGCATGGCTGAGATCCGCCGGGTCGCCGTCATCGGCGGCAACCGCATCCCGTTCGCGCGGTCCGATTCGGCGTACGCGAAAGCCTCCAACCAGGACATGCTCACCGCCGCCCTCGACGGACTGGTAGAGCGGCACGGCATCGCCGGTGAGCGGGTCGGTGAGGTGGTCGCCGGTGCCGTGCTCAAGCACAGCCGCGACTTCAACCTGACCCGGGAGGCGGTCCTCGGGTCGAGGCTGTCGCCGGAGACGCCGGCCGCCGACCTGCAGCAGGCCTGTGCCACCGGCATTCAGTCCGTGATCCACGTCGCCGACAAGATCGCGCTCGGCCACATCGAGTCCGGCATCGCCGGCGGCGTCGACACGACGTCCGACGCGCCGATCGGCGTCAACGAGGACCTGCGCAAGATCCTGCTGGAGGCCAACCGGGCCAAAACGATGCAGGGCCGGGTGCGGGCGCTGCTCAAGGTGCGCCCCAGTCACATCGTTCCGGCGATCCCGCAGAACGCCGAGCCGCGCACCGGCAAGTCGATGGGTGAGCACGCCGCGCTCACGGCTCTCGAATGGGCGATCACGCGCGCCGACCAGGACGAGCTGACGCTGGCGTCACACCGAAATCTGGCGGCGGCGTACGACCGTGGTTTCCTGGCCGACCTGGTGTCGCCGTACCTCGGGCTGGAGCGCGACCAGAACCTTCGCGCGGACACCACGCTGGACAAGCTCGGGTCGCTGAAGCCGGTGTTCGGCAAGGGCGAGGCCGCCACCATGACCGCCGGCAACTCCACCCCGCTGTCGGACGGAGCGTCGGCCGTGCTGCTGGCCAGCGAGGAATGGGCCGCCGAGCACGGCCTGGAGCCGTGGGCGTTCCTGACGTTCCACGAGACCGCGGCCGTCGACTACGTGCACGGCGGCGAGGGTCTGCTGATGGCGCCGTCGTACGCCATGCCCCGAATGCTCGCCCGCGCGAACCTCTCGCTGCAGGACTTCGACTTCTACGAGGTCCACGAGGCGTTCGCCTCACAGGTGCTGGCCACGCTGCAGGCGTGGGACGACCCGATCTTCTGCAAGGAGCGGCTCGGCCTGGACGCTCCGCTCGGTGCCGTCGACCGGTCGATGCTGAACCTCGCGGGCGGATCGCTGGCGGCCGGGCATCCGTTCGCCGCCACCGGCGGCCGGATCGTGGCGACGCTGGCGAAGCTGCTCGCCGAGAAGGGCTCCGGCCGGGGCGCGATCTCCATCTGCGCGGCCGGCGGCCAGGGGGTCACCGCGATCCTGGAGCGCTAGGGACGGGCTCTACTCCGGAGGCTGCAGGCCGCGCGCCATCGCGAGGCTGGCGGCGACGAGGTACTCCTTCAGCTGCAGGGGAGAGACCGGTACGACGGTCGGTACGCCGGGCGACGCCTCCCGTACCACCAAACCGAGCCGGGCGAGCTGCAGCGCGCCCAGACCCTGCGCGTAAAGCGCGTTGGCCAGCATGTGCACGTCGGCGAAGTGGAACGAACCGGCCCGCTTGCCGTCCTCCAGCACCTCGATCACCCGGGCCAGACACAGCAGCATCGCCTTGCCGAGCCGGACCACGGACTCCTCGTTGACCTGCTCGAACAGCTCCGAGCTCGGTGTACGCATCAGGGTGAACGCACAGTCGATGAACGCCGGATGCTCGATCGCGAAGTCGGCGAACGCCCGGGTGAGCCGGGCCAGCCGGTCCTCCGGCGACGCGTCCGGGTCGTCCGCGTCGGCCAGTTGCTGGGCGAAGTCCTCCAGATAGCTCTCCACCGCGAGCGCGAAGAGGTCCTCCTTGCCGTCGAAGTGACGGTAGATGATCGCCCGGTTGATGCCGACAGCCTGCGCGATGTCGTCGATCTGGGCCTCGCGGACTCCGCGCTTGTCGAACAGCTCCCGGGTGGCCCGCAGGATCGCCGTCTCCCGCTCCCGCCGGCGCTCGATGGCCGCGGCCCGGCGGGCGTCCCGGCGGATCCGGGTACTGCTGCGCGGCGGCGGCTTGGGTGTCATGGGGACACCCTAACGAAGGTGTAACCGCGGTTTACAGGCCGCGTTCGTCGCGGCGGTGAATCGCCCGGACGGTCTCGGCGGTGTCCGCCTCGGCGGCCGTCTTGTCCGTCCGGTACCGCAGCACTCTGGCGAAGCGCAGCGCCATGCCCGCCGGATAGCGGGACGACGTCTGCACGCCGTCGAACGCGACCTCCACCACCGGCTCGGGGCGGACCCACACGATGTGGCCGTCCCGATGCCGCTCCAGCGCGAGCAGGTGCTCGGTCTGCCAGGTCAGCATCCGGTCGGTGAGCCCCTTGAACGTCTTGCCCAGCATGACGAGCTCGCCGGTGCTCTCGTCGCGGGCCCCGAGGTGCAGGTTGCTCAGCCATCCCTGCCGCCGGCCATGACCCCACTCCGCCGCGAGCACGACCAGGTCGAGGGTGTGCCGCGGCTTGACCTTGATCCAGCCGGCACCGCGTCTCCCGGCGTCGTACCCTCCGCTCAGCTGCTTGACCACCACGCCCTCGTGCCCCTGCTCCACGGCGTCGGCGAAGAACGCCTGCGCCTCGTCTGTGCTCGCGGTGACGACCCGGGGTACGACGTGGGCGTCCGGCACGACGGCGTCGAGTCGGCGCTGACGCTCGCCGGCCGGGAGGTCGAGGACGTCCTCGCCGTCCAGATGGAGGAGGTCGAAGAAGTACGTCGACAAAGGCACGCGCAGCCGCAGATCGTCGACGTCGGCACTGCTCGCCGTGCGCGATCCGGTCTCCTGGAACGGCCGCGGGCGTCCGCGCTCGCCGAGCGCGATCGCCTCGCCGTCAAGGACGGCGGACGTCACTGGCAGGGTGAGCGCGGCCTCGACGATCTCCGGCACGCGGGTGGTGATCTCGTCGAGCGAGCGGGTGAAGACCCGTACCCGGTCACCCTCCCGGTGTACCTGCACGCGAATGCCGTCGAGCTTCCACTCGACGGCCGCCTCCGCACCGTCCGGCGCCACCTTCGTCAGGGCCTCGGCGACCGTGTTGGCGGTCGAGGCGAGCATCGGCCGTACCGGCTGACCGAGCGTCAGGTGAAACGCCTCCAGTCCGCGCTCGCCCTCGGTCAGGGCGACCGCGGCCACCGGGCCGGTGGCGCCGCGAAGCATCACCGCCCGGCGGATCCGGGCGGCCGGAATCCGGGCCGCATGCGCGGTGGCCGCCAGCATGACACCGTCGAGCGCGCCGTGCCGGAGCTCGCCGCCGATCAGGGCCCGCAGGAACGCCTGCTCGGCCTCCGTCGCCCGGCCGAAGAGCGCGCGTACGGCCTCGCGTCGGGCCGCCTGGGAACCGGCCGCCTTGAACCGGCTGATCTCCTCCAGCCGGTCGTGCACGTCGGCCACCGTGAGCTGCGGTTCGTCCGCGGCCTTCGGCAGCTCCATGAGGGTCCGCCAGCCGACGCCGGTACGCCGCTGCCTGAGCTCACCGGAGAGGTACGCCACCACGGTCTCGATCTCGTCCGACTCGGCCGATGTCAGCACCTCGGAGATGATCTCGGTCTTGCGGGTCCGCGACCGGGTCGCGCCGATCTCCCTCGACGCGTCGACCAGTCGTTTCAGCAGCACCCCGTCATTGTCGCCCGCCGGACCGACATTCCTTTTCGCCGAGTGTCCCGTTCTGCACACGACACGGCGGCGGGTCCGTACAGATGGGGCCACTCGGCGGTTGTCCCTGAGCAACCGGGCGGCAGAATTGTCGAATGCTGCGACGAGTGTGGCGACCGGGGTTTGCGTGCGAGCTGTCCGCGATCCTCTGGCCGTTCCAGAAGGGGCGCGGCGATCCGGCCTACCAGAAGGACCCGGACGGCGGCATCTGGCGTGCGATCCGTACGCCGGAGGGCGCCGCCACCGTGCACCTGACCTCGTTACCGGCCGACGGCGAGATCCACGTGTCCGCCTGGGGCGAGGGTGCCGAGTGGGCGGCGGACCGGCTGCCCGCCATGCTGGGCGCGGAGGACGACCCGAGCGGGTTCGAGCCGCGTCATGCCTGGATCGCCGAGGCGTGGGAGCGGCACCGCGGACTCCGGGTGCCGCGTACGGGGCTGGTCTTCGAGTCCGCGCTCGCGGCCGTGATCGAGCAGAAGGTGACCGGTGGGGAGGCGTACGCGGGCTGGCGCCGGCTGCTGAGACGGTACGGCGAGGAGGCGCCCGGACCCGGACGCGCACGGGGGATGCGCGTACCGCCGGCCCCGGCGACGGTGGCACGCATCCCGTCGTGGGAGTGGCTGCGCATGCCGGTCGATCCGGGGCGCTCGCGAACCGTGGTCGCGGTCGCCAGGGTCGCCGGCTCGCTCGAACGCACCCTCGGCCTGCCGAGTCAGGAGGCCGACCGGCGGCTGCGGTCGTTGCCGGGAGTGGGCCGATGGACCTCGGCAGAGGTACGCCAGCGGGCGCACGGCGACCCCGATGCGGTGAGCCTCGGCGACTACCACCTGGGGAGGAGGGTCGGCTGGACCCTCCTCGGCGAGGTACTGGACGACGACGCGGTGGAGGAGTTCCTCGAGCCGTACCGCCCGCACCGTTTCCGGGTGCAGCAGCTCGTCGACGTGGCCGGATCCAGCCCACCCCGACGGGGTCCGCGCATGGCGCCGCGCCGCCACCTCCCCACCTGACGCCTGCGGCACGTGCGACGCCCGCGCCCGTCGGCCGGAGCCGGGAGGTGCCGTCGGGGCGTGGCCGGGCGTCAAAGAGGCTCCGAAGGAGCCTCCGGGCGGCGACGGCACCGCCCGGCGCAGCGCCCCACCGAGGAGCCGGCCCCGCTCCGGCCGACGGACGCGGTCAGAGGAGCGGACGGAGTGGGCCGAGCACGGTCTCGGAGAACTTCGCCACGAACGGACGCCGCGACCACTCCTCGAGGGTCAGCTCGCGGGCGTTGCCGCAGTCGGCGGCGAAGATCTCCTCCATACGCGCCGCCAGCCGGTCGTCGAAGAACTCCACGTTGACCTCGTAATTGCCGGTGAGACTGACCCGGTCGAGGTTCGCCGTACCGATCGTGGACCAGCGGCCGTCGATGGTCGCGGTCTTCGCATGCACCATCGCGCCGCGGTACAGGAACAGCCGGATGCCGCCGCGGAGCATGGTGGAGTAGAACCCGCGGGACAGCCAGTCGGCCACCACGTGGTTGGAGGTCTGCGGGACCAGCAGCCGCACGTCCACTTCGCGCCGGGCGGCCGACAGCAACGCGCGCAGCAGCTCGTGATCGGGCATGAAGTACCCGTGGGTGAGATAGATGTAGCGACTCGCCCGGTCGATCGCCTCGAGGTACATTCCGCGGATCGGGAAGACCCACTGTCGCGGCACGTTGCGGTGGACCCGGATCCGCGGCTCCCAATGCGTCGCGCCCTCGTCGCGCAGTGCGGGCTGCGCGGGGTTGCGGTGCTGGTTCCAGAAGTCGACGAAGGCATTCTTCAGGTCCCAGACCGCCGATCCGGTGATGCGGGCGTGGGTATCGCGCCAGTCGGTGGCGTACGTCGCGCCGACGTTGTAGCCGCCGACGAACGCGACCTCGCCGTCCACCACCAGGATCTTGCGGTGATCCCTGCCGTAACGGCGCAGGTCGAAGAGTCGCCATCCGGGCGCCACGACCGGGTGCTCGTGTACCTGGAGGGTGGGCGGAAACCGCTTGAACCTGCCGGGCACGACGAGGTTGGCGAACCCGTCGTATACCGCGTACACCTCGACCCCGCGGGCGGCCGCGTCGATCAGCGCCCGCTTGAACTCCTCACCGACCGGGTCGCCCTTCCAGATGAAGGACTCGAACAGCACCTGGTGCCGAGCCCGCCGGATGGCGGCCAGCATGTCGGCGTAGAGGTCCTCGCCGTAGGTGTAGACCGTAACCTCGCCATCGGACACCGGCACCGGATCGGGCGGGGTACGCGGGAACTCGGCGGTGGGCCGGCTGCGCTTGCGCCACGCGTCCACCGCGGTCAGCGTCGCGACGATGGACAGCTGCAGCGCGACCAGAAGCTGGAGGAGGCGCTTGACGACGAGCCAGACGGTGGAGCGCACACGCCGTCCGCGGTTCATGGAACCCCCTCGAGGCTGCCTCTGGGCCCGGTCTGCACCTCAAATGTACGAGAACGCCCCACAACCGGCGCGTGGGCGTTGTCGGTGGTACGCCGTACCGTGGAGCCATGAGGTCGGTCACCGATTTGAAGCGCGCCGTCGCGCCGTTGCGCGTGATCTCCGAGTTCGATCCGTCGGGCGACCAGCCGACGGCGATCGACGATCTGGAGCGGCGCATCCGAGCGGGGGAGCAGGACGTCGTCCTCCTCGGCGCGACCGGCACCGGCAAGACCGCGACCGTCGCTTGGCTGGCCGAGCGGCTGCAGCGCCCCACGCTCGTGATGCAGCCGAACAAGACGCTGGCGGCCCAGTTCGCCAACGAGCTCCGCCAGCTGTTCCCGAACAACGCGGTGGAGTACTTCGTCTCCTACTACGACTACTACCAGCCGGAGGCGTACGTCCCGCAGACCGACACCTACATCGAGAAGGACTCCTCGATCAACGACGAGGTGGAGCGGCTGCGGCACTCCGCGACCTGGTCGCTGCTGACCCGGCGCGACGTGATCGTGGTCGCCACGGTGTCGTGCATCTACGGCCTGGGGTCCGCCGACGAGTACCTCAATCGCATGATCCACGTGAAGGTCGGCGACGAGATGGACCGCGATGCGCTGCTGCGCCGGCTGGTCCAGGTGCAGTACACCCGCAACGACACGGCAGGGACGCGCGGCACGTTCCGGGTGCGCGGGGACACGCTGGAGGTCTTCCCGGTGTACCAGGAGCTGGCGGTGCGCGTGGAGTTCTTCGGGGACGAGATCGAGCGGTTGATGACCTTGCATCCGGTGACCGGCGAGGTGCTCAGCGAGGAGTCGGAGCTCTATGTCGGCGCGGCGACGCACTACGTCGTCGCGCCGGAGCGGCTGGAGCGCTCGATCGGGGGCATCGAGACCGAGCTCGGCGAGCGGCTCGGGGAGCTGGAGCGCCAGGGCAAGCTGCTGGAGGCGCAGCGGCTGCGGATGCGCACGACGTACGACATCGAGATGCTCCGCCAGGTCGGCAGCTGCTCCGGCATCGAGAACTACTCGCTCCACATGGACGGCCGGGCGCCCGGTACCCCACCGCACTGCCTGCTGGACTACTTCCCGGAGGATTTCCTGCTGATCATCGACGAGTCGCATGTGACCGTGCCCCAGATCGGCGGGATGTACGAGGGCGACATGTCCCGCAAGCGCACCCTCGTCGACCACGGCTTCCGGCTGCCCACCGCGATGGACAACCGGCCACTGCGCTGGGAGGAGTTCGTCGAGCGGATCGGGCAGACCGTCTACCTGTCGGCGACGCCGGGGCCGTATGAACTGTCCCGCGGCAACGGCTTCGCCGAGCAGGTGATCCGGCCGACCGGCCTGGTCGACCCGGAGGTCGTGGTCAAGCCCACCAAGGGCCAGATCGACGACCTGATCCACGAGATCCAGCGCCGGGCCGAGCAGAACGAGCGCGGCCTCGTGACCACGCTGACCAAGAAGATGGCCGAGGACCTCACCGACTATCTCCTGGAGTCGGGCGTACGCACGCGCTACCTGCACAGCGAGGTCGACACGCTGCGCCGGGTGGAGCTGCTGCGCGAGCTGCGGCTGGGGGAGTACGACGTACTGGTCGGGATCAACCTCCTGCGGGAGGGTCTCGACCTGCCGGAGGTGTCGCTGGTCGCGATCCTGGACGCCGACAAGGAGGGCTTCCTGCGGTCGGGCACGTCCCTGATCCAGACCATCGGTCGGGCCGCGCGCAACGTCTCCGGTCAGGTCATCATGTACGCCGACACGATCACCGACTCGATGCGGAACGCGATCGACGAGACCAACCGCCGGCGGGCCAAGCAGGTCGAGTTCAACGAGGCGAACGGCGTAGATCCCCAACCGCTGCGCAAGAAGATCGCCGACATCACCGACATGCTCGCCCGGGAGGACGCCGACACCGAGGAGCTGATCGGCGGCGGTGGCCGCCAGCAGAGCCGCGGCAAGACACCGATCCCCGGCCTGAGCAGCAAGAGCGACGTCGGCCGGCACGCCGCCGAGCTGGCCGGCCTGCCCGCCGGCGATCTCGCGGACCTGGTGCAGCAGCTCACCGAGCAGATGCACGCCGCGGCGGCCGAGCTGCAGTTCGAGCTCGCGGCCCGCCTCCGGGACGAGATCTCGGAGCTGAAGAAGGAGCTCCGCCAGATGGTCGAGGCGGGCGCTCGATGACTCGCGATCGGCGCTCGATGACTCGGGATCGGCGGGCGTCGAGCGCGGAGTCGGCGGGGATAGTAAGGCAATCGCAGGGGAAGGCTCGCGCCCTGACACGTACGGCCCCGATTGCCCGGCGCAAACGTGACCGTACGTGTCATGCGGGTTAGCGTGACCCGTCCGTCCGAGAGACCGGCCGAGGTGCGAGAAGGGTAACGACGTGCTGGACCACATATCGCTGCAATGTGACGACCTGGCGGCGAGTCGGCGGTTCTACGAGAAGCTGCTGGCGCCGCTTGACGTGAGCGTGTTCATGGAGCACGACGAGGTAGTCGGCTTCGCCGGGCCGGATGGCCAGCCCAGATTCTGGCTCGGCGTATCCCGCGGCGGCAGGCAACGCGAAGTGCATGTGGCGTTCAGCTCTCCGGATCGCGCGACGGTCGACGCCGTGCACCAGGTGGCCGTTGGGATGGGTGCCGAGATCCTGCACGAGCCGAGGGTGTGGCCGGAGTATCACCCCGGCTACTACGGCGTGTTCGTGCGCGACCTCGACGGCAACAACGTCGAGGCCGTGAGCCACCAGTGAGCGCAGAACAACAACGGAGCTCGGGATGACGTTCGAGGAGCTGCTGGCGTACTGCCTGGCGAAGCCCGCTGCCTGGCAGGACGAACCCTGGGAGGGTGACGTCGTGGCGAAGGTCGGCGACAAGATCTTCGCCTTCCTGGGCAACGGCGGATCGGTCGGCGTCAAGTGTGGACGGGACCGCGACGAGGCCGACGAGTGGCTGGCCCGATATCCCGAGGACGCGCACAAGATGGCCTACATCGGGCGCTCGGGCTGGAACACCCTCGACGTGGGCGGCGCGATCCCCGACGAGGAGATCCTCGAGGCGGTCGACGCATCGTACGCGGCCGTGGTCGCCAAGCTGCCCAAACGGCAGCGCCCCGCCGGGTGACGCCGCGGGTTCCGGTCACCGCAGGGGTCGGTCCCTGCCTGACCTCTCCGCAGGCGCACGCCCGTACCTCACCTCACCTCACCTCACCTCACCGCATGCGCAGGTCGAGGGGCATGGTGAGCACGCCGTACGCCGGTAACCCGAGCACGGCGTACGCCGCGCTCAGCAGGTCCACCGGGCCAGCGACCCGGGCCTCGGCCGCCGCCGGATGCTCGCTGGACTCCGCGGGTCGCAGGCGTTCCAGGAGCGCCGTCCTCGGCAGCCGTCGCACCTGTACGTCGGCGCGGACGAGGCCGGCGCGCTTGCACGCGATCTCGATCGCGTCGTCCAGCCCGCCGATCTCGTCGACCAGCCGGTGCTCCCGGGCGTCGGAGCCGGTCCACACCCGGCCCTTGGCGACCTCCTGTACGTGTTCGAGGGGGAGCGACCGGTCGATCGCGACCTTGCCGGTGAAGTCGGAGTACACCCGGTCCAGCCACCGCTCGAGCCGCTGCCACTCCTCGTCGGTGAAGCCCCGCTCGCTGGAGAACATCTCGGCGTGCGCTCCGATGGACACGCTCTCCCGCCGGATCCCGACCTTGTTCAAGGCGTCCGTCGTGACCTGCTTCCCCGCGAGCACGCCGATGGAGCCGGTCAGCGTCCCGGCGGTCGCCACCACCACGTCGGCCGGCATGGAGATGTAGTAGCCACCGGACCCGGCCAGTGTCGCCATCGACGCGACCACCGGCTTGCCGCCCTTCTTCAGCTGCAGGACCTCGCGGCGGATCACGTCCGACCCGAGGTAGGACCCGCCGCCGGAGTCCACCCGGAGCACCACGGCTCGGATCGTGTCGTCCCGGCCGGCGGCGCGCAGCAACGCACCCATGCCGTCACCGGTGACGGACGGCCCGGACCAGGGACCGGCGCTCCGGGGCCGGGTGAGGAAGATCGGACCGGACGCCTGGATCACGGCCACGGTGGGGCGCTTGCGTTGCGTCACCGCGGTGAACGCGGCCCGGGAGGCGTGTTTGGCGTACCGCTCGACGTACCGCAGCTTCACGTCCCCCAACCGCGAGCGCACTGCGTCGTACACCTCGTCGCGATAACCGAGGTGATCGACCAGGCCGGCCTCCACGGCGGCCTCGGCGGACAGCGGTGCCTGCTCGATCGCGGCCCGCACCTGATCGTCCGCGAGCCCGCGGGACTCGGCGACGGCGCTCGCGATGGTGTCCATGGCGGACTCGGCGAGCCGGGCGGCCATCTCCTTGTGTGCCTCGGTCATGTGGTCGCGCATGAGCCGGTCGGCGGCCGACTTGTACTCATGGCGCTGTGCGAGCTCGGGCACCACACCGAGCTTGTCCAGCGCGCCACGGAGGAACATCGCGCTGGCCACAACACCGGTCAGCCCGACGTCGCCGGACGGCAGCATCCACACCTCGTCGAACGCGGTGGCCAGGAAGTAGCTCACGTTCCCCGGTCCGAACTCGCCGTACGTCTCCGACCAGCACACCGCGGGCTTGCCGCTGCGCCGGAAGTCCTCGACCGCCTGGCGCAGCTCGCACGCCTGCGCGAGGGTCGGCTGGGGTTCGCCGACGTGGGCGATCAGGCCGTGTACGTGCGGATCCTCGGCGGCACGGCGCAGGCCGTCCACGACCTGGCGCAGCAGGGGCAGGTTGCGGTTGCGTACGGCCTCGATCGGGCTGGACGGCGGCGCCTCGGCGACGCCGCGCACGAGATCCAGCTCGAGCAGCAGGTCATCGTGAGGCTGTCCGGGGATCGGCACGCGGTCTCCGCTGAGCGCGCGCAGCCTCGAGGTCACGTTGGCGGTGCGGGTGGTGGTCGGCGTGGTCATGGATCCACAGTAGGCGTCGGTTGCACTCGTCGGCAGTTCGTAGCGGGGTGGCTCGCGTACGCCGTACGCCGTAGGCCGCCGTCGATCCCACGGAAGACTTGATTTGTGGGATGCCGCGGATCTCTGGGAGACTGTCCTCGCGTGGAGGGGAGTATTCCCTCGCGGCGGTGTCGTCATCACGGCAGCTTGCGTACGCAACGCCCGGCCCCGCTGGCCAGGGCCGTACTGCGGTAGCTGGCGGAAGAGACCTCCGGCCGACCCATGTCGTCTGTCGGAGGAGTTCGCGTTGAACATTCCCGGTTGGGTGTGGCTGGCGACTCTCGTCATCACCATCGGAGTCCTGGTCGTCGACGTGGTGGTCATCGGTCGTCGCCCGCACGAGCCCTCGATGAAGGAATGCGGCCGGTATCTCGCGGTCTACATCTCGGGCGCGGTGCTGTTCGGGACCGGCGTCCTGGTGTTCTCCGGACCGCGGTACGGCGGTGAGTTCTTCGCGGGCTGGCTGACCGAGTACTCCCTGTCGGTCGACAACTTGTTCATCTTCATCATCATCATGAGCAAGTTCGCCGTACCCCGGCAGTACCAGCAGACCGCCCTGATGGTGGGCATCGTGATGGCGCTGATCATGCGCGGGATCTTCATCGCGCTCGGCGCGGCCGCGATCAACCAGTTCAGCTGGATCTTCTACGTCTTCGGCGCCTTCCTGATCTACACCGCGATCAAGCTGGCCCAGGAGGGCCAGGTCGAGGAGGAGGAGTACGAGGAGAACCGGTTCATCAAGACCGTCGAGCGCCGGTTCCCGGCCACCGACGGTTATCGCGGCGTCAAGCTCCTGGTTCGGGAGAACGGCAGGCGCCTGATGACCCCGATGCTGATCGTGATGCTGGCACTCGGCACTACGGATCTGCTGTTCGCCGTCGACTCGATCCCGGCCATCTACGGCCTCACCCGCGAGCCCTATCTCGTGCTCACGGCGAACATCTTCGCGCTGATGGGCCTGCGCCAGCTGTACTTCCTGCTCGGCGGCCTGCTGCAGCGGCTGGTGTATCTCAGCTATGGACTGTCGGTATTGCTGTTGTTCATCGGCGTGAAGCTCGTACTGCATGCGATGCACGAGAACGAGCTGCCGTTCATCAACGGCGGTGAGCACGTCGAGTGGGCGCCGGAGATCCCGATCTGGCTGTCGCTGACCACCATCGTCGGCATCCTGGGCGTCACGGCCGTACTCAGCCTGCTCAAGACGCACCGCGACAACCACGGCGACGCACCTGCCGAGCCTCCGGCCGGGGAGCCCGACGCAGAGCCGACCGCCGGTGAGGCGAATCGAGCGGGGCCGTAGGATTGTCAACAATCATTCGTCCGTCGGACGGCTCCGGCCGGCGCTTCGATGCGCCGCCGGCCGGAGCTAGTGTCGAGGTCGAGCGGGACTCGCCGCAGAACCGATACCGGAGGGCAGGTGCGTGACAGTGACCAGTGCAGTCACACCCACGATCGAGTCGATGGCGATCGACGGCGTACCGAAGGAGCTCTTCATCGGAGGGCGATGGCTGCCGGCGACATCGGGGGCGACGCTGGACGTCCTCGACCCATCCACCGGATCTGTCCTCTGCGCGGTCGCCGACGCCTCACCGGAGGACGGCAAGGCCGCGCTCGATGCGGCGGTTGCGGCCCAGGACGGATGGGCGGCGACCTCGCCCCGGGAACGCGGGGAGATCCTGCGCCGCGGCTATCAGGCGCTGATGGACCGCCAGGACGAGCTCGCACTCGTCATGACGCTGGAGATGGGCAAGCCGCTGCCGGAGTCTCGTGGCGAGGTGGCGTACGCGGCGGAGTTCCTGCGGTGGTTCGGCGAGGAGGCCGTACGGATCGACGGCGGGTACGCGATCTCTCCGGACGGCAGGTCGCGGTTCCTGGTGATGCGCCAGCCGGTCGGGCCGAGTCTGCTCATCACACCCTGGAACTTCCCAATGGCGATGGGCGGCCGGAAGATCGGTCCGGCGATCGCCGCCGGATGCACGATGGTGATCAAGCCGGCCGGACAGACTCCGCTGTCGATGCTGGCGTTGAGCGAGGTGCTCCGCGAGGCCGGGTTGCCGGACGGCGTACTCAACACCATCACGACGAGTCGTTCGGGCGCGGTGATGGAGCCGCTGATCCGCGACGGCCGGGCCCGCAAGCTGTCGTTCACCGGTTCGACGGAGGTCGGTCGGCGGTTGCTGGAGCAGTGCTCGGAGCAGGTGATGCGTACGTCGATGGAGCTCGGGGGCAACGCGCCGTTCGTGGTGTTCGAGGACGCCGACATGGAGGCGGCGGTCGACGGCGCCCTGCTGGCGAAGATGCGCAACGGTGGTGAGGCGTGCACCGCCGCGAACCGGTACTACGTGCACGAGTCGATCGCCGACGAGTTCGCACAGCGGCTCGCCGACAAGATGGCCGCGCAGGTCGTCGGCCGTGGTGTGGACGACGGTGTGACCGTAGGGCCGCTGATCGACCAGGCCGCGCTCGATAAGGTGAACGAGCTGGTCGGGGACGCGGTCGACCACGGCGCGAAGGTTGTGGTGGGCGGCCGGTCAGGGGATGGGGACGGCTATTTCTACCAGCCGACCGTGGTGACCAACGTGAGTGAGTCCGCCCAGATCCGGCGTACCGAGATCTTCGGCCCGGTCGCGCCGATCTCGACGTTCACCGACGAGGACGAGGTGATCAGGGAGGCCAACGACACCGAGTTCGGGCTGGTCAGCTATGTCTACACGCAGGACTTGAGCCGGGCTTTGCGGGTGTGCGAGCGTCTCGAAACCGGCATGATTGGTCTCAACCAGGGGATCGTGTCCAACCCGGCGGCGCCGTTCGGCGGGGTGAAGGCGTCCGGACTCGGGCGCGAGGGCGGCAAGGTCGGAATCGACGAGTTCCTCGAGGTCAAGTACGTCGCGGTGCCGACGCCGTACTGACGGCTCTGTCCGGCCGGTCGGCGTCGAACTGATGGTGGCCGGCCGGGCGTCATAGATCGGTATATCGCCGTCTGCGCCGTTCTTCCTGGGTGCGCGGACGGCGTCGGTCGCGAGTTCTCCACAGTTCTGGTGTGGTGTGGTTGCCGCCGCTCGTGGGTCGGCGTACTCTCTCCGCCCATGCGGGTGAAATCCCCCTGTGTGACCGATCGATTTGTTGGCGTGACCGCCGGTCCCCATTCGCGTACGGGGGAGACCCGATGAACCCGAGCCGTCTCACCGTGGCCGCGTCTGCAACGGCCGTGCTTCTCCTGGTAATGGTCGGTTGCGACTCCGATGACGCCAACGCGGATCCCGAGTCGGCCCCTTCCTCGCCAGTGGAGACCAAGCGGAAACCAAAGCCAACGCCAACGCTGTCGCCAGATGAACGCGAAGTCCTTTCCGCCTACCGCCGCTACGTCAAGATCGAGGAGCGAGCCCTGTTGGCGGGCAAGCTTGAGGCGATGCGGGGAATCGGCCAAGTCGCGGGCGGAAACGCAGTATACGAGCTGCGTCGAAGCATTCTGGATGCCCAGAGGTATGCCGAGCGGTACGTGGGTCGTGTTCAACGGTCTCCGAAAGTTCAAATGGTGGATCAGAAGACATCGACCGCTACGATCGTCGACTGCTTCGACGTAAGTGACACGAAAATCATCAACGTGAGGACGGGCAAGCCGAAGAAGCTTCTTGACCCTGAAGGAAACCCGGCACCCAGGCGTTACAGGGCAACGATCCACCTTGAGCGTCATTCTGACCGCTGGCTAGTGGTCGGAGTGAAGCCTCACCAGGAGCAGCCATGCTGACCCGTCAAGCCGTTATCACGTTGGTGCTCACATTGACCGCGCTTGCATTTACGGAGACGTATGCCAGCGCAGACAACACGCATGAGCAACGGTGCAACGTGTACGGGACGTGTCGTGTAGTTGTGGAGTCTGGCGGATCGACAGGACCCGGTCCGACCAGCCAGGCAGCCGCGGAGAGTGATAGCGGGCAAGCCTGCATCAATCAGGAGTCGCGCAGAGCCGTCGCGTGTAGCAAGGATGGTCGATGGTGGTCGAACCAAGTGCAGTGCTATGTCGCGTTGGCAGAGGAACAAGCGCCGAAGAGTGACTGGATCTGGGATGGCCATGCTGACGGCTCCATCTACACGTGTAGTGACGGTCCCGGGGTTCTGCCTGGGGCGATGGAGATGGTGTTCTGGGCGCCGGATCCGCCTGAGAGTCCTGCACTGCCACCGGTAGAGCCGGCAGTGTTGGCAGAACGGGCCGTCGATAGTCTCGAGCTGAAGCTCGCCGAGGTGCATACTGCTCCAGAGGCACCCGGGCCGACGTTGGTGAACTTGGAGACCTGGCTCTGGGTTTCCGATGCAGACTGGCGCACCTTGACGGCCAGCGCCTCCGCCCGCGGGACGACTGCGAGCGTCACGGCGAAGCCGGTGCGGGTCGAGTGGGATCTTGGCGAAGATACGCACACGTGCGATGGTCCCGGTCGAGAGTGGCGTAAGGGGCTGGGCCCAGATGACGCCACTTGCTACTACAGGTACGCGCACACCTCAGAGGACCAACCGAAGGGGCAGTACACGATCTCGGCGGCCATCGTCTACGACGTCACCTGGACCTGCGAAGGACAGTGCCGCGCGACCTCGGGCCAGCTGGGGGAGTACACAGCCCCGCAAGGCACCGCATCGCTGGGGGTCAAGGAAGCCGTCCCGGTGCTGACCGGCCAGCGCTGACCTCGACCTCCGGCGCGCCACCACGGACCGGCCCCTGTCGACCAGATCGGCAGGGGCCTCTTGATGGCCTGTGGATAACCCGATCCGTTGGTTTGCTTTTGTTTACGCTTGTTTGCGTCGTACCGATTCCCAGTGAATCGAACAGGCAGACCCCGTGGGAAGCGAGCCAAGAGCAGTGACCAAGGTGCTGAATCCCGAGTACGAACACTTGGAACAGCTGAGATCCCAGGTGGCCCGAGAGGCTCCAGCGGTGGCGACCGCGCTCGACGAGGCGAACCGGCGCATGCAGTCCGGCCGCACGTGGGTCGGTCCGAGCGCGGCACCCGCCTGGGCCGCGGGCCTCGGCGGCCGGAGACGGAGGCTCGGCACCCTGATCGACTCGGTGATC
>WHTJ01000078.1 GCA_009377795.1 Propionibacteriales bacterium | reverse complement strand
CCCGAAACGGGTCCCCAGCCACTTGCTGAGAGGCCCTACCGGGTGACCTTCGCCCGCTCCACTGCCCTCCTCGGGCACGAGGGCGTCTTCGCGTTCCACCGCTGACACCGAACGGCCCACGTCAGAGGACGCACGAAGTGCTTTCCGCAACGCGCTCTATACCTCAGATACTTCCGAGCCATCCGATAATCCCCTTCCGGATCGGGACCCTATGGGGGTCCGCAGTCCGGAATCCGGGAGGCACGCCAGAAACTCGGGTCACGGGACGACGGCACCCGCGTCCAGGCGGTCGGTCGCCACGGCCACCACCTGCTCGACGAGGTTGACCGCGAGCACCCGCGCGTGCCGGCCCCGTGAGTCGGTCAACGCGACCGCGTGCGCCTCGTCGGCGGCTGCCTGCGCCACATCGCGCACCAGAGCACTGCCCGTCACCAGATCCGCTAGCCGTGACCTTTCCAACTGCCGGCCGGCATCGGTGACAAGCGGGCGTCCGGTCATCGAGCCGAGCACGAGGCACACCTGCTCGGCGTAACCGTCACGGGCGCGCAGTCGTAGGGCACACGTCACATCGGGCCGCTCGCCGAACGCGATCTTGCGATGCGCGATGACGCAGCCGTCGTCGAGCGGGGGAATCTCGATGCTCGCGAGCAGCTCCGTTCCGTGGCGCAGCGAGGTGCTGTAGGCGTCGAGCAGGAAGTCCTGCACGGGCAGCCGCCGTGCGGAGCCGTCGGCAGCGGTGCATACCAGCGTGGCGGCGACCGCCGTCAGGTAGGTGGCGGGGTCGGACTGCGGGTCGGCGAAACAGAGGTTGCCGCCAAGCGTTCCCATAGACATGACCCGGACGTTGCCCACGGTGGCTTCCATCTCGGGCAGGGACGGCCACCTCGAGGCGAGGGCACACTGGTGGAGCTCACGGTGAGTGGTGGCGGCGCCGACGCGCAACGCGCCGTGGTCGAGCAGCCGGATCCCCTGCAGCAGCGGGATGCGTCGTACGTCGACCAGGTCTCGCACCGATGTGAGGCCGAGCTTGAGCAGCATTACCAGCTCCGTACCGCCGGCGTAGGGCGCCGCGTCATCGCCGAGCTCGTCGAGCAGGGCGAGGGCCTCGTCGACCGTCTCCGGCCGGTGTACCCGAAGGTCCCTAGGAATCGCCATGGCCACCCTCGTCGTGCAGGCTTTGCCAGACCCGCTCGGGGGTGACAGGCAGATCCCGAACCTGGACCCCGACGTCCTGCAGTGCCGTCACCAGGGCCGCCGGGATCGCGCCGAACGGACCTTCACCGCAGCCCTTCGCACCGAACGGTCCGGGGCCGTCACCGTTTTCGACTAGCTCGCAATCCATGTCCACGGGGATGTCACCGGCCAGCGGGACGCGGTACTGCACGAGGGACGGCGTCAACAGCGCCCCGTCGGGGCCGAATACCAGCTGTTCGAGCAACGTCTGGCCAAGTGCCTGGACCGTGCACCCGGAGTCCTGCACCGCGACGAGCTGTGGGTGGATGGCCGTTCCGACATCCGGAAGGCCCAAGGTGTGCTGCACCGACACGCCTCCAGTGCGCTCGTCGACCTCGACGACAGCAGCTGACCCGCAGACCTCCCAGAAGACGGGGGAGTCGGTGGGATCCGCGCCGCCACCGACCCGGCCACGCCCGACCAGCTCGTCGCCGGCCATGCCCAATGTCGCGAGGACGTCGTGGAGCGGGAGCATGGTGCCGTCGGCTGCGGAGAAACACGCCTGTTCGTAGACGACGTGCTCAGCCGAAACGCCCAGCGCGTGCGCGGCGGTCGCGGCGAGCTGGCCGACGATGTCGCGGCACGCCCGCTCGACCGCGAGGCCGACCATCGTCGTGGACCGGCTCGCGCCGGTCGACCGGTCGTACGGCGTCACGCTGGTGTCGGCACCAGGGACGGTGACGGCGCTCAACGGGACGCCCAGGACGTGTGCGGCGATCTGTGCGAATACCGTGCGCGCACCCTGGCCGATCTCGGTGGTTCCGACGATCACGCGGGCGCGTCCATCGCGGCGCAACCGCGCCACGGCGTTGGCGATCGGCTCGGCACCGGCGGGAACGACACCGAAACCTATCCCGGTGCCGATCCGCCGGCCCGGCGCGGGCGATGGTCGCTCCGCCAACGCGTTTTCCAGCCGGTCGAGGCTCGGGCGGAGGTCCGCATCGAGCGGTTTCATGTCGGAGTGGATGAGACCGCCTCGCGGCAGCAGATTCCGCCGTCGCAGCTCGAACCGGTCCAAGCCGGCCAGCTGGGCGATCTCGTCCAGCTGCGACTCGCCGATCCACTGGGTGTGGGACGAGCCGAAACCCCGGTAGGACCCGGCCGGGCACCGGTTGGTGTAGACGCACCGGGCGACGACGTCGACGGCCTGCCAGTCGTAGGGCCCCGGCGCCGAGACGCCCGTCATGAACGCCACGGTCGGCCCGTTGGTGCCGTAGGCGCCGGTGTCCATGAGGATCTCGGCCCGACGCAGCAGCACCCGCCCGTCCGAGCCGGCCGCCGTCAGGACACGGGCCCGCATGTTGTGCTGGCGGGTCGTGAGGATGGACTCCTCGACCGTGTTGACGAGCCGGACGGGGGCGTTCACGCACCACGCGGCCAGGCAGGCCATCGGCTCGATGGTCGTGTAGGACTTGCTGCCGTAGCCCCCGCCGACGAACAGCACCTGCATCCGCACGTCGTCCAGGTCGAGCCCGAACAGCTGCGCGAGCTCCTGTCGGACCAGGAAAGGGTGCTGGCACGAGGACCACACGCTCAGGGACGTGCCTTGACGGTGAGCGATCGCGCTGTGCGGCTCCATGGCGTACTGGTAGGCGCTGGGGAAGGTGTAGTCGTGCTCGACGACGTGCGCCGCGGCGGCGAGCGCGGCGTCGGGTTCGCCGCGGCGGTGGGTGTACTTGTAGCAGACGTTCCCCTGGACTAACGCGTCCACGAGGGGGCTGCGCAGGAAGCTCGGCTCGACCGGTTCGGGATGGACCAGCGGGGCATCCGGGGACAAGGCCGTGTCGAGGTCGACGGTCGGCAGCGGGTCGTAGCTGACATCCACGAGGTCGAGTGCCTCGGTGGCGGCCGCCTCGTCGCCCGCTACCGCGATCACCACCGGCTCGCCGACGAACCGCACGACGTCGTCGGCGAGGATCGGCTGGTCGCGGAGGATGTGGCCGTAACGTGTGTTGGCGCTGGGCAGGTCGGCGGCGGTGACGAGCCGGACGAGACCCGGGGTGCGCGCCGCAGCGGTCAGGTCGATCCGCTCGACGTGGGCGTGGCCCACGGGGCTTCGCAGCACCTTGGCGTGCAGCATGCCGGGAAGCTCGAGGTCGCCGACGTACACTGCCTCGCCACGACACTTGGTCCGGGCATCGGGTCGGGCGACCGACTCGCCGATCATGCCGCCGGAGACGGTGGGCGGCGCGAGGATCTCGGTGTCGCTCACGCCGTCCCGCCCTGCTCGCCCGACGCGGTCGGTGTGGGAAGCGTGGCCAGCACGGATTCGACCGCGTGCAGGATCGGCTCGTAGCCGGTGCAGCGGCAGATGTTCCCGCGCAGGGCCGCACAGATCTGCCCTGACCTTGACCCGGCGTGCAGCGTTCCGTCACGCACCAGCGACGTGAGCGTGACGAGGAAGCCCGGGGTGCAGAACCCGCACTGCACGGCCGCGTGGTGGACGAACGCGTCCTCGAACAGCTGGTAGATGCTGTTTCCGGTGTCGGCGGGGTCGGCCAGTCCTTCGATGGTGCGCACGTCGCGCCTGTCCACGTCGACGGCAAGGTGGCAGCAGGAGCTCACTGGCCGTCCGTCGACGAGTACCGTGCAGGTGCCGCACATCTGCACGTCGCATGACCGTTTGGTGCCGCGCAGCCCGAGCTCGTCGCGCAGGAAGTCTACGAGCAGCGTGGCGGCGCTGGTACATACCGTGACAGGCCGACCGTTGACCGTCGTTGATACGGGGACTGGGTCGGTCCGGTCGGGCGAGTCCGTAACCTGCGGACCATCGACTGGCATCAGCACCTCGCACCGGGCTCGCCGGTCGCGGACGGGATCACTGTCCCACAGCCTAGTGACTGAACATTCATTGTCAACTGGGCCCAAGGCGCTGCATGATGGGTCGGAACCGGTGTCGACGCGGGAGGAACAGGTTGTGGATGGACAAGGAGCGGGCCCGGATGGGCGTCACGGTCAAGGCGATCTCGCTAACGCCGGGACACGCATGATCGGGTCGATTCCAGCGAGGAGGTCGGCCCAGCGCGCAGCGGCCATCCCCCGGCAGGTTCGCCGGTCCCGCTGGGATCGCTTCCGCCGTTGCGGTCCTCGCCTCGCGGGAGCCACCTGCGCCACCGGCATCGTGGGCAACACCGACGGCCCGTTGACAAGTGAACGTTCATTCAGTATCAAGGTTCGGACGGCGCGCTGGAACGTCACACGTCCTGGCTGAGGAGATTCGATGAAGGCATTGGTCATCGGCGGCACCGGACCCAGTGGGGCACCGATCGTCAGGGGCTTGATTGAGCGCGGTTACGAGCCGGTGATACTGCACCGGGGTGCGCACGAGGTGGACGAGATCATGCACCTCGAGCACATCCACGTGGACCCGCACTTCGAGGAAACGCTGCGGGAGGGACTCGGCAGCCGCACGTTCGACGTCGTCTTGGCGATGTACGGTCGGCTGCGGTTGCTCCCCAGCGTACTGGCCGGTGTCAGTGATCGGGTCATCTCTGTCGGTGGCACGGTCTTCAAGAGCATCCAGTCCCAGCCCGCGGGCGAGGACGACCCGCGGATGGACAACCACAAGCTCTACTTGCGGATCGTCGAGACCGAGCAGGTGCTCGCGAAGGCGCACGAGGACGGTGTCTTCAATCTCACGCATTTCCGTTACCCGAACCTCTTCGGCCCCCGCCAGCTCGCGCCCAGAGAGTGGAGCATGATCCGTCGTCTGCTCGACGGGCGGCGGCGGTTCGCGGTTCTCGACGGCGGCCTGACGCTCGAAAGCCGTGCCTACGTGGACAACGCGGCCCACGCCGTACTGCTCGCCGTCGACAAGCCCATGGGGTCGGCAGGGCAGATGTACAACGTCGCCGACGAGCGCACGCAGTCTGACGCTGACCGGCTACTGACCACGGCCGCGATCATGGGGATCGACGACATCGAGCTGGTCAGTTTCCCGCCCGAGGCCGGGATCCCCGCGTGGTATTGGGGCGTTGGCCGTAGCCTGACCTGGTCACGTGAGGGCGAACCACCCAGCACGGAACATCAGCTGCTGTCGGTCGACAAGATGGTCGACCAGCTCGGCTACCACGACGTCGTGGATTTCGAGACGGCGATGCGTGAGACGGTCGAGTGGTACCTGGCCCACCGCCCTGAGCCGGGCGGCGAAGAGGAGCGCCAGATCGGCGACCCGTTCGACTATGCCGCCGAGGACGCGTTCCTGGCGGCGCACGACGAGTTCGTCGCCAAATGCGAGTCGCTGCCGTTCGCCGGCGTCGACTACCACCACCCGTACGCACATCCGAAGGGCCCGGCGAAGTCGTCGGCGAGCTGACCCGGCCGATCAGCAGCGAGAGGTTCACAGATGATCATCGACGCCCATATGCATGTGCTCCTGGGCGAGCCCGGCCACGAGAACCTGCCCGAGCGCTACCGCCGGATCCTGGCCATGCTCTGGGCATACGGTGGCGGGCCGCCCTACGACCGCGACCCCGACTCGTTCATGGAGCGGGTCGAACCGCGGATGACCGACCGCGACGGCAAGTACACCATCGAGACGCTCGACCAGGGCGGTCTCGACGGCGCGGTATTGATCCCGTCGGACTATGGGCTCGCGCTCGGGGACGACCAGCCGATGACCCTCGACGAGATCCACCAGGGCATCGCGGCGTTGCAGCAGGCCTACCCCAACCGCCTCTTCGGCTTCGCCGGTGGTGACGCGCGCCGGCCGAACGCGTTCCGCGACTTCGAGCGGGCGGTCACGGAGTACGGCCTCAAGGGCTACAAGGTGATGCCCCACCTCGGCTACTACCCACACGACCGGATGCTCTACCCCTATTACGAGCGGTGCCAGGAGCTCGGGATACCGGTCGCAATCTGCACCAACATGGAATGGACGACCTGCCGGACGCGTTTCAACGAGCCGCTGCACATCGGTGACGTGCTCGTGGACTTCCCCGACCTCAACGTGATCATCTTCCACGTCGGGTTCCCCATCCAAGCGTGGTTCGAGCAGTGCCTCATGCTCGCTGTCGCGTCACTCAACGTGTACCTACAGTTCGACGCGTGGATCTACCCGTCCTTCAGCCCGCAGCAGCAGGGGTTCATCCATGCTATGAACGACGAGGCGCTGATCATCTCGATGCTCGACCGGGCCCGGAAGATCACCGGTGCCCACCGCATTGTGTTCGGCACGGACAACAACTGCGGTCCGTCGATGCACGGTGAGAAGCTCTATGACGGACGTGGCATGGGGTGGATCGTGGACTGGTGGCGCAGCCTGCCCGAGCGTGCGGCGAAGTACGACATCGCCTTCACCGACGCGGAGGTCGAGCTCATGCTCGGCAACAACATCGGTCGCCTCATCGGCGTCGTGGACATGCCGGAGTACGAGCGCAAGCAAAGGTACGACTTCCCCGTGCGCACCCCGGGTCCGCGGCCGATGACCTCGGGCTGACCGGGCAGCCACATCCTCGCAACCAGCACGAAGGGTGAGTCAGAGATGACGGGTTCTAGGGACGACGGAACCGACGACGTCGTACGCGAGGCACGCGCCACGTGGGAGAAGAAGACCCTGGAGCCGGCCTGCCGGCGCTTCGACCTCGAGCGGCCTGTCGACCGGTTCTACGGTCCGGATGACGTGCCGGACTTCGACTTCCTTCGTGACGTCGGGTTCCCCGGTGAGTATCCCTTCACCTCCGGGCCCTATCCGACGCAGCCTTTTGCTGCCGGGTCTCGCGGCACCGGACTGATCCCGCAGGCCAAGGGGTTGGCTCGCGCAGGGCGGTACTCGGGCTACGGCACCGCCGAGAACACCGCTGCCTACTACGCCCAGATGATCGCCGACGGTCAGCGCGCCGGTCCCAATGTCGCATTCGACCTGCCTACGCAGTGTGGCTACGACTCCGACGACACCCATGCCGTCGGTGAGGTGGGTCGGGCCGGCGTAGCCATCGACTCGTTCGAGGATTTCCGGACGCTCTACGAGCCGTTCCAGGGCGAGCTCGAGATCGACAAGGTGGGTTCCAACTGGACGATCAACGCACCGGCAACGATCATCGTGGCGATGTACTACCTGCTCGCGCAGGAGCGGGGTGTCGATGTCACCAGACTGCGGGGCACCCCACAAAACGACATCCTCAAGGAGTTCATCGCGCGCGGCACCTACATCCTCCCTCCGGGCCCGTCGATGCGGATGGTGCGTGACCTGTTCACGTTCTCCGTCACGCACCTGCCGAAGCTCAATGTCGTCAGCGGTGGCGGCTATCACATGCGCGAAGCCGGTGCGACCCGTGAGCTAGACCTCGGTTTCTCCATGGCCAACGGCATCACCTACCTGCGCACTGGTGTCGAGGCGGGCCTCGACGTCGACGTGCTTGCGCCCCGGATGACCTTCAACGCGTTCGGGGGCAGCCTCGACCTGTTCCGCGAGGTTGCGTTGCAGCGCGCGGCACGGCGGATGTGGGCCAAGATCGTACGTGACAGGTTCGGCAGCGAGAAGGAACGCAGTTGGGTGCTGCGCCAGCCCAACGGTGCACATATGGGCTATTACAACGCGACCGTTAACCGGCCCGTGAACAACCTGACCCGCGCTGTCGTGGGCGGCATCGCGAGTGCCATGAGTGGCTACGGGCCCAACGTCGAGCCGCCGTTCGACGAGGCCCTAGGGCTGGGCTGGAGCCGTGAAGGCATGCAGATGTCGGAGGATGCCGCGCGCATCCTGCAATACGAAGCGCGGCTGACCGAGGTCCGCGACCCGCTCGCCGGTTCCTACTACGTCGAGTCGCTGACAGATGAGACCGAGGCAGCGGCCCTGGACGTCGTCGAGAAGGTCGAGTCCTACGGCGGGTCCGTGGGCGCCATCGAGGCCGGCTACATGCAGGAGGCCGTGTCGCGTAGTGCTGTCGAGCGGACCATGGCTCTGCAGACCGGCGAGCGGTTGGTGGTGGGCGTCAACGCCTTCACGACCCCGGACGAGATCGAGGTGTCCGTCCAGCAGACCTCCGCGAAGGTCTACGGCGACGACGAGATGCGCGGCGCCGAGGAGCTCCAGATCCGCAAGCTCACCGACCTGCGACGACGCCGCGACGGGCAGGAGGTCGCGCGCACGTTGCGTTCGCTCGAGTCAGTCGCCAAGGACGAGAACCGCAACGTCATGGAGAGCATCATCGACTGCGTACGGGCCTCGTGCACCGTGGGCGAGATCTGTGGCGCGTTGCGCGGTGTGTTCGGCGAGTACCGCGAAGACCGGACCCTGGTGGGATGAGGCGACAATGGGCAGCGTCGAGACGAGGCTCGACGGTCACGTGGCGACTCTTTCGTTCGCGAACCCGGCCCAGCGCGGTGCGCTCAAGCCGGAGATGCTTCGTGACTTGCGCACCGGGCTCGCCCGACTCGAGGGTCAGTATCCCGACGTGCGGGTGGTTGTCCTGCGGGGCAGCGACGGAGTGTTCTCCAGCGGCTACGCCATCAACCGGATCCCCGAACCCGACGCCCTTCCGGTGAAGGACGAGATCGAGGAGCTGTGCGAGGTCATCGAGGCGTCGCCGCTCGTGCTCATTGCGATGCTCGAGGGCACCGCTGTCGGCGCCTCGCTCGACATCGCCTGTGCGTGCGACATCCGGTTCGCGACGTCCTCCTGCCGGATGGGCATCACTCCAGCGAAGCTCGGCATCGTCTACACCGTCGCCGGTGCCGCCCGTTTGCACCGGCACGTCGGAGCGGCATGGACGAGGGCGCTCTTCTTCACCGGCGACCTCGTCTCCGGCGAAGAGGCGGCACGAATTGGTCTGGTCTCGGCGGCGTTCGGCGACGCGTCGGACCTCGAACGGCACACCTACGATCTCGCCGAACGCATCGCCAGCCGGGCCCCCTTCAGTGTGGCCTCGAGCAAGCGCATCATCCATGAGCTCGAGCATGCGGCACCGGTCAAGACGGGTGTTGCCCTCGACCTGCACGAGCTACGTCGCGTCGCCCTCCGAAGTGCGGACGCGCAGGAGGCACGGGCAGCATTCAAGGAGAAGCGGCCCCCTCGGTTCACCGGCAAGGAGTCATCGTGAGCACGGGCACACACGAGCGCCGTTCCGCGCCGCAGCCATCGTCGTCGCAAGGACGCGTGCTCGTCGCCAAGCTCGGCCTGGACGGACACGACGTCGGCGCGAAGTTCGTCTCGCGTCTGCTGCGCGACAACGGTTACGAGGTGGTCTATCTCGGGATCCGCAACACCGCGGAGGCGGTCGCGCGTGCGGTAGTCGACGAAGACGTCGACGTCGTGGGCCTCAGCATGCTGTCCGGGTCGCATCTCGCTCTCGTCACGCGGGTCTTCGCGCTGCTCGAGGCCGAGGACGACGACATCCCCCCAGTGGTCGTGGGAGGTGTGATCCCGACCGAGGACCACGAGCCGCTGAAGGCGATGGGCGTGAGGGCGGTGTTCACCGCCGGGACACCCGTCGCGGACATGATCGAAGTCATTGCGGACCTCGTGGCGGAGCGGCGGCGCACTGGCTTGCAATAACGTCGCATCCCCCTCGCATCGCCCCCGCATTGCCCCTCGCACCGCCCCCGCCTCTCCCTCCCTCCCCCGATGGCGATCGATCACGTCCAGATGGTGAATACGCCCCGAACATGGTGCACACGCCGTGGGAAGGACGTATTCGTCATGAGAAGTCGCATCCAGCCATCGCGCCGGTCAGCCGGCGTCAGGTTCGGGTGGGGGGATGTCGACTAGGTGGGCGAGGTTGGCGAGGTGGTGACCGGGGGTGCCGAGCGCGAGCTCGTCGCTCTTGGCGCGTTTGAGGTAGAGGTGTGCTGGGTGTTCCCAGGTCATGCCGGTGCCGCCGTGTAGCTGCACGGCTTCCTCGGCCGCGTGCACGGCGACCGTTGCACAGTACGACTGGGCGACCGCGACGGCCACTGCCGTGTCTGGGTCGTTCGCCGCGAGCACGGAGGCCGCGTGGCGTGCGGCGGCCCTGGCCGAGACCAGCCCGAGCCATAGCTGCGCCAGGCGGTGTTTGATCGCCTGGAACGACCCTATGGGCCGACCGAATTGGTGTCGTTCGCCGACGTAATGCACTGTTTCGTCCAGGCACCACTGCGCGATGCCGAGTTGCTCCGATGCCAACAGACCAGCACCCACGGTCAATGCGTGGCGTAATACGGTCGATGCATCACCGGGACCCGCGATGCGATGTGCTGGTGCATCGGTGAAGGTGACGGTGGCGATGCTGCGGGTCAAGTCGAGCGCAACCAGCCGTGACACGGTAACGTCGGCGGCGGCATCAACGAGGTAGAGTCCCTCGCCGTCGTCTCCGATGGCGGGCACCACGAGAACATCGGCGGCCGAGGCGTCAGCGACGCTGCCGACCGTCCCGGTGACTGCGAATCCCTCGGCCGCGGGAGTGGCGCGCACGGGCGTCGGGAACTCGGCGACCGGCGGTGTCGACAGCGTAACCACGAGCGTGCCGGTCGTCTCGCCGGCGGCCAGCCTCGCGAGCAGGTTGGCGACGCGCAGGTCACCGGTGTCGCCGCGCAACAAGGCGGTGGTGGCGAGCACGACGCTGCCGAGGAACGGGACGGGTGCAACGCGCCGGCCTAACTCCTCCATCACCACGGCCACCTCCCGCGCCGAGGCACCGTGACCGCCGAGCGCCTCGGGCACGGACAGGCCCGCGACGCCGAGGTCCACCGCGAGAGTCCGCCACAGGTCCATGTCGTACGGCGCGCCGCCTCCGTCACACCGGGCGAGAACGTCGTCGGCAGTGCAGCGGTCGCTGAGCAGGTCACGCACGCTCCCCCGTAGCTGCTCCTCCACCTCAGAATAGAGCAGGTCGACGCTGAGGGCTTCCCCGTGGCCGCCTCGTCGCGGCCCTCCGGCAGATGCTGCGGACGGCCTCCCGTGGGTAGCGTCACCGCCCCTATCCGCGGCTCGCTCCTCAGCTCCTTCGCACGGTGCTTCCCCGCGACCGCTTCGTCGCTCCGCTCCGGTAGGCGCCGCGGACGGCTTGTCGGTGGTGTGGGTGGTGTCGCGGCTCCTGCCTTCGCCTCGCTCCTCAGCTCCTTCGCTCATCGGGGGAGGTCCTTCCACGCAACGTCCTTGTCCACTCGCGGCTCGGTGGGAAGCCCGAGCACGCGCTCGGCGACGATGTTGAGCAGGATCTCTGACGTGCCGCCCTCGATGGAGTTGCCCTTGGCCCGCAGGTAGCGATACCCGGCATCACGACCGAGGAAGTCGACCGTCTGGGTTCTGTGCATCGACCAGTCGTCGTAGCCGAGACCCTCGGCGCCGAGCAGCTCCACCTCAAGGCCGCTGAGCTCCTGTCGGTGCCGCGCGAACGCGAGCTTCATCGCCGAGCCCTCCGGTCCGGGTGCGCCGGCGGCGAGCTGCTGACGCAACCGGTCGCCCACCAGCCGCATGACCTCGGCATCCACCCACAGCCGGAGCAGCCGCTGGTACGTGTCGTGCGTCCGCAGCTTCGGCCGGCGCCGCCAGGTGTCGGCGACGATGCCGATCAGGCCGCCCTCGCGTGGGATGGCCGTGCCGCCGATGGCCACCCGCTCGTTCATCAGCGTGCCCTGCGCGACACGCCACCCATCGCCGACACCGCCCAGTCGGTGCCGATCCGGGATCCGCACGTCGGTAAGGAACACCTCGTTGAACTCGGCCTCACCGGTGAGCTGCCGCAACGGTCGCACCTCGACACCGGCAGCGGTCATGTCACAGACGAAGTACGTCAGCCCACGGTGCTTCGGCACATCCGGATCGGTACGCGCGACCAGCAGTGCCCACCTCGCGACGTGTGCGCTCGACGTCCACACCTTCTGCCCCGTCACCAGCCAGTCCCCGTCCGCGCCGCTGCCATCGCGTACGGCACGAGTCGCCAACGCGGCGAGGTCCGAGCCGGCTCCCGGCTCACTGAACAACTGGCACCAGACCTCCTCACCCGTCCACAGCGGGCGGAGGAAGCGAGCACGCTGCTCGTCCGTACCGAACCCGAGAATTGTCGGTGCGGCCATGCCAAGTCCGATCAGGATGCTGTCCGGTTCGTTGTCAGGAGCGCCCGCGGCATCGAGTTCGGCGTCCACCACCGCCTGCAAAGCGCGCGGCGCATCCAGCCCGCCCAACCCGACCGGGTACTGCACCCACGCCAGTCCGGCATCGAAACGAGCACGCAGGAAGTCCAGGCGTCCCGTCGTCGCCGGGTCGTACCCGGCGAGCAGCTCACGACTGCGGCGGCGCAACTCCTCCGCATCGATCGTCACACCGGTAGCGCTCATCGACGACTCCACTCCACCGTACGCGGTGGTGTCCGTCATCGGCCCTCCCTTTCGTCCGGCCGCAGGTGGCTCAACGCAGCAACCTGCTCACCATGTCCGCGACGCACGCCGGCTTGTCGTGTCCCTCGATCTCCACGGTGTAGCGCACCACGAGCTGCTTGCCCTGCGGTACGTCGGACACCTCGGTCAGCTCGCCGACGGCGCGTACCCGTGAGCCGACCAGAACCGGGCTCGGGAAGCGCACCCTGTTCAGCCCGTAGTTGATCCCCATCGTGACGTCCTCGACACGGTAGATCTCCGCCGCGACCGTCGGAAGCAGCGACAAGGTAAGGAACCCGTGTGCAATCGGTGAGCCGAACGGCCCTGCCGTAGCCCGGGCGATGTCGACATGGATCCACTGATGATCGCCGGTGGCGTCGGCGAACAGGTTCACCTGGTCCTGGGTGACGGTGTGCCATCGGCTGCTCCCGAGGACCTCGCCCTGCGCCTGCGTGAGGTCGTCGAGCCCGGAGAAAACGCGGACCTCGGCCTGGTCCTGGCCGCTTGCGCCCGTCATGCCAGCGGCCCGCCGGCCACGTAGATGACCTGTCCGGACACGAAGCCGGCCTGCTCGCTCACCAGGAACGACGCAACGTTGGCGACGTCTTCCGGCCGGCCGACCCGGCGTATCGGGATCTGCTCCGCCGCGGCCTGTTGGAATTCCTCGAATGACATGCCCACCCTGGCAGCGGTGGCGGCCGTCATGTCGGTCACGATGAACCCAGGCGCGATCGCGTTCGCCGTCACACCGAACTTGCCGAGCTCGATGGCGAGCGTTTTCGTGAAGCCCTGCAGGCCAGCCTTCGCCGTCGAGTAGTTCGCCTGGCCGCGGTTGCCCAACGCGGAGCTGCTCGACAGGCTGACGATCCGGCCGAATCCCTGCTCGGTCATGTACACCTGCGCCGCCCTGCTCATCAGGAACGCGCCGCGCAGGTGGACGCCCATCACCGTCTCCCAGTCCGCGTCGGTCATCTTGAACAACAGGTTGTCGCGGATGATCCCGGCGTTGTTGACGAGCACGGTCGGCGGTCCGAGGTCGTTGGCCACCTGTCGCACTGCCGCCTCGACCTGCTCGGCAACGGTGACGTCGACGCGCAGACCGATCGCACGACCACCCTTTTTCGCGATGCCGGCCGCCGTCTCCTTGCACGCCGACTCGTCGAGGTCGAACAGCGCTACGTCGAGACCGTCGGACGCGAGCCGCCGGGCGATCGCGGAACCGATACCGCGAGCGGCACCGGTGACGATCGCAATGCGCGAGTGGGACTCGGTCATGAGACGGCCTCCAAAGTGAGTGTTGCAGCGAACAGATGATCCAGGTCAGGTCTGACCGCGTTTCTGGGCGAGGAGCAAAGCGGCGGAGGTCGAAGGAATTCGCGGTCATGTGCACTCCTTCGTGGCTCCACGGCTTACTCTCGACTGCCCAAGCCGAGGCCACCATCGACGACGAGCGTCTGGCCGGTGACCCAGCTCGCCTCGTCGGAGAGCAGGAACGCGACCGCGCCCGCAACGTCCTCGGGGACACCGAGTCGTTTCATCGCATACGTCGCCGCGACATCGTCCTCGCGACCCTCGTAGAGCGGGGTCGCGAAGCGCGTCTTCACCACGGCGGGAGCGACGGCATTGACCCGCACGGCCGGCGCCAGCTCCCCCGCCAGCTCGACGGTCAGCCGGATCAGTGCGGCCTTGCTCACCCCATAGAGACCAATCCCCGAAGTGACGTGCAGGCCAGCGATCGAGGCCATGTTGACGACCGCGCCGCCGTGCTCACCCATCCACGCCTGGTGCGCGCTGCGGACCCATTCGAGTGGCGCGAGCACGTTGACCGCGAAGATCTTGGCCACCACGTCAGGATCGCTGTCCAGCACGGGCCCGTACACCGGGTTGATGCCCGCGTTGTTGACCAGCATGTCGACGCGGCCGAACGCCTCCATCGTGCGCGCCACCGCCTCCCGCTGGTGGTCCACGTCGTCCGCTCTGCCAGCGACACCGATTACCGTGCCGTCCCCACCGAGCCCGCGCACTGCGTCCGCGAGCGGGTCGGGCTCACGGGCAGTGATACACACCCGAGCGCCCCTGGCCACCAGGTCACGCGCGACACCCAGCCCGATGCCGCGGCTCGCGCCGGTGACGATCGCCACCCGTCCGTCGAAGGAGCGAGTGCCCGAGACCCCCACTCAGCTCAACCTCTCCACCAGCATGGCCATGCCCTGGCCACCCCCGACGCACATGGTCTCGAGACCAATCTGCCTGTCGTGGAACTGCAGCGAGTTGAGCAGGGTGGTCGTGATGCGCGCACCGGTCATGCCGTACGGGTGCCCGACAGCGATCGCTCCGCCGTTGACGTTCAACTTGTCCAGGTCGATGGACAGGTCCTGCGCCGACGGGATGACCTGGGCGGCGAAGGCCTCGTTGATCTCGACCAGGTCGACGTCGCCGATCGTCATCCCGGCGCGTGCCAACGCCTGCCTCGACGCCTCGACTGGGCCGAGGCCCATGATCTCCGGCGATAGGGCGGTCACGCCAGTCGAGATGATCCGCGCCAGCGGTGTGACGCCGAGTGCCTTCGCCTTCTCGTCGCTCATCACTATGACCGCTGCTGCACCGTCGTTGAGCGGGCAGCAGTTGGCCGCCGTCACGGTGCCATCCGGGCGGAACACCGGTTGCAGCTGCGACGCCTTGTCCAGCGTCGTTCCGCGCCTGGGACCGTCATCAGCCTCGACGATCGTTCCGTCGGGAAGCCTTACCGGCGTGATCTCCCGCTTGCAGAATCCGTTGTCGATCGCCTGCTCGGCCAGGTTCTGGCTGCGTACGCCGAACTCGTCCTGCATCTCCCGGGTGATGTTCCTGGCTTGGGCCACGTTCTCGGCGGTCTGGCCCATGGCGATGTAGACGTCGGGCAGCAGCCCGTCGGCACGAGGGTCTACCCACATCTTCGCCCCCGCCTGGGTGCGCCGCTCGGTACGCGCCATGACCTCAGCGAACCCCGGGTTCGTCGTTTCGGGGAGGGAGTCCGAGTTCCCCTTGACGTGGCGCGACACACACTCGACGCCGGCGCTCACGAACACGTCGCCCTCGCCCGCCTTGATCGCGTGGAACGCCATCCGCGTCGTCTGCAGGCTCGACGAACAGTACCGGGTGACAGTCGCTCCCGGCAGGTGGTCGTACCCGAGCAGCACGGCGACCACGCGTGCCATGTTGAAACCTTGCTCCCCGCCCGGCAGGCCGCACCCCAACAGCAGATCGTCCACCGTTGCCGGGTCGAGCTCGGGAACCTTGTCGAGCGCCGCGCGCACGATCGTGGCGGCCAGGTCGTCAGGCCGGAGATCTCGCAACGACCCCTTCCCGGCCCGGCCGATAGGGGACCGTGCAGTGGCGACGACGACTGCCTCGGGCATGTGTGCTTCCTCCCAAACAACCTGACCCTCGTGGACCTGGGCCAAGTCGGCGATACTCGACCACCCATATCTCGCATTGATGTTTCGGTGTCATGGCACGATGCTCGTTGCCCCGCAACGAGCGCGGCCAATTCGATTGTTCTGTCGAATCCAACTGCACGTCTGATTCCACCATCGGTGGGTCCGCGGTCGGTGTTCCGAGGTGGGACTCAACAGGGTTCGCTCCTCGGATCTGGTGTCTCGTACATCGGATACGGTGGTCAGCGGTCGCGATAGTCCGCGGGTCGGCGCTCCGCGAAAGCGGCCACCCCCTCGGCGAAGTCCTCGGTGAGCAGGCAGAGGGTCTGCGTGCGGTTCTCCATCTCGATCGCCTGGCGCAAGCCGGGGGCATCGAGGGTGTAGTTGAGCAGCTCCTTGGTCATCCGGATGCCGAATGGCGAGTTGGACATCACCTGCCGGGCGACCTCGTCCGCCTCCTCGAGGTGCCTTCCCTCCTCGACGACGCGGCTCACCAGGCCCAGCGTTTTGGCCTCGGCGGCGTCGACGAAGCGGCCAGTGTAGAGGATGTCCGCGGCCGCGGACGGTCCCACGAGCCGCGGCAGGAACCATGACGCGCCGTCGTCACCGCCGGAGAGTCCGAGCTTGATGAACGCCGCGTTGAAGCGTGCCGTCGTATCGGCGATCCGAATGTCGGAGGCCGCCGCGAGTGCGAGACCACCGCCGACCGCCGGACCATGGATGGCCGCGATGACCGGCTGGGGGATGTCTCGCAGCCGGAGCACCATCGAGGCCAGCCGGCGTTGGAGGCGGTAGCGCCCCTGGACCATGCCGAGGTCTTCGGGCCAGTTGTTGGTTCCCTCCTTGAGATCGATCCCCGCGCAGAAGGCCGGCCCGGCTCCCGTCAGGATGAGCACTCGTTTGGTCAGGTCGCCGTCGAGCTCGTCACAAGCTGCGTGAAACTCGTCCACGGTCTTCAACGAGTAGGCGTTGCGGCGTTCGGGGCGGTTGATCGTGAGGACGGCGATGCCGTCGCGGCGCTCGAGCGTGAGGTGCTCGTAAGTCATGGTCACCTCCTGGACGACACAACCACACGATGTCTGAATGAACGTTCACTTGTCAATGTTATCCTTGACGGTGAATGGACGTTCACATAAGGTATCACCCACTACTAGCCGCGGCGCCGGAGAGAGCCATGGTCCAAACTCCCGAGGCAAAGACTTCGGCTGCGCTCGCGTCCCAACGGTCCCCCAGCCCGCCACAGGGGCCCGGCGAGCTCCTCGAGTACGAGCGGGCACTGGCCGTCCGGCCGGTTCCCGCCCCACCGGGTACGGTGCACGAGGACGTGCTGGTCCCGGCTCGAGGTTTTCTTCCTGCGCGGCTATTACCGGCGGGCGACGTGATGCGCATTGTCGACGTCGAGGGTCAGCAGGTGGCCGACCTGATTTTCTACGACCCTGCCAACCTGAAGAATCTGTCCTCGATGACCAACACGGTCCTCGTCAACCGCACCTGGCGGATCACTACGGGCCACGCGTTCTACGCCAAGCTCGGGCAGCGTATGGCCACGATCATCGAGGATACCGTCGGCACCAACGTGGTCCTCGGCGGCTTCTGCAATCCCGACCTCAACCAGCTGCGCTACGGCATCACAGGTACGCACAGCTGTCGCGCTAACCTCGCGGCGTCGATGACCGCCTAAGGGTTAGCACCGATCGACATCGAAGAAAGCTGCTGGTGCCCGTTCATGAATGTCGTCTACGAACCGGACGGCAACGTCGAGATCCGGCTATCAGTGTCCAAACCAGGTGACCACATCGACATTCGTGCGGACATGGACATCCTGGCCGCCTTCTCGAACTATCCTTCGGAGCACAATCCGTGCACGGGTGGAACCCCACACCACTGCGCGTACTCACCTATTCTCCCGGTTGACCCTCAGCCGTGGCAGCCGACATGCTGAGATGTGAGGTGACCCGACGTGGCCGAGCGGGCGAACAGTGACAGAGCGGCCAGGTCGGCCGGGGAGACGAGGAATCAGATGGTCACGGCGACCGTCAAGGTCGACGGACAGGGGCAGAGCCAGCGCGACCGGATCCGGCTGGCGGCTATCCGGTTGTTCACCCACCAGGGATATGCGGGCACGAGCATGAAGCAGCTGGCGAACGAACTGGGTATGGTGCCGGCCAACCTGTACAACTACTACCCGAAGAAGGAGGCCATCCTCTTCGAGGTGCTCAGCTACCAGCTGACCAGCCTGCTTGCCCGTGACACGGCGATCGTCGAGGCCCATCCCGAGCCGGTCGACCAAGTATATGGGCTGGCCTATGATCTGGTCTTCGAGGACCTACGCGACCCCCAGGCCGCGTTCGTCGGTCAACATGGCATCAACGGTCTCACCAAGGATGGCCGCGAGAAGATCTCCAGCCTCATGGGTGAGGTCCGCGCCATGTGGCGCCAGGCGGTCGAGGACGGTGTCGCGTCCGGCGACTTCGAGACTCCCGACCCAAAGCTGTCCACATTGACGATCATCACACTGTGCTCGTCCACGTCGACCTGGTACAACGCCGCGGGAGAGTTTACTCCGGAGAGCGTGGCGGAGCACACGGCCGCCGCCGCGCTGCGCAGCCTCGGTCACCCGACCGAGCTACCGCAAGCACTGCGTGGGAGCGGCGGCAGCCGGTCCGCCCCCAAGGCCGTACCGTCCGTATGACGTTGTTACTCCTGCACGTGCAGGCGCGCGGGTTCCCGTGGATGCGCGCAACTTACACGGAATCACTCATTCAGTGAAGCCAGAACGCTCATGCCCGCCGCCGTCGGCCAGGTAGTGCGCTCCCGTTTCGAAGTAATGGCCACGGCGCTGTCACTGTGAATGGCAACCGGTGCAGCAGGTCCGTGGCGAGACGGTGCGCGTCGTCGAGCACCGCATCGACGTCCATTGTCAAGAGCTTGCGGTCTTCCATCACCACCCGACCGTCGACGATGGTGGTGCGAACGTTTCCGCCATCCGCCGAATAGACGAGACCAGGGACAAACGTCGAGTGGTGCAACGGCTGTAGATTCGGCAGCCAGGTGTCGACGACGATGAGATCCTGAGTTCCGCAGTGTGTGCCCAGCAGAGTAGGAGGTGAAGCCGTGAGGTAGCGGTGGATCTTGTTGTTCGTAAGCTCGTCGTCGCCTGCCGGTGGAAGTCCGGTCCGGGTAGCCGCCAGGGGGCCCGGTAGCAGGCTGGC
>WHTJ01000077.1 GCA_009377795.1 Propionibacteriales bacterium | reverse complement strand
GATCGGCGAACCCCATCCGCGCGAGCCGGCCGACCAGCGTGGTGCGTTCCCCGTGCGCCGCCATCACGGTCCAGAGAATATCCTCCACCCGGCGAGACCCCATCGTCCCCGTCTGTCGCCGCGCTATGACCGGGGCGAGAGCCGACGGCGTTGGCGGGCGTTGAACCTGGGCACGATCCAGGCGTTCGTGGAGGCGGACGCGCCGCGGGTACGCTGCCGCGTGCACGGGGTGGTGGTCACGGCGGTGCCGTGGGCGCGGCACGGCGCCCGGTTCACCCGCGGCTTCGAGGACACGGTGGCGTGGTTGGCGGCGGGGTGTGCGAAGACCACGGTCACCGAGCTGCTGCAGGTCGGCTGGCGCACCGTGGGGACGATCATCTCCCGGGTCTGCGCCGAGGTCGACACGGAACTCGATCGGTTCGCCGGGCTGGCTCGGATCGGGATCGATGAGATCAGTTATAAGAAGAAGCACAAGTACCTGACCGTCGTGATCGACCATGACACCGGCCGGCTGGTCTGGGCCGCGCCCGGCCGCGACAGCGCGACCCTGAGGAGGTTCTTCGACGCGCTCGGCCCGGAACGGTCCGCGGCGTTGACGCATGTCTCCGCCGATCATGCCCGCTGGATCAGCGCGGTAGTGGCCGAACACGCCCCGCAAGCGACCTACTGCGCGGACTGGTTCCACGTCATCGGCTGGGCCAGCGAGGCACTCGACGAGGTCCGTCGCCAGGCCTGGAACGACGCCCGCGCCGGCACCGGGTCTGTCACCCGCACCGTGCCGTCCGGCCGGGTGATCCGACTCGCCCGCGGTGACGCGAAACGGCTGCGCCGGTGCCGGTGGGTGTTGTGGAAGAACCCCGAGGATCTCACCGACCAGCAGCAGGCGAAGCTAGCCTGGATCGCCAAGACCGACCCCCGGCTCTACCGCGCCTACCTGCTCAAAGAAGCCCACTACGTCGAGCTGGTGGCCGGCAGTCATTGTGCGCTCCAGCCGCCGTCGATCAGGATGTGCTGCCCCGTGATGTAGGAGGCGTGTGGTGAAGCGAGAAAGACGACGAGCTCGGCTACATCGGCCGGCTGACCTACCCGGCCGAGCGGGGTGTGGTCGAGCACGTATCCATGGTTCTCCGGCGTGTCGAGCCAGGCGGCGTTCAGGTCGGTGCGTACGTAGCCGGGACCGACTGCGTTGACCCTGACCTGCGGCGCCCAGCGGACGGCCAAGACACGGGACAGCTGGGCCAGCGCCGCCTTGCTCGCCGAGTAGGGAACGGACGCTCCGGTCGTGATGTGGCCGGCGAGCGATGCGACATTGACGATGGCGCCGCCGCCGTCGGTGAGCATCTGGCGACCGGCCGCCTGGCACAAGAAGAACGCCGCACGGGCGTTCACCGCGAACACCTCGTCCCAGTCGTCGGGTGTGATGGACAACGGGTCGCTGCGCACAATGGTGCCGGCGGCGTTCACGAGCACGTCGAGCCGACCACCCCACGACCGAACCTGTGACACCAGTCCAGGCAGCGCGTCGACCTTCGCCACGTCCGCCGGGACGGCCAGGAACCGTCGCCCGACGCCTTCGACGTCGGCGGCGAGCGCGGCGAGCGCGTCCGCTGACCGAGCCACGCCCGCGACGTCGGTACCTGCCGCGGCGAGCGCCAGGACGATCTCCCGGCCGATCCCGCGGCTCGCTCCTGTCACGATGGCGACGCGGCCCGTAGTGCTCATCGGGACGCGAACAGGTCGACCAGACGCTCGGCTTGGTGGCGTGCCGCGGGCCTGAGCACGGGCAGCCGCACACCTACCTCGCGGAACTTGTTCACCTTCGCGACGACCTCGTCAGGGGTGCCGCTCGCGGTCATCCCTTCGACGTAGGAGTCGGGGACGGCGGCGATGAGCGCCTCCTTGCCGCCGCGTCGGTACGCCTCCTCGAACACCGGGATGTCGTCGGCGTTGATATAGGGCTCTCCGACACGCATCTTGGGGCCGGCGATGAACGGTAGTTGGACGGGATCGAGCTTGCTCGCGACCTCCCACCTGACCGCGTCGAGCGCCTGCTCGTGGTCGTCCTCGATCGAGCAGTTGATGATCTGCGCGACCTCGAAGTCGTCCCAGCAACGGCCGGCCTCCTCCACTGCCTGTCGCACGATCTTCAACGCGTTCGCCGAGTACTCCGGCGAGCAGACCGCATTCAGCAACACGCCGTCCCCGATCCGGCCAGCAATCTTCAGGCCCGTGGTGCTCGTCGCCGGGATCAGCATCGGCACCTCTGTACGGTACGGCTTCCAGCCCAGCTGGCAGTCCTCGAAGCTGACGGTCTCGCCCGCGTAGCTGACGTTCTCGCCAGTGAGTATCAGCCGCATCGACGCGATCCAATCCTCCAGCGAGGCGGGAGGCTTTTCCTCGTGCAGCCCGTGCCGCTTCGCGTGCGTGTTCGTGCACGCCCCTGGAGCGAGCATCATCCGGCCCTCGGATAGCTCGTCGAGCGATGCGAGAGTCTGGGCCATTACCAGTGGCGTGCGCAGCCGTACGATCTGCGTGCACCCGAGTGTTATCCGCTCTGTTGCCAGTGCGAATGCGGCGAGCGCGCTTACCGAATCCCGCATCAACTCGATCGTTTCGGAGAAGAACGCCACCTCGTACCCGCGGTCCTCCGCCCGCTTCACCCACTCGGCCATCTCACGCACGCTCGCGCGCGGGTCGTAACCACTGGCCAAACCGATCCTCATCACAGCATCTCCTCAGACTCGTCACCATCAAGAAGTCGACTCGCTACCGCGAAACGCGGGCTCTGATCGCGCCTCGGCGAGCGAGCGCGGTGCCCGCGAGCACGGCGACGACACCAACCACGAGCACGAGCGTGACCCGCTCGTGGAGTATCGACGTGCCTGCGAGTACCGACACCACGGGAATCAGATAGGTCACGGTCGACGCGGGTGTCGTGCCCGCCGCATGGATCAATGCGTAGTTGACGGCATGCGCGATGCCGGTACCGAGCATGCCGAGCACGAGTAGCGCGACGACGGCGATGACTGTGACACGTCGATGCTGGAGGGAAATGAACGGCGCCGCGAGGGCGAGCCAGCCGGTCGAGGCCAGCAGCTGGGCGGCCGACAACGCGAACGGGGAGAGCCCGGTAGAAGCGATGAACCCGATGTAGACGTAGGTGACCGCGTAACTGATCGCGGCCGCGAGGTAGAGGCCGAGTCCGAGCGGACTGTTCTCGCCGGGCACCGACGACCACGGCTCGAAGATGGCCAGGCAACCCGCGAAGCCGAGCGCAAGGCCGAGCGTCTGCGTCGCCGGCAGCGTCCGCTGGGTGCGAAGGGCAAGGGCGAGCAGGACCGTCCACATCGGGGTCGTAGCGTTCATGACTCCGGCCAGACCCGACGACGCGTGCCGCTCGCCGAGAGCGAACAACAGATACGGCGCGGCGTTCCCCAGTAGCGCCGCGACCGCGAGGTGCAGCCAAAGACCACGCTCGCGAGGCAAGCCGCCGCTTCGGGCGAGTGCGATGGGTAGCAGCGTCACGGCGCCCAACGCCAGCCGGCAAAGGGTGAGGCCGACCGGGGTGAAGGCCGTGAGCGCCACTTTTATCCACAGGAAGTTGGTACCCCACAACAAGGCGAGTGCCCCGAAGAGAACCCATACTCGAAGAGACCGGGTTCGAGTACTCATCCGGGCGGCGCATCGCTTCGGACCGCGTCATCATGGCGTGCTTCTACTCGTGGACGATGATGCCCATCGGCGATGGATGAAATGCATTGCACGGGTTGCGCTCCTGAGGGCAGTTCGAAACCGCGACGAGCAGGTCCATCTCCGCGCGCAACTCATAATAGTCTCCTGCCTCGCTGGTGGGTTCCCTGATCGCCATCTCGCCGTCATCGCCCACGACGACATTCATGAACGGCACGAACGCGTTCGGTATATCGCGAGCGGAAATGTGCCACGGTGACAGGGCTGCGGCAAGGTTGTCACGGCAGTTACGGGTGCCTGCGATCCCGTACCGAAGTCGATTCAATTCGTCGCTGCACATGGAGCCGTACGAGAAGCTTGTGCTGTTGGAGCAGTCCACGATGGTCATCATGGGGTTGCACCCTACGGAGAACAACGTGTCGCCGACGATGAGCTCGCGCCGCCTGTTCAACAACAAGGTGTTGGCCATGTTGAGCTCATCCGACAAGTCCCGTAGGTCGAAGCACACCAGGTCCGGAACTTGCTGACCCTCGATATCCACGAACCGAAGGTACTGCCCTTGTCGCAACGTGAGTGCCGCATACTCTTTGCCAGGGATCACCCACTCCTGGAGAATTCTCCCTGATACAGCAAACTTGTGCATCGCGTCCGGTAGATTGTCTTCCCGGTTCACCGCTGACCTCCAGTTCGTCCACTACGCGCAGCGAGCACCGCATCGAGGACCACCTCCGGGGTGAGCGGAAGCTCGCTGAACTCCACGCTCAGGGGGGCGAGCGCGTCCACCACAGCATTGACGATGGCCGGTGGCGGTGAAATCGTTCCTGCTTCGCCCACTCCCTTGACGCCGAGCGGATTCCGGTCCGAACGCGTCTCGACGTGGATTTGCTCGACCTTAGGTACCTCCATGGACGTGGGCAACAGGTAGTCCATGAAGGTCGTGGTCAAGGGCTGGCCCGTGTCGTCGTACACGAGCCGTTCGTACAGTGCTGTGCCGACCCCTTGAGCGACGCCGCCGTGAATCTGACCCTCGACGACCATCGGATTGATGAGCCGCCCGGAGTCATGGACCAGAACGATCTTGCGCACGTCGATGACGCCGGTCTCGGTGTCGACGTCGACGACGGCCGCCATCAACCCGGAGGCGAACGTGACCGTGGGCGGGACGAAATAATACGACTCGTCCATGCCGTGGTCCATGCCAGCGGGCAGCCGTGCGGCCGGTCCCGGGGCGGCTGCTGCCGCGATTTGGTGGAGGGTGACCGAACTGGTCACGTCGCCTTGCACGTGCACAGTGCTGTCCTGGAACTCGAGGTCGTCCGGTGCGGCTTCGAGGAGTTCACCGGCGACCGCCAAGATGCGTTGCCGCAGCCTACCTCCAGCGACGGCGACCGCGGTGCCCGCCGTGACGGCACTTCGCGAGGCGAATGTGCCGACACCGTAAGGGACCAAGGCGGTGTCACCGGCGCGGAAGGTGATCTGCTCCGGACTGACGCCGAGAGCATCCGCTGCCACCTGAGAGAAAGCGGTCTCGTGGCTCTGCCCGTGCGGCGTGCATCCGGCCAGGACGATGATGTCGCCACGCGAGTCCAGCAGCGCTCGGGCGCCCTCGTGCGGTCCCTTGCCGGTGCCCTCGACGTAGGTCGCGAAACCTATCCCACGACGTACGTGCCCGTCCTGTACCTCCCTCGTCGCGGATCGATGCTCGGCGTACCCGACCTGTCGCAACAACCGATCGAAAGACGCAGGAACGTCGCCGCAGTCGTACACGATCGGCGCGCCGTCACGGTACGGCATACCGCGGTCGCATGGCATCTCCGCGACCGTGAGCAAATTCCTGCCGATGACCTCCGCTGGGTCGAGGCCGAGACGTCGTGCGACAACGTCGACCACCCTGTCCATCACGAACGTTGCCTCAGGTCGCCCAGCACCGCGATACGGCACGTTCGGGGTCTTGTTGGTGAGCACGCACTCTCCGCGGATCCGGTAGGCTGGCACGCGGTACAGACCACGAAGATGCGCGGCCGTGTTGTAGGCGCAAGTGATCGAGAACGGGTTGAACGCTCCACAGTCGAGCAGGAACCTGTCCCGTAATCCCGTGATCGTCCCGTCTCCGCGGTAGGCCACCTCGACGGTGTGCACCTGGTCGCGGGACTGGCCCGTCGCAACCAGGTGTTCATTCCGATCCTCGATCCAACACACCGGTCGGCCCAATCGCATGGACAGATGCGCGACAAGGATCTCCTCGGGATATACCTGTACCTTCGGGCCGAAACCGCCACCCACGTCGGGCGCGATGACGCGTACCTGCTGCTCGGCGAGGCCGAGCATCTCCGCGATCCGGGTACGCACCATGTACGGCGTCTGGGTGGAGCTCCAGACCGTCAGCTCTTCCTGGACGGGGTCGTGCACCGCGAGTACGCCACGGGTCTCGATCGGCGATCCGGCCACCCGTGGAACCAGGAATCGAAACGACGCCGTGTGCTCTGCCTCGGCGAACACCGCGTCGACGGCACCGAGGTCGACGTCGAAGCTCGCTTGCACGTTCCCTGGGACCTGCTCGTGCAGCAAGGGGGCACCGGGAGCTATCGCGGCCTCCGGATCGGTGAGGACCGGCAGCTCCTCGTAATCGATGTCGACGAGTTCGGCGGCGTCCTCCGCGAGGTAGCGGCTCTCGGCGACGATGGCCACAACAGGTTGTCCTACGTACCGCACCCTGGTCAAGGCGAGCACATCCATGTCGCACGGTCTGATCACCGGATGGATCGACTGGTCAAGGCTGGGTGGCGTGTGTTCCTGGTCGACGAACAGGGTGAACGGCTGAACCTGTCCCTGGATGTCTGGGGCGGTGTACACGCCGACGACGCCGTCCATCGCCGTCGCTGCCTCGGTGCCTATCGCCTCGATGCGCGCGTGTGCGACCGGGCTCCGGCCAAACGCCACGTCGACGGTCCCCACCGGTCTGATGTCAGCGACGAACCGGCCGGTGCCTGTGACGAGTGGCCGGTCCTCCTTCCTGGCCATCCGGCGGCCGACATGGACCTCCGTCGCCATGACATCCTCATCCACGACCTGGTCCAGCTTTCGGATGCGTGAGTTCGGCCGCGGTACGTACGGCCTTGACGATGTTCTGGTATCCGGTGCAGCGGCAGAGATTGCCGGACAACCACGACTGGATCGTGCTCTCGCTAGGGTCTGGGTCCTCAGCGAGCAGCTCCGCGACCGAGACAATGAACCCGGGAGTGCAGAAGCCGCACTGCAAGCCATGTTGTGCACTGAATGCCTGCTGGATGGGGTGCAGCTCGGCGTTGACCTCGGAAAGGCCTTCGATCGTGGTCACCGTGGCGCCCTCGGTCTGCACTGCGAACAGCAGGCACGAGCGCACCGAGTGGCTGTCGAGGAGTACCGTGCAGGCGCCGCACACGCCATGCTCGCAGCCGAGATGTGTGCCAGTAAGACCAAGGTGATCACGCAGGAAGTCGGCCAAGGTAGTGCGTGGTTCGGCGACCGCGCACCGCTTCGTCCCGTTGACGTCGAGCGCGATCTCCTGTGCCTCGTCGTCACGCGACATCGCGCCTCTCCCATCCGGCTCGCGCCAGCGCCGTGTAAAGGGCTCGCCGAGTCAGCACGCCAGCGATGCGGCGCCGGTACGTGCCGGATGCGTGGATGTCGTCGACGGGGTCCAGACCGGCCGCAGCTGCCTCGGCCGCCGACTTCACCAGTTCTGTCGACGGTAGTTCGCCGCGCAGCACCCGCTCGGCGTCGCCAGCCCGCACAGCGGTCGAAGCGACGCCGATCAGTGCGATGGCGATGTGTGCAATACGGCAGCGAGAGTCCAGCTCGACCACAGCCCCAACACCAACCAACGCGAAGTCTCCGTGCCGCCGTGCTACCTCCACGAACGCATGCCCAGCTCCGGGAGAAGGAAGCCGTAGTTCAACCTCCTCCAACAGCTCGTCCGGTTCGATGGCGGTGGTCAGAAAGCCGCGGAAGAACTCGTCCACAGGTACGGTCCTGCGTCCGCGTGGCCCGACAATGCGGAAGCAGGCGCCGAGGAGTAGTCCGAGTGCCGGCCACTCCCCGGCGGGATCCGCATGGGCGAGCGCACCGCCGACCGTTCCACGGTTACGGATTGCCACGTGGCCGATGAGTCCGACCGTCTCAGTGAGCATCGGACCACGCCGGCGGAGCTCTTGGTCTCGTTCGATGGTCCGCTGTCGCACCAGTGCGCCCACTCGTGTCGTAATACCGTCGACACGAACGTGGTCGAGCTCGGTGATCCGGTTGATATCGATCAGCACGGCGGGGGCGACGAGCCGAAAGTTCAACAGGGGCACGACACTTTGGCCACCGGCAAGCAGCTTCGCCTCGTCGCCGTACTCGCCGAGCAACTCGACGGCGTGCGCCGTCGAGTCCGCCGCGAAGTACCGGAAACGTGGCGGCTTCACGAGCTGCCACCGGAATCCGCGTCTTCGACGTCTTCGCTTCGCCTGCTCTCGAGCATGCCCCCACGAACGAGCTGGTCCACCTGCCCCTTGAGTTCGTTGAACGCAGGCGTCAGTCGTACGCTCGCAGCCCGCGGACGCTCCAGGTCAACTCGCACCAGTCCGGAGATCCGTCCGGGACGCGGTGTCATGACGATGACCCGATCAGCGAGGAAGACAGCCTCCTCGATGCTGTGTGTGATGAGGATTGTCGTCTTGCCAGTCTCCATCCAGATCCTCATCAATTCCATGTTCATCGCTTCCCGAGTGATCTGGTCGAGCGCGCCGAACGGCTCGTCCATGAGAAGCAGCCTCGGATCGTGAACGAGTGCGCGGGCGATCGCCGCTCGTTGCTGCATACCGCCAGAGAGCTCGTGCGGATAGCGGCCTTCGAAGCCGCTCAGACCGACCAGCTCCAGTAGCTCTTGGGCAAATCCCTTCGCCTTCTTGCGTCCGCCCCGCAGGATGTCGATCGGGAAGAGAACGTTCCCGAGGATCGTGCGCCACTTGAGGAGAACGGGGTTCTGGAAGACCATGCCCACGTCGGGGTATGGACCGGTGACCGTGCGTCCGAAGACCGTGATCTCGCCGGCACTCACCGGGACGAGGCCCGCGATCGCCTTGAGGATCGTCGTCTTCCCGCACCCGCTGGGGCCGACGATACACAGGAACTCACGGTCACTCAGCTCGAATGTGACGTCCTCGACTGCCGGTACGATTCCCGACTCGGTACGAAACCTCTTGCTGACGTGTTGTAGACGGATGTCCGGCTTCTGCGCACGCTGCGCGGAGTCTCGCGAGTCCACCTGATCCGCGTTGTAAGCTCCCACCCGCATCTGCGCTCCTTCCCGAACCTTCGGTGCTACGACGAACCGTGCCGCGGGCCGTCCCGCCGGCTATTTCGGTGAGGCGCTTGGCGCTCGAGAACGGAACTGTGGCACCTTTCCACGCGGCACGTAGGCATTGGTATACACCTCGTTGACATCGGAAAACGGCTTCTTGATCTCGAAATATTTGTTCGCGAGCTCCAACGTGTAATCCATCTTCTTGCGCGACATCGGACCGAACCCGTTCTTCTCGACTTCGGGGACGTGTAGATGATCGATCGCGATCTGTTGCTGCTCTTTGGCGATGTCCGCAGAGATACCTGGAACGGCGTCACGGAAGATCCGTACCGCTTCGTCGGGGTGTGCCACCGTATAGACAATACCGTCCACGAACCCTGCAGTGAAGGCGCGCACCTGGTCTGGTGAACTCTTCAGATACTTGTCCGTTACGAAAATCCCGTTGTTGTACACATCCAGACCGTAGTCTGAATAGAGGAAGTACGTGGTTTTCTCGCCCGTCTCCTTCGCGGCGTGCTGTAGGCTCGGATAGCCAGTGAGGTAGTCGATGTCCCCGTCGGCCTTCTTCCCGGCGACTGCGCCGGGAAGCGACGGATGGTCCGCGTAGGTGATGGTGACCTTCTTCTCGTCGAAGCCATTGATCTCCGCGAGGGCGGGCAAGAGCACCAAGCCACCGTCACCGGCCGTGGTCACGATCGTCTTCCCAACCAGATCCTTTGGCGTCCGAATACCTTCGCTGCTCAGTGCCTGCACACTCATCAGGTTCTTGTAGTGAAACATGCAGACCAGCTTGGCCTTGATGCCGTTGTTGGCTCGACCCTGAATGACCGCGCTGGTGTCCGCGAAGCCGATCTCGCCCGCGCCCGCGCCGATCTTGGTCACCGCGTCCGATGACCCCTTCGCGGATTGGATGCTCACCTTCAAGCCGCGCTTCTTCCAGAAATCCTTCTTCGTCGCCACGTAGAACGGCGAATGCTTGCCATAGGGCGGGACATCGAGCACCAAAGTGACCTCACCGAGATCCTTATTTCCCGAAGACCCTGTGTCCTCCGTGCCGTCGCTGCATGCAGTCAGTGCCAGAGTCATACCTCCGGCAGCTGAGCCCATGAGCAGCTCGCGTCGCCCGATCGCACGGGCACGTATCTGCTCCAACGTTCTCACCTTCTCCGTTCGATCCGCCCCGGTGTCAGGGAATACCTTGCTCCTTCACCTCACGTGCCCAAGGAAGGAGGAGTGACTCCAACCAGGCGACCGCGCCGTACAGAACTAACCCGATGGCGGAAAGGATGATGAGTGCCGCGTATGCCTGGTCGGTGTTCACCTGAGTGTTTGCCTGGATGAGAATGAAACCAAGGCCCTTATTCGCACCGACGAACTCACCGATGATCGCGCCGATCACCGCCAACGTCATGCCGAGCTTCAGCCCGCCGAATGCGAACGGCATGGCGTTCGGGAATCGCACGTGGACGAACTCCTGCAACCGGCTCCCGTTCAGAACGCGTACGAGGTCGATGATCTCTCTATCCGCGCTTCGCAGGCCGATCGCTGTATTGACGAGGATCGGGAAGAACGCGAGGAGCACACCGATCACGACCTTCGGCAGCACACCGAACCCTAGAAAGACGATCAGGAGCGGAGCTACCGCGACCTTCGGCACGATCTGCAGGACCAGGAGAATCGGGTAGATCGTGATCTGGAGCAGCCTCGACGATACGACCACGACAGCCAGTGCGACACCCAACACTGTGGCGATGGCGAACCCGATGAGGATCTCGTAACAAGTCGTCCACGCATGCGTGAGGTAAAGCATTGGATCGGTGGCGAATTCCCCGAATATCTGCTGCGGGGACCGCAGCACCACCGGCGCTACACCAAGCACCGCCGTCAGCAGCTCCCAGACACCTACGATGATCAGCACCGTCACAGTGACTGCAACAACCTCACGCACCCGCTCGTTGCGTGAAACTGAAGATCCCGACCGCCGTACGCCACCGACGACTGTCGTCCTTCCGGACCGATTCTCGTCTAACTGGGTCATACCGGTGGCCTCTTCGACTTGGAGCGAGGGAACCTACCCCCGCTGGTCGCTTGACTAACGCCGCCGTCGCGGGACGACAGCCCATGCTTCGATCTCGATGAGCATCTCGGGCAGATCGATGCCTACGCCCCTCAGCAGGGTTGCGGGCCGAGGGTTCTGTCTCAGGTCGGGCTCGAACTCCTCGAAAAAGGCGTACATCTCGTCCCGGAAGTCGAAGACGTCGTCCCTCCGCGTCAGGTAGTACCTGAACATGATGATGTTCGTCAGGGATGCTCCCATCATCTCCAGGTTGTCTCGTATATCGGTGAGGGCCTGCCTCGTTTGCTCCTTGATGCCTCCGACGACCTTGCCTCGCCCGGCTCGCTCTTCCTCCCACGACCGGTTCGGCACGTCGTGAAAGGGATCACGTCCCGTGGACCCGCTGAGGAAGAGGATGTCCACGTCGCCATTTGTTCGAAAACCCGTGGCCCAGTTCATCTTCTCCTTGTGATAGTGCGGCCACAGACTTCCCCAGTCATAGTCGACTCGTCCCTCTTGTTGACTTGTCAGCGCTTCGGGATTTGTTGGCATAGGGAGGTCCTTCTGGGTCGGTGTCGTCTCGTCAGACGACGCGGGTGAGGTTGACCGGTTCGTCTTCGGTGACAAGGAAGATGTCTTCTACGCCTACGCAGTAGTCGTGGTACGGCCATTGAAGCTCCGCCGCCGCGGCCATTCCGGGCTCGAGACGTGTGGTGCATCCCTTCTCCAGCACCACGGTCGCGGGCTCCTGCTTGCCAAGGAGATGGCCGATGTCGCGTCCGAACATCTCGGTGAGCGGAAGATCCGATGGTGGACAGAATCCGGAGTCCACCAGCCAAGAGCGGTCACGGTCGAGCTCGCTCATACCTGCGGTGAAGACCTCGTGCCCGGTGCGGCCGGGTCGGCAGGACGCGATGACATGCTCGGTGAGAATCCGGCCGAGTAAGTCGTAGAACTCTCGGGACGCCTCCGTGCACACGGCCGTACGGGTGATGTCCGAGACCGCGCGCAGGTACCCGTGCTCGTCGTAGATCTCCAGACCGGCATCGATCTTCAGGCTCGTCCGTCGGTGAATCCGGTGTGCAGTCGCCAGCGCCGGAATGTGCGAGCGGTCGCCTGTGTGGGTATGCGTGAAATAGGTACGCACACGTATGGGCAGCTTCGCCACGTCGGCGGCGATACTCCCCCGATAACGCTCGTATGCCTGTAGCTCCGTGGTGTTGTCACCACTCGCCATCCCCTGCTCCGCCACACTGATCGCGGTATCGATTCCGGCGCGGGTGATCTGTGCACCGATCAGGTAGTAGGCGGCATCGTCGACAGTGCGCAACTCGCGCCATCGACGTAGGACGAGACTGGCAGGACGCGTGACGATGTCGTCCAGACAGAACCCCGCGAACGCCCGCCTGGACAGGTCGAGTTCCTCATAGCCAAGAGACGCGCCGTCGACCAGGCCGGGTACGAGACCGCGGTCGGCGGGAGCGGCCTCGGGGAGTCCGAGCCAAGGCAGCTCGCGACGCGCCAGGACGTGCACGTCGGGCGCCTCGCGTAGGTAGACCGCCCAGGTACCGTCGGCGAGGAGCGTCGCCGGGACACCGGTGAGCTCCTGGACGTTGAGCGGCGAGCTGGCAAGGATCGCCTCGATGCCCTCTCGCGCCATGAGCTCGTCCAGCGACGCCAGCACATCCCCGGTAGGTCGGGTGAGCCAGTCTCGGATCTGCGCCTGAGCCGGCATCACAGACAGGTACTCCTCGGCAGCGGCGGTGACTGCGTCGCGGCCCCATGCGGCTTGTGCCGCAACGGTGGCGCGAGGCACCCGGTAATGGTTCATCGGCGCGGGGAACTCGGTAGCAACCGGAGGAATACCGAGTCGCTCCGTCAGCTCGGCATGCAGGCCGACGGGGAGGTCGGGATCCAACTCGACGGCGGTGCCCGCGAGGTCGGCGACAGCGTCGGGCAACGTCTGGTACGCATCGCTGGCTCGCTCGTAACGATCGAACGAGAAGTATGGGGTGTGGAACGCGAACCGCACCCCGGGCTTGTCGATGGCCTCCAGATTCGTGCGGTCGATCTCCTTGGCCACCAAGACGGCGTCGTTTCCATCGGTGATGAGAAGGGGGAGTGCGGTGCGGAACTGGTCGATGCCGAGTTTGGGAGGCAGGCAGTGGTGCCAGGAGTCGAAGCCGGTCGCCTCGACCACCTTCACAGGGTCATTGGTGAGCAAACGCGGCACGATCTCCTCCTCGAGCCCCGCAGGGCCGGCCCCCGTGACTGGTTTGTCTGGTCGCCCCACTCATCACTAGAATGCGTTATTCGCATATGATATGCGTTGCAGACGAGAGTAAAGCGGTGGCGGGCACGCAGTCAACAGCGAACCGGTCGCCGGTCCCGGACTGGAAGGGCACTGTGATGACCCGCCAACCAAACGACGCGGTTAAGACCCTGGACCGCGGTTTACAGGTCCTCGAACTGGTCGCCGACCACCCCAGCGGGCTGACCATGGCCGAGGTCGCCGATCATCTCGCCCTGCACCGCACCATCGTGCACCGGCTGCTTCGCACTCTCGCCGCGCACCGCCTAGTCGCCAGCGACCCGAACAAGCGTTACCAACTCGCCCCTGGCGTCATCAGACTCGCCGAAGCCGTCAACCAAGACCTCCGCTCGGTGGCCCTCCCCTACCTTGAAGAACTCGCCGACACGCTCCGGGCGACCGCCAACATCTCCGTCCCCGAAGGCAACGAAGTCGTGGTCCTCGCCACCGTCGAACCACGACGCGCCGACGTCCACGTCGCCTACCGAGCCGGCCAAAGCCACCCGCTCAGCCTCGGCTCCGCCGGCCTGGCCATCCTCATGGCACGCGCACCCCAACCTGGCGAGAGGCGTCTCGTCACCGAGGCCCGCGACATCGGCTACGTCGTCACCCATGAAGAAGTCATCCCCGGGACCTGGGGTGTCTCGGCCCCCTTGACCGCCCGCGGCGGCCGCATCGAAGCCAGCGTCGGCGCCTCCCTGTTCAGGGATAACGCCATCGAGTGGGCTGGCGAGCAGGTCCGCCGGACCGCACAGATCATCGCCACCGGGCTGCACTGACCCCTCGACCCCACCCCGCATCGCCGAGTACCCTGGCGCAATAATAGCACTATCCATGCGATAAACGCACGGAGGCGATGATGGTCGCGGATGTTCTGTCACTGATGGATGAGTGGGGGCCGGAGAAGGTCGTGTGTGTGTCCGACACACGGACTGGGATGCGTGGCGTGCTCGTCATCGACAACACCGCGCGGGGTATGGGCAAGGGCGGGACTCGGATGAGCCCGACCGCGAGCATCGAGGAGGTCGCGCGGTTGGCGCGCGTCATGACCTGGAAATGGGCTGGCGTGGACTTGTTCTTCGGCGGAGCCAAGGCAGGCATCGTCGCCGATCCGGCCGCTCCCAACCGCGAGGAGATCCTGCGGTCCTGGGTGCGAGCGCTGAGCAACGAGATTCCGACGGAGTACGTTCTCGGACTCGACATGGGACTGACCGAGGCCGATGCGGCGGTGGTCCAGGACGAGTTGCGTGACCGGGGTGCCGCGGTGGGCAGCCCGCACGAGCTCGGCGGCGTCCCCTACGACCAGCTTGGCGTCACCGGATTCGGGGTGGCCGAGGCTGCGGATGCCGCCGCTGCGACCGTCGGGACCGAGCTGCGCGGCGCCCGTGTCGCGATCCAGGGCTTTGGCGCGGTCGGTACAGCGGCGGCCAAGCGGTTCAGCGAGCTGGGATGTGAGATCGTCGCGATCTCCACCGTCCACGGGGCCCTGCATGACCAGTCCGGGCTCGACGTGCCGGCCCTGCTGGCATTGCGCGAGCAGGTCGGTGACCTCGTCGTCAAAGAGTACGAAGGGGCGGAGCTTCTCCCGTCGGGTGCGGAACTACGCGTGCCGACCGACGTCCTCGTCCCTGCGGCCACCCAGGACGTCATCGACGAGGACATTGCCGCACATACCACGGCCACTATCGTCGTCGAAGGCGCGAACCTGCCCACGTCCAGCGGCGCTCAGCGCGTACTCGCCGACCGCGGAATCACCGTTGTCCCCGACTTCATCGCCAACGCCGGTGGGGTGGTGGCCGCCGGCTTCGCCATGGATGCCAGGTACTCCGCGTTCCGTCCCGATCCTGCCGTTGTATTCAACGAGATCTCCACCAAGCTTCGAACCAACACGCAAACGGTGCTCGAAGAGGCGGCCCGTCGGGATGTCGGAACCCACGAGGCAGCGCGGTCAGTGGCGCAAGACCGAGTACGCCGGGCGATGGATCTCAAGGGTCGGATCAGGCCGACATGAACGAGCAGGTCGCACCACCGCTCACCGAGGGCATCATTACTGCACTCGTCACGCCTCTCGACCGGGCCGGCGAGGTGGACACTCCTGCGCTCGACGCACTCGTCGACTTCCAGGTCGAACGCGGCGTGCACGGACTGTTCGTCCTCGGGACTTCCGGGGAAGGGCTGCTGCTGTCCACGACACAACGCGGCAAGCTCGTCGAGCACGTGCTCGCTCGAGTCGCCGGAAAGCTACCCGTCGCCGTCCACTGCGGCGCGGCCGACACGACAACTGCCGCGAGCCTCGTCTCGGTGGCGGCCTCCGCCGGAGCGCGTACGGTGGCCGCCATCCCACCCTTGTTCTTCAACTACACCGAGACCGGCATCTACGAACACTATCGTCAGCTATCCGATGCCGCCCCGGAACTCGACCACTACCTCTACGACAACCCGGATCGGGTTGGGTACAGTCTCGGACTCGACGTGACCCGCCGACTGATCGCGGAGGTGCCTTGCATTCGAGGGATCAAGGATACCGGCGACTCACTGGGCAGGATCACCACTTACTTCGCCCTCACGGACAAGATTCAGGTATTCACGGGCAACAACGTCATCATCCTCGGCGCGCTCGTCATGGGTGCCGCCGGTGCCGTCTCAACAATGGCGAACGTCGTCCCAGACCTGTTCACCGCGATATATGCCGCCTACGGAAAGGGAGAGCTCGGCGAAGCGCGGGACCTCCAGCTCACTGCGGCGAGACTGCAGTCCACACTCGTGGGTCTTCCGTATGTCGCAGCCGCAAAGTACCTGCTGACACTCCGTGGTCTGCCAGGCGGCCACACCCGCAGCCCTTTGCCGGAGCTGAGCTCAGAGCAACAATCGACTCTCGAGCAGCGAGTGCACCGCGACCCTGCGCTCGCTCGATGGCTCACCCCTGTGTCGTGAGTCGACGCTTCGAAACTGCTGCGCGTTCGGCGTTCGAGGCGGGACGCCCCTGAGACCCAGCATTGCGTGCGAGGGTGGGCTCATGACAGAGGAACGGAGCAAGCGCCAGGTCACGGTCGCGCGTACCGGTGACGGTCGGTTCACTGCGACCAACGCACGCGGCGGAACGGTCTCGATCGGCACGGGCGTCGACGCGGGAATTCAGCCCGGGTGAGCTGCTGCTGGCTTTGCTCGGCGCATGCACCGGGATCGACGTCGACGCCGTCACCTCGCGGCGGGCCGAACCAGACCGGTTCGAGGTCGAGGTCGCCGCAGACAAGGTCAAGGACGCGGACGGCAACCGGCTGGTCGACATCGAGGTGACGTGCCGCATCGCCTTCCCCGCCGGATCGGACGGCGACGCGGCACGAGCGGTGCTGCCCAAGATTGCCGCGACCTCGCACGACCAGCTGTGCACGGTCGGGCGGACGATCGAGCTAGGCACGCCCGTCACGGCACGGATCGAGTGACGCCAGGACTGTTCGGACGTTCGAACCGGTAGATGTAGTGCCGCCTGTCGTCGACCGGGTTTTCGGGCTCCATGTCGCCGGTCGCGATCCTGGTCGCTCCGGCCTTCTCCAACGCCCGCCAGGAAGCCCGGTTGGCTGCCACGACAGCGACCAGCACCGCAGGTGCCGACGGATAGTCCGTCCAGGTACGCGCCACGATTGACGCGATCATCCTGGAGCCGAGTCCCTGCCCCACCCGGCCGAGGTCGCCGACCAGGTAGTCGATGGTGACCGCATCGTCGGGCACGTCGACGTACGCCGCGAACTCGGCGAGGTAGTCCGGGTAGTCCGCGAGCCGGGAGCGCTGCACCAACCCGAACGGCTCGCCGTCCAGCTCCGCGACGATATCCTCCGACGGTTCTTCACCGCGTGCGGTCGGCCCGAAGTCGCGTGCCACCGCCTCCGGCGTGTACTCGTGGTTCCACCAGCGGGCAATGCCAGCCAGCCGGCGAGCATCGTGAAGTCGGCCGGCTCCAGCCTGCGCCAGGTGAACATGTCACGACAGTAACGCGTACCTGGCCACCCGGTTCACCTATACTCGCCACGGCAACGCTGCCCGCCGGAGCAGACGGCGTACTGCCACGGGTTCTACGACGCGAGCAGCACGGAGCGCCTGCCGACCGAGCAAGCCCGCACCGAGCGAACCCGGCGTTTCAAGGGGTGACGTGTGTCTGACTTTCGTAAATCAATACTGCAACGGCACTTGTAGGTAGTGGCCTCGTCGTCGGTAGTGGCATTGGCGGGCTTGGTGTTGGCGTCGTCGGCGCCAGGTTGACCATGCCCAGACGTGGTCGGGTTCGGGGGCGTGTCGCAGGATGAGATGCACGAGTAGGCGACGGATCTCGGGTAGCGTGTAGTCGATTACGTCTTGGTCGCTGGTGCCGGCTCCCCTTTTGTGGCAAGGGTTTTCGTTCCGGCCAGCCAGGCGAGGGCGAGCATGGACAAGGTGATGTGGGCGTATCAGGCTCGCCAGGACCGGACTTGGTAGTGGTCGAGCCCGGCGTCGTTCTTGGCCTGCTGGAAGCATTCCTCGACCCGCCAGCGGGAGCCGGCGACGCCGGCGAGGTCGGCGAGGTCGGCGAGGCTGCAGCGGCGGGGGCCGTAGCAGATGTAGTAGGCGATCTCGGTCGGGTCGCTGATCGACCGTCGTGCCAGCAGCCAGTGCCCGCGCCCGGGTGCCCAGGCGATCCGGATCGGCAGCCGCGCCCAGTCATACAGCCGCGGTCCATGTGCCCCGGCCCCGACCGAGAGGCGGCGCCATGCTCGTACCGAGAGTCCGGCGACGAGCTCGTCAGCCCGGCCGCTGCGGCCGTCGGCGGTGAACACATCGTCGTTGCAGCGAGTGGCCAGCACATAGGCGCCGTCGTGCTGCTCGAGCCAGACCCGCAGGTACTTCACCTGCCCATAGGCCTCGTCCGCGGTCACCCATGAGAACGGCAGGTCGGCGTCGAAGGCTCGGGCCAGCATGGTCTGGGCCAGCACCGGCTTTGTCGTGAACTCGACCTCATCCGGAATACCCGCAGCCCGGCACCGGGTCCTGTCAGAGGTCCAGGACTCCGGCACGTACAACTCTCGGTCGATCAACGCATGCCCAGCCCGGCTGGCATAGGCGCAGAAGACCCCGATCTGGCAGTTCTCGATCCGCCCAACCGTGCCGGAGTACTGTCGCTGCACTCCCGCCGAACCAGTGCCCTTCTTCACAAAACCGGTGTCGTCGACGATCAACACCCCAGCCGACTCGCCCAGCCGCTCGATGACGTAGTCGCGCACGTCATCGCGAACCCCGTCGACGTCCCAGTCCGCCCGGCGCAGCAACCGCTGCATCCCATCCGGAACCACCTCACCAGCGCGTTCGGCCAGCGTCCACCCATTCTTGCGCTCCAGCCCCGCAGCACCCCACAACGCCTCCAGGGACGATCGGTGTCGCGTTGAGGGTATGTCGGAGTGGGTGTCGGTGAACTGCTCGTCGTGCGGACGGGCCCCATCGATCTGGTCGGAGACCGACCGCAGCAGCGCGGCGTCTGCGGGCGTCTCAGCGGCCTCGAGCAGCGCGTCGACGGCCGCCCACGCGGCAGCGGTCTCCACGTCGGCGCCGGAGTCCCGCGCCGAGGGGACCTTGACCTTCACCTCGGCCCGGCCCCGGATCCCGGCCACCGTCGCTGCCGCGACCAGCGCCTGCCGGAACCACCAGCCGGCGGTCGCGGTCGGCGACGACGACGGCGCCGGTGAGGCGCCGGGCGGCGCGGGCGCGCCACACGGGCGCGAACCTCGCGCGGGAGGTGTCCCGGGACGGGCGCGCGTCGGAGGTGGTCTGCTCGGTCACGGCCTGGCTGCTCATGGAAGCGGACTGTGTCGCCCGGGCCGGTTCCGGCCATCAACGCACGCGCGGTGAGAGACCTCGGGCCGGGTGCCCCGGGGCTGGAGATCAGGAGCCGCGGTTGTCGCGCATGGCCCAGCGCGCCCCTTTGGGCAACG
>WHTJ01000076.1 GCA_009377795.1 Propionibacteriales bacterium | reverse complement strand
GGTTACGGCTGGGGCACGTGGAAGACCCTGTTCACCACCGGACCCGGTCGGCTGACCACACTCGGCGGGACTCTGTTGGCACTCGTTGTGGTGTTCGCCATTACCGCCGTACTGACGCTGCTTGTCAGCCTGGCCGCTAGCTCGGTCCTGACGACGATCGAGTCCCAGGACCTGGCCTGGCCGGCGGTGGGCACTCTTGCCGAGGGGCTCGGAGCCGCCATGCTGATCATCGTGATGTGGGGTGTGGCCGGCGCGCTGGTGGGCATCGTCGCGAAGAGTCCGGCGGTGTCGGTGGGGCTCGGTCTGGTGTGGGTGATGGTCGTGGAGAACCTCGTGCGCGGTGTCGCCGGCCTGCTCGGTCCGCTGGAGTCGGTCACGGAGGTCTTTCCGGGTACGGCGGCCGGCTCGCTCGCGTTCGCGGTCGGGTCGGCATCGGCCGGCGAGCCGGGTGGCGCGCCGGGAATCACCGACGTCCTCACTGGTACGCAGTCGGTGACCGTGCTGTCGATCTACATCGTGGTCTTCGCGATCGTCGCCGGGCTGCTCATGGCCCGCCGCGACGCCTAGACACCGCGATACTCGCGCCGAGATTGCACATCTGGTCGACCAGATGTGCAATCTCGGCGCGACTGGGGGGATCAACCGTCGAAGACGCGGCGCAGCTCCGGCAGCCGGGCGGTCTGGCTCTCCAGGATCCGCCGGGCGACGGACACCGAGCCAACGAGCGGGTGCACCGCCAGGGCGCGTACGGCCAGCTCACGGGAGGCCCGGTTGGCGGCCTCGATCGTCGTACGCTCGACGTCCTTCACCGTCGTGACCAGCCCGCGCGCGTGCGGGTCCAGCGGACCGACCCCCAGCGGCCGCGGTCCTTCGGCGTCCACGCGACACGGCACCTCCACCACGGCGTCGTCGTCGAGGAACGGAAGTATGCCCCGATTGCGTACGTTGAGCACGAGCGTCGCCGGACGGTCGCGGGCCACCGCGCGCATCAGCGCCAGTGCGACCTGGTCGTAGCCGCCCCCCTCGAGGTCGGCGTCCGAGCGCTCGCCCGCACCGCTGGCCCGGCGGCCCTCGGCCATGTACGACTCCTCCCGCTGCCGCCGGATTTCGTCCCATCGGGCGTAGGCCACCGCCGGATCGACCTCCCGGTCGTCGGCCGGAGGGTCCGTGTAGAACGCCCGCTGCTCGCGGAGCAGGAACTCGCCGCGGGTCTCGGCCGCGGACTGCTCAGCGGCCACCGCGTCGGAGCGGAAGTACCAGTACCACAGGTACTCGTTCGGGATCGACCCCAGCGCGCGCAGCCACTGCGGCCCGAACAGCCGCCCCTCCTCGATCTGCCGCAGCCGTTCGGAGTCGGCCAGGAGCGCCGGGAGCAGGTCCTGGCCGTCCACGCGTACGCCGTTCAGCCAGCCGAGGTGGTTGAGCCCGGCGTAGTCGAACTCCGCGCGGTCGACGTCGATGCCGAGCACCCTCGACACCCGCCGGAACAGGCCGACCGGCGAGTCACAAATGCCGACGACCCGGTCGCCGAGGATCGCGCTCATCGCCTCGGTCACCATGCCCGCGGGGTTGGTGAAGTTGATCAGCCACGACTCCGGGGCGACGTCCCGAATCGCGGAGGCGACACGTTGAGCCTCCGGAATCGTGCGCAGCCCGAAGCAGATGCCGCCGGCGCCCGTGGTCTCCTGGCCGAGGACGCCCTCCGACATCGCGGCGCGCTCGTCACACACCCGGCCCGCCAGGCCGCCCACCCGGATGGCGGAGAAGACGAAGTCCGTACCGGTGAGCGCGTCGCGCAGGTCGGTGGTCAGCCGCACCGCAGGGGCGCGTCCGGTCACTCCGGCGGCGATGTGCTTCAGCACCGCGTGGACGCTGTCCAACCGGCGTACGTCGACGTCGTACAGCACCAGCTCGGACACGCCGAGCTCGTCGTCCTCGCCCAACGCGCGGTAGATCAGCGGCACTCGGAAGCCCCCACCCCCGAGGATGGTCAGCCTCATGCCAGCGCCGCCTCCGCACCCATGTCAGGCGAGCGGTGCGCCAGAGCGCACGAACCGCCTGACAGATCGGCGGCCTCGCTGACGTGGAGCAGCTCGGCGAGCACGCGCACCTCGACCGGCCCCTCGGCACGTACCGTGTCGAGGATCCGGTCGTAGCGTCGCTGCGGCAGCACGGCACGACAATATCAGTCAACTTCAAGCATCTCTTGCCAAGAGCGAGCAGAATGGATCAGAATCTATGATGAGGAGGTGGCAGTGGCCGGGACGCCCCCACACGAGTGCGACATATTTCTGTCCGGCACCGTGTTTCTGGACATCATCTTCACCGGGATGCTGAACGCCCCCAGCGGCGGCCATGAGGTGTGGACCGATGGGATGGGCTCGAGCCCCGGCGGGGTGGCGAATCTCGCCGTGGCTTGCTCGCGACTCGGCCTGCGCACCTGCCTTGCGGCCGCGTTCGGCGGTGACGCGTACGGTGAATACTGCTGGACCCTCCTGGAGGAGGCGGAGGGGATCGACCTCTCGCACTCCAGCCGGTTCGAGGGCTGGCACTCCCCGGTGACCGTCTCCTTGGCCTTCGACGACGACCGGGCCATGGTCACCCACGAGCACCCGGCCCCAGTGGCCCTGGCCCGGTTGGCCAGCTCCCCGCCCATGAGCCGGGCCTGCTTCACCGACCTCGGCCTCGAACGTCCCGATTGGCTCGGCAAGGCGATCACGGACGGCAGCCTGGCGTTCGCCGACTGCGGCTGGGACCACTCCGGTACGTGGGACACCGATATGCTCCGCGACCGCCTGCGCGGAGTGCACGGGTTCGTCCCCAATGCCGAGGAGGCGATGGCGTACACCCGTACGGCCTCGCCCGGCGCGGCGCTGGAGCGGATCCGCGACTGGGTGCCGCTGGCGGTCGTGACCAACGGGAGCGCCGGTGCGTTCGCCGCCGACAACACGACCGGCGAGACCGCGTGGGCCCCCAGCGTCCGGGTCGAGGCGCTCGATCCGACCGGCGCCGGCGACGTGTTCCTCGCCGGGCTGATGGTCGGAACGCTGAACGACTGGCCCCTCCAGCAGCGGCTGCGCTTCGCGAACCTGTGCGCCGCGCTCTCGGTGCGCGACTTCGGCGGCGCCCTCTCCGCACCCGGATGGGGTGAGGTGGCCACCTGGTGGCACGACGCGCGCGAGCAGGCGCGGATGGCGCGCGACTACGAGTTCCTGGACGAGGCGATCCCCGCCGGGACACCCCGGGCGGTCTCCCGGGCGTCGGCCACCATTGGCCTCCGCCCGCTGCCGACCCCACCACTACCGCACTCCGCAGAACCGTCGAAAGAGGAGTCTCGATGACCAGTGCAATACGTCGCAATTTCGTGACGAGGGCGGGGATCCTCGTGTCGACGGTGCTGCTGCTCGCGGCATGCGCCCCGGGCAGCGACGGCGGCGACGACGACGACGACAGCAGCGGCGCCGAGCCGACCCCCTCCGATGTGGAGACGAACGTCGCCGACATGGGCGACATCACGCTCACCGTTTGGGACCAGGAGGTCCGCGGCGGCCAGGCGAGGCAGATCAACCAGCTCAACGACGCCTTCATGGAGGCCTACCCGAACATCACCATCGAACGGGTCTCGCGCTCGTTCGACGACCTGCGGAAGAGCCTGCGTCTCGCCATCACGAACGAGGACGCCCCCGACGTCGTACAGGCGAACAACAGCCGGTCCGACATGGGCGCGTTCGTGTCCGCGGGGCTGCTTCGCCCGCTCGACCCGTACGCCGAGGCGTACGGCTGGACGGATCGGTTCCCGGAGTCGATCCGCGCGGTCTCGTCGTACTCCGAAGACGGCGAGCTGTTCGGCGAGGGCAACCTGTACGGCCTTCCGCAGGCCGGCGAGATCGTCGGGGTCTGGTACAACAAGGCGAAGCTCGACCAACTGGGGATCCAGCCGCCCGAGACGCTGGCCGACTTCGAGGCCGCGCTGGCGGAGGCCAAGCAGGCGGGTGAACTGCCGATCCAGTACGGCAACCTCGACCAGTGGCCCGGAATCCACGAGTTCGGCTTCATGCAGAACCAGTTCGTGGACAAGGAGGAGATCAGCAGCCTGGGGTTCGGTGTCGAGGGCGGATCCTGGACGTCCGAGGGCAACGTTCAGGCGGCGAACACCTTGCAGGACTGGGTACAGAAGGAATACTTCACCGACGGCTTCAACGGGCTCGGATACGACCCGTCCTGGCAGCAGTTCGCGCAGGGTGAAGGCGTGTTTCTGATCTCGGGCACCTGGTTGCTCGCCGACCTGGAGGCCGCGCTGGGCGACGATCTCGGCTTCATGCTCCCGCCGGTCGGCGAGACCGGCGAGCTCACGGTCACCGGCGGCACCGGGCTCCCGTTCGCCGTCACCGAGGCCGGCGAGAATGCCGATGCCGCTGCGGCGTACATCGACTTCATCACCAGTTCCGACGCGATGCAGCGGACGACCGAGGCCGGCAACCTTCCGGTGGTCGATGCCGGTGAGCAGGACGTGTCGGGCGCCCAGGCTGAGGTGTTCGACGCGTGGGCGACCGCGACGTCGCAGGACGCGGTGGTCCCCTATCTCGACTGGGGTACGCCGAACGCATACGACCTGCTGGCCGCCGGGGTGCAGGATGTCACCGGCGGAGAGATGAACACCGACGACTTCCTGGGGTCGCTGGAAGAGGACTACACCGAGTTCACGGCAGGCAGTGCAGACTGACAGCCACGGGTCCGCCGGCACGCCAACCGCGCCTCGGCGCGCGGTGGTCTCCGAACCGCCGGCGGTCGGGGCGCGGCGGCGGGCAGGGCGGCGCGGCTCGGGGCCACCGGGCGAGCCCCGGGCGGTCGCCTATCTGTACATCCTGCCGGGCTTCCTGATCTTCGCCGGCTTCATGTTGTGGCCGCTGGTACGCGCGGTCGGGCTGTCGTTCTACGAGTGGGACGGCCTGTCCCTCGGGGTGTGGGTCGGGTTGGACAACTACCGGGCGGTGTTCACCGACCCGGGGCTACGGTCGCCGTTCGTGCACTCGCTCGTGCTCCTGGCCTTCTACTCCGCCGTACCCATCGTGATCGGCATGGCCCTCGCCGGGCTGATGGCCCGGGGGGTCAGCACCGGAAGCGGGCTGCGGGGGCTGGGTTTCTTCCGCACCGTGCTGTTCCTCCCCCAGGTGGTGACGCTGGTGGTCGTCGCCATCGCGTGGCGGGACATCTACGCTCCCGACGGTCCGCTGAACGAGCTGCTCCGCGCGCTCGGACTGGACGCGCTCGCGCACGCGTGGATCGGCGAGAGCGACTACGCGCTGCCCGCGGTCGGGCTCGTCGGCACCTGGGTGGGCACCGGCTTGTGCCTCGTGCTCTTCCTCGCGGGGCTGTCGAAGGTTCCGCGCGAGCTGTACGAGTCGGCCCGGCTGGACGGTGCCGGTCCGGTGCGTGAGTTCCTGGTGGTGGGCCTTCCCGCGCTGCGGGGCGAGATCGCGGTCGCGCTGACCCTGACCATCGTGGCCGCGTTGCGCACGTTCGACCTGGTGTACGTGATGACCGGCGGCGGCCCGGGTACGGCGACGACGGTCCCGTCGTACGAGGTCTACAAGCGAGCGTTCCAAGACGGCGAGGTCGGGTCCGCGGTCACGCTCGCGCTCCTCCTCACCGCGGTGATCCTGGCGGCGACGATCGCGATCACCCGGGTCGCCGAGGGGGCCGACCGATGAGTGCGCGGACCGGGTCCATCCGGCTGGAACGCGCCAGCGGGTACGTCATCCTGGCACTGGCCGGTGCGTTCGCGCTCTACCCCGTCGTACTCATCGTCTTCACCGCGCTTCGCCCGGAGACCGTGGGAGCGAGCGGCGGACTGCATTTCGAAAACTTCGCGGCGGCTTGGGAGGAAGGAAATTTCGGCAGCTATCTGGGTAACAGCGCGATCGTCGCGGTCTCCGTCGTACTGATCAGTGCCGTACTCGCATCGCTGACCGGCTACGCGTTCGGGACCATGCGCTTCCCGGGCTCCAACGTGCTGTTCTACCTGCTGCTGTTGGGAATGATGGTTCCCAGCGAGGCCGTCGTGGTGCCGCTCTACTTCGACCTGCGGTCATTGGATCTGACCAACAGCTACGTGTCGCTGATCTTCCCGCAGGTCGCACAGTCGCTGGCGTTCGGGACGTTCTGGATGCGGGCGTACTTCCGCAGCGCCTCCCGCGATGTCGTCGAGGCGGCCCGGATGGACGGCGCCGGGCACTTCCGGATCCTGTGGTCGATCCTGCTCCCGATGGGGCGTCCGGCGGTGATCACGATGGTGATGCTGGTGTTCATGTGGACGTGGAACGAGTTCCTGCTTCCCCTGGTGATGATTCAGGACGAGGCGCTGCGCACCGCACCTCTCGGGCTGTCCAACTTCAAGGGTCAGTACACCGCGGGTACGTCGTTGCTGGCCGCCGGCGCCGTGCTGGTGGCCCTGCCGGTCGTCGCCGTCTACGTGGCGGCTCAGCGGCATTTCATCCGGGGAATGATCGAGGGCGCAGTCAGAGGCTGACGAGCGCGCCGGCCCAGCTCCTGCAAGGCCTGCCAGGTGTGACCAGCGGCAGGAACACGACAGAGCCGGCGCGGACGGGTGGTACCCGTCCGCGCCGGCTCTGTTGCGGTATCAGCGTTCCCGTCAGCCTCCCTCTCCGACCTGCGCCGGCACCCGCTGCTCGACCGGGAAGCTCCAGGCGTTCACCCCGTCGCCCGGCGCGGCGTCCTCGGACGGCGCCTCCGCAAAGGAGACGAGCACGAGGCTGTCCTCGCCGAGGGCCGTGCGGGCGTCCGCGTCGAGCGGGACCGCGACCTTTCCGCTGCCGGCGTCGACCTCGGCGGTGACCGTCCCGAGCAGGCGGCCACTCATGTCTGGCGCCCACGGTGGCGCTGCGCCGTCGTCGACGGAGCACGCCTCGAACCCGTAGACGTCACCCGGGCAGCTCGACGTCCACACCGGGATGAAGGTGGGGTCGCCCGTCCAGAGGAAGGCGCGGACCGCCCCCGGCTCCGACGTCCGGTAGGCGATACGAACCTTGTCCTTCTTGATCTTCACCGACTCCACGCTCATGGCATCGCTCGGCTGCACACCGGAGATCGTGCCGCCGCGGGCCGCCGACTGGTAGATCGTCTGCGGCGACTCCACGCCCTGCAGCGCCGTGTCAGGGAGGATTGCCGACGACGGCTCGATGGGCCGCCCTGCCGGCGGGGCGTACCCGTCGAGGTACGCGTGACCCCACCGGGGGGGCTCCGCCTGCTGGGTGCCGAAGGCGGACCAGGCCGTGCGGGTCTTGCCGATGAAGTCCTGCGTGTCAGAGTCGTACGGCGTGACGTTCAGGCCCAGGTACGTCGGGTCGACCGTGTTCGCCGACCCGTCGCCCTGTGGAACCGAGCTCGTCGGACCGACGGCCGCCGGCAGGTCCTCGAGCGGGACCTTCACCTCGATGGTGTAGCCACCGCCGGCGTAGGCGCCGGACGCGTCGCGCTCGAGCGACACCGCCACCTCAACCCCGGGGGCGTTCGGCGCCTGCTCGACCGTGTCCGCGAGCGGCCCCGTCGAGAAGCCCTGGTGGTTGTCCGCGTCACGCGACCAGCAGGGGCCGTCCGGTCCGTTGCCGTTGGTCCCCTCGGGGTCGTCCGTGAAGGGGAACATGCCGAGCTTGAACGTCGTCGACGTGTCCGGGGAGTCGCCGCGCGGGTCGAGCAGCAGCTCCACGGAGTCCACCAGCCAGTGGCCGAAGCAGCGCTCCGGAGTGGCCGCCGAGCCGGCGACGTCGTCGGTGACCCGCACGTGCGCGTAGAACGCGTCGTCGAACCAGCCGAGCTGGGCCGTGCTGCCCTCGCCGCAGTCGGTGCCGTCGGGGCCGCACGGACGACCCTCCCACCGGGTCGAGACGTCGATCGCCGTACCGGCGTAGTCGTCGCCTGCGCCGTCGACGACCGGCGCCGCGCCGAGCTCCGGGATGACGACGGTCGGGACCACGAACATGTTCATGTCGTCGGACGAGGTCCCGAGGCCCGACGTCGTGGTGACGGAGAAGGTCTCGTTCCGGCTGCCCGGGTCGGACGGGTCGGTGTGGGTCACGACGAAGTCGACCGTCGTGGTCTCACCCGCGGCCAGGCCGGCGTACGGCTGGGTTCCCGTGTCGGCCACGAAACCCTCGGGAAGGTCCAGCGTGACGTCGCCGGATTGTGGTCCGCCGCTGCGATTGGTGACCTCGACCGGGACGGTGATCGACTCACCGGCGCCGATCGAACCTATCGCCTCCGACCGCCCACCGACGTGGGCGTCGTTGGCCATCGTCCACGCGTCGTACTCCGCGGCGTTCCCGGTGCGCTGGAAGCGACCCTCGACCGGGGGCACGAGCTCGAGTCGCGTGTCGTTGTACGCCGTGACACCGCCGCCGGCGAAGTGCGCACCGATCCGGTAGCGCGCCGGGTCGGCGTCGGCGGTGGGTGTGACGACGAACGACGCGCTGGTGTCGGCATCGTCCGAGATGCTCTCCACAACGACGGGGTCGGACACCGTCCACCCGTCCGGTACCTCGGGGCTCACCTCGCCGCCGGGCAGGTCGCCGTCACCGGACCGCGTCGTGACCGTGACGTCGAACGGCTCGCCGGCAGCCTGGAAGTATCCGTCGGATTCGACGGAGAAGACCGACCCGAGAGGCATGCCGCCGGGGTCGGCGACCACTGCCCCGTACAGGACGGCGTCATCGTTGGTCGAGGCGTCCGTGCCGTTCGGCTGCATCGGGACGATGGACTCCGATACGCCGTAGCGCTGGCAGGTCGGCTCGACGAGGTCGGTGACCATGGTCCGGGCCTGCGTGGGGTGCGCGCGGGCGCCCTCGCGCCCGACCTGCGCCCAGGTCTTCGGCGATCCACCGGGCTGCCCGGCGAGATTGCCTTCGGCCCAGGTGAACGGCGAGTCATACCCGGTCCAGGTGCCCACGACCGTGAACGGGTTGGCCGGGTCGGGAACGAATCCCGCGAGGCAGTTCGGGCCTTCCGTGCCGCCCGTTCCCGTCGTCATGCCGCCGGCGAGGACCTTCTTCACCTGCCAGGGTTCGACCGCACCGAGCCCGGTGAGCTGCTCGGGAAACATCATCGGGTCGGCGGCCGCGGCGGCGGCCTCCCAGACCATGCGGCCCTGCGCGTACTGGTGGTTGCCGTGCCCGCGCGGCGCGGGGCTGCTCCCCACGAGGACCTCGGGCTGCGTCTCGCGGATGATGCGCACCGTGCGGCGCAGCGTATCCTCGGCGTCCCAGACCCGCGCGGTCAGCGGCGCCGAGGTGTTGAAGTAGAAGTCGACGCGGTCCAGGTTGAAGATGTCGAGCGTGCCGGACCGGACGTGCGACGTGCGGTCCTCGTTCTCTCGCCGGAGGCCGAGGTCCGGGCCCGCCTCGGGACCGACCGAGTTCGACCCACCCTCGCCGCGGGTCGCCATGATGATGCCGCACCGCACGCCGTAACGGTCGTGCCAGACGCCGCACGGGGTCGTGAAGCCGGCGTCGTCGTCCGGGTGGGCCCAGATGCCCATGATGTCGATCTTCTGGCGTTCGGTCTCGACGGCGACCGACGGGTCGCCCACGTCGAGCGGCGAGGGCACCGCCCCTGCTGCCGCCCCGACGCCACCGACAAGTCCGCAGACCGCCACCACGGCGACCCAGGCTGATGCGTGCTTTCGCTTCATTCCGCCCTCCGTTGGGTCAGATGTGCGGCTGACGTCGCACGGAACGGTTTCCCCCGCAAGCCCATACATTAAGCAATATCACGCATCTTCAGTCACTCGCAAGCGTTCTGTGACGCACATTCAGTCACGATCGCGACTCGGGATCACTCCCGGACCGCGCCCTCGCGCATTCCCTTGATGCAGTGCCGCCGCAGAACACGGAGAGCAACACCACCGGCAGCGCCACAAGCACTGCACCGGCGGCCAGCAACGCGGTGCCCTGTGAGTACTGCCCCTGGACGAAGGCCAGTCCGAGCGGCACGGTCCGCCCACGTCCGTCGAGCAGGTCCTGAAGCGCCTGACCGAGCGTCTCGTGATCGTTCGTGCGTCACGCCATGCGCGGAGTTGACTGCTACGCTCGGTGGACATGCTGACAGCAACGCGACAGGCCAAAATCCTGGACGCGCTGCGCGCTGACGGCGAGGTCACGGTCGAGGAGCTCGCCGACCAGTTCGGGGTCTCCCTCTCCACGATCCGTCGCGACCTCAACGCCCTGAGCGCCGAGGGTCGGCTCCGCAGGGTGCGCGGCGGCGGGAGCATCGAGCCGGACCGCGTGCCCTTCAGCGACGTGGAGCGGCAGCACCGGCCCGAGAAGTCGCGCGTCGCCGAGCGCGCTGCCGAGCTGGTGTCCGACGGCGACGTCGTGCTGGTGGACATCGGGACGACGACCGCACTGCTCGCGCGTCACCTGCGAGGGCGGCGGATCACCGTGATCACCTCGAGCCTGGCGGTCATCGACGAGCTCCGTGACGACGACGTCGTGGAGCTCATCGTGCTCGGAGGCGTGGTCCGCAAGAACTACAACTCGATGGTCGGCGGGCTGACCGAGCAGGCCCTCACCCGGATCCGCGCCACGATCTGCTTCCTCGGGACCAGCGGCATCCGCCCGGACGGCTCGATCGCGGACACGACGAGCATGGAGGTCCCGGTCAAGCGCGCCATGATCGAGTCGTCGCAGCGCGTCGTGGTCCTCGCCGACTCGTCGAAGTTCCCCGGTGTGGAGGTTCTGAACGTGTGCGGACCCGAGAAGATCTCCGGCGTCGTGACCAACAAGGATGCGGACCCCGCGACCCTCGAGGTGCTGCGAGACGGAGGGATCGAGCTGGTCCTCGCGTGAAGCTGACGGCCCGGGTGCGGTAGCCGTGCCCGGCGTCCGGCTCAACGGACCGTCACCAGGGTGTGCATGCCGTCGGCGGCGTGCATGCCGCCGTCGTCGAGGTCGGGGACCCAGGTGATCAGGGCGTACCTGCCGCGCGGCAGATCCGGTTGGATGATCTCCGCGTGACCGGGGGAGATCACCGGCATGCCGTGCGGCAGGCCGACGAACGGGTACTCGGGCGGCCCCTCGTCGCGGTCGAGCGCCTCGAAGAACCCCTGTACGTCCGCGCGCGTGGTACCCGGCCGGACCCGCATGAAGATGGCCTCGTCCACCTGCTCGGTCAGGTTGGTGACCAGGATCGCCGAGTCGCCGGACAGCACACGCGGCGCCCGGTAGCGGGGTCCGTCAGGAGTGTCGACCATGGTGATCGCCTCGTCCGGCAACGGCGGCGACCCCGGGTGGAACTCGCCGGTCACGGTCAGCTCCTCGACCGCGACCGGTCCGTCCGCGTCGCCGTCCTCGATATCCTCGTAGTCGATGAGGTGGTAGCGGCCGGGACGCAGGAACTGGGTGAACGCGGCACGCTCACCGGCCACCGTGGCCTCCCCGCCGAGCATCCCGGCCTCGCGCATGACCGCCCGCCCAGCCGAGATCTGCTCCTCACCCTCACCGGCGATCGACTGCACCAGGTGGACGAGGAACCGGTCCAGGTCGACCCCGTCGTTGAGCCTGAACAGGCCGAGCCGGATACCGTTCGGGTCGCTGGTCGTGACCCGGAACGTCGTCATACCCGGCGGGACGGACTCCGGCAGGGTGAACCCGTCCGGCGTACCGACAACGTCCACGAGAGACGCGGTGTCCCCGCGCTCCGTCGGGGCGGATCGGTCCTTGGTGGCGACACCGGTCGCGACCGCCGGCTGGGCGGCGGCCGCCACCACGGCCGGAACGGCGACGATCGCGGCGAGTCGGTGCAGGGCTGGTCTTCTCATGACGGGCCTCCGGGCTGGTCTCGAATGGTCGGCGACTCACGACCGAGCATCCCGGCCCGTGCACGGTGGCGACATCCGGGAACCGCCCCCACCCGACCCGGAATATGGCGGCGACCCGTCGGGGTGATCCCGGAGGGCGGAGGGCTTGAGGTCTAGGTAATTCACGAGCGTTCCAACAACGAGGAGTTACCTAAAGTCCCAGTCCCGTGCCCACTGTTTTCGTGCCGAGATTGCACATCTGGTCGACCAGATGTGCAATCTCGGCACGAAGAAGAAAGTCTGTCAGCCGATCGAGTAGACGCCCTCGCCGGTCCCACTGTCCGACGGCCCACGGCCGGCCCAGGTCCACGCGTAGACCCCGTCGTCCACGGCCCGGCCGCCCTCGCCCAGCTCCAGCGGCCGGAAGGTGTCCACCATGACCGCCAGCTCGTCGAAGTACTCCGCACCCAGCGAGGCCTCGATCGCCGACGGCTGCGGCCCGTGGGCGTACCCACCCGGATGCAGCGAGACCGAGCCGACGTTGATGCCGGATCCCTTGCGTGCTTCGTAATCACCGGCGACGTAGAACATCACCTCGTCGGAGTCGACGTTCGAGTGGTAGTACGGCACCGGGACCGACAGCGGGTGGTAGTCGACCTTCCGAGGGCAGAAGTTGCACACCACGAAGTTGTGGCCCTCGAACACCTGGTGCACCGGCGGCGGCTGATGGACCCGGCCCGTGATCGGCTCGAAGTCCGAGACGTTGAAGGTGTACGGGTACAGGCAGCCGTCCCAGCCGACCACGTCGAACGGGTGCGTGGCGTAGGTCATCCGGGTGCCGACGATGCCGCTCGGCCCGTTGCCCCGGTGCTTCACCAGCACCTCGACGTCCTCGCCCTCGTACACCAGCGGCTCGTCCGGCCCGTGCAGGTCGCGCTCGCAGTACGGCGAGTGCTCCAGGAACTGGCCGAACCGCGAGAGGTAGCGCCTCGGCGGGGCGATGTGGCTGTTCGCCTCGATCGCGTAGACGCGGAGCGGCCCGGCATCCGGATCGGGCAACCAGCGATGCGTCGTGGCCCGAGGTACGACGACGTAATCTCCCTTGCGTGCTTGCAAAACCCCGAATACCGTCTCGACCGTGGCCGCGCCGTCCTCGACGAACACGCACTCGTCGCCGATCGCGTTGCGGTAGTACGGCGACGCCTCCCCGGCCACGGCGTACGAGATCCGCACGTCCGCGTTGCCGAGCACGAGCCGCCTTCCGGTGACCGGGTCGAGCGCCTTCCAGGCGTTCTCCTCGAACAGGTCGTGCAGTCTCAGGTGCCGCGGAGTCAGCGGATGGTTGGGGGTCGTCGACAGGTCCGCGAGCTCCCACGCGCGCGCGTCCACGATCGCCGAAGGCACCCCGCGGTGATGGAGCAGGGACGCGTCCGAGGAGAAGCCCTCCTCCCCCATCAGCTCCTCGTACTGGAGGTTCCCTTCCGGGTCGCGGAACTGGGTGTGCCGCTTGGGGGGTACGTCGCCCAGCCGCCGGTAGTACGCCATCGGACTCTCCATAGGTTCGTTTATCGGATAGGTACGTTCGCTCACTGTCACGATGCGCTAGGGTCGCGACCGTGTCAACCAGCGCCGACGCCCCCGTACCGCCGCGCCCGGCGACGCCCGGGTGGCTGCGTGGGCTGATCGACGACGCGGCGATCTTCCCGCCGGGGAACGCTCCGCTGGCTCGGGCGGTCACCGAGCATCGAGCCCATCGGCGGAGCGGGTACGCCGAGCTCGTCGGCCCGCTCCTGGTCGGCGACCGGCGACTGCCCGAGCTCGACCCGCTCCTGGATGCCGGCACCCGGCTGGACACCGGCGTCGTGGTCACCGGAGGCGCCGGCGCGATCGAGCCCGCGCTCGTCTGGGCCGGCCGCAACGACCGGATCGAGCTGCGGACCGTCGAGATCGCCCTGCGGGACGAGCCCGATCCGGCGCGCAACGCGCAACGGATCAGCACCATGCTCTCCACGACCCTGCCCGACGCGGCCACCGCGTCGATCGAGGTACCCCGCATCGGGGACGACCGGCCGGACGCCGGCTGGTTCGCGGCTCTGGACGAGATCGCCGCATCCGGCCACCGGATGAAGTACCGCACCGGCGGCGACGAGGCGTCCGCGTTCCCCTCCGACAAGGAGCTGGCGGCCGTGATCTCCGCCGCGCTGGACCGCGAGCTGGAGTTCAAGTGCACCGCCGGGCTGCATCACGCCGTACGCCACACCGCCGCGGACACCGGGTTCGAGCACCACAGGTTCCTCAACGTCATACTCGCCACCCGGGCGGCCCTGGACGGAGCCACCGATGACGACGTCGCGGCCATCCTCGGCGAACGCGACGGTGAGACGGTGGCCGCCCGTATCCGCACGACGGGCGAGACTGCGCTAGCGTCGGCCCGTCGGTGGTTCGTGTCGTTCGGCTCGTGCAGCATTCACGAACCGCTGGACGACCTGAGCGCACTCGGTCTCGACACCTGGGAGCGGTAGATGAAGAGCTGGGTCGCCGGGGCCGAGGGTTCCGGCTACGACGTCACGCACTTGCCGTACGGCGTCTTCAGCAGCGGTGACGACGAGCCGCGGGTCGGGGTCCGGATCGGCGACTTCGTGGTCGATCTCGCACCACTGGCCGCCTCCGAGATGCTGGAGGGCGCGCATGTCTTCGAGACCCGGTCGCTGAACGCCTTCATGGCGCTCGGCCGCCCGGCTTGGGACTCGGTGCGGGGATGGCTGTTCGAGATGCTCACCGACGAGGAGGAGCGCGAAACGGTCGAGCCCTTCCTGCAGCCGGTCTCGGAGGTCGTCATGCACATGCCGTTCGAGGTCGCCGACTACGTCGATTTCTACTGCTCGCTTCATCATGCGAGCAACACCGGTCGGATCTTCCGGCCGGACGCCGAGCCGTTGCGGCCGAACTGGCGGCACCTGCCGGTCGGCTACCACGGCCGCGCCGGGACGGTTGTGCCTTCGGGTACGCCGGTCGTCCGCCCCAACGGCCAGCGCAAGAGCGAGCAGGCCGAGTCTCCGGCGTACGAGCCGACCCGGCGTCTCGACATCGAGGCCGAGCTCGGGTTCGTGGTCGGGGCTCCGTCCGCGCGCGGCCGGAGCGTGGGGACGGCGGCGTTCGCGGACCACGTGTTCGGGGTGGTGCTGGTCAACGACTGGAGCGCCCGGGACATCCAGGGATGGGAGAGCGTGCCGCTCGGGCCGTTCCTCGCCAAGTCGTTCGCGACGTCGATCGCGACCTGGGTGACGCCGCTCGCCGCCCTGAGCTCGGCGTACGTCGACCTGCCGGGACAGGATCCCGAACCGCTCCCCTATCTCGCGGTCGATGATCCCGCCGGTCTCGACGTCGAGGTCGAGATCGAGCTCAACGGTACGGTCGTGAGCCGGCCGCCGTACCGCACGATGTACTGGTCACCGGCCCAGATGCTCGCCCACCTCACGGTGAACGGCGCGTCGCTTCGTACCGGCGACCTGTACGCCTCCGGCACGATCAGCGGGCCGGATCCCGGCCAGCGGGGCTCGTTGCTCGAGCTCTCGTGGGGCGGGCGGGAGCCGTTCGACCTCGCGGGCACGAAGCGCAGCTTCCTGGAGGACGGCGACGTGGTGGTGTTGCGCGCGACCGCACCCGGCGCGGACGACACCCGGATCCTGCTCGGCGAGGTCGCCGGCCGGATCGAGCCCGCCGACCGTGACTAGGTCACAGACGCGTGGCGGCACGTATCGGCACATTCACGCGGGTAGCGTTGCGAACATGATCCAGTGCGACAACTGCGGGCATGAGTTCGAGCCGGTGCGCACGCGCTGGCTTTGCCCGTACTGCAAGTTCAAGGCCTCGTGCTGCGAGGGCGAGCCGCAACGGCTTTAGCGCGCCCTCTCGCGCCGAGATTGCAGAAGTGGTCGATCTGAGATCGACCACTTCTGCAATCTCGGCGCGAAGGAAACGGCCAGATGCGCAATCTCGGCACGAGGAGACGGCCAGATGTGCAATCTCGGCACGAAGGAAGCGGCCAGCGGGTCAGGGTCAGAGGTTGCCGCGGCGCTCCTGCTCGCGCTCGATGGCCTCGAACAGCGCCTTGAAGTTCCCCTTGCCGAAGCCCAGTGAACCGTGCCGCTCGATCAGCTCGTAGAAGACGGTCGGCCGGTCGCCGATCGGCTTGGTGAAGATCTGCAGGAGATAGCCGTCCTCGTCCCGGTCGACGAGGATCCCGCGCTTCTGCAGCTCCTCGATCGGCACCCGCACCTTGCCGATCCGGGCACGCAGCTCCGGGTCCTCGTAGTACGACGCCGGAGTCTGGAGGAACTGCACGCCGTTCGCGCGTAGCAGGTCGACGGTGCGCAGGAGGTCGTTGGTGGCCAGCGCGATGTGTTGTGCGCCCGCGCCGCCGTAGAACTGGAGGAACTCGTCGATCTGCGACTTCTTCTTCGCGATCGCGGGCTCGTTGAGCGGGAACTTCACCCGGTGGTTGCCGTTCGCCACGACCTTGCTCATCAGGGCCGAGTAGTCGGTGGCGATGTCGTCGCCGACGAACTCCGCCATGTTCGCGAATCCCATGACCCGGTTGTAAAAACCGACCCACTCGTCCATCTTGCCGAGCTCGACGTTGCCGACGACGTGGTCGATCGCCTGGAAGAGGCGCTTCGGGTGATCCGCGGGGCGCTGCACCGTGGTCGAGGCGTCGACGAATCCCGGCAGATACGGGCCCGAGTACCGCGTCCGGTCGACCAGGGTGTGCCGAGTGTCGCCGTACGCCGCGATGGCCGCCCGCCGTACCGTGCCGTGCTCGTCGGACAGATCGCCCGGCTCCTCGAGAACCGTGGCACCCTGCCGGCGCGCGTGCGCGACGCACTTGTCGACGTCCGGGACCTCGAGCGCGATGTCGACCACCCCGTCGCCGTGCCGGCGATGATGATCGAGCAATGCGCTGTCCGGCCGTACGCCTCCGGAGATCACGAACCGCGCGGAGCCCGAGACGAGGACGTACGACTTGTGGTCGGGGTCGCCGGTCTCGGGCCCGGAGTAGGCCACCAGGTTCATGCCGAACGCGAGCTGGTAAAACTGCGCGGTCTGCGTCGCGTTGCCGACCACGAAGCAGACGGCGTCCAGGGCCGTGACCGGGAACGGGTCCTTGCTCTCGTCGTACTCCACCAGGCCGACCAGCTGCTTGAGCTGGTCCATGGTCAGCTCGGCCTGCCGCTCCTCAGGCGTCAGCGTCTGCGTCATCGCCCGACCTCCTCCGTGTCGCCGGATCCGATGCGCTGAGCATCGCTCCGTCGTACACAGTGCGCAAGAGTACGTCGACACACTGCACAATGTGCCCAATCTGGGCGGCCGCCCGTACGTCGTGGTACACAACCTGACCGGCTCAGGTCAGGGCGGCCGCCATCCGGTCGACCGCCTGGGTCAGCACGGCCGAGGTGGTGGCGAAGTTCAGCCGGGCGAACCCGCCGCCACCGGTCCCGAAGCGCTCACCGGGATAGAGCGCCACGCGGGCCCGCTCCAGAATCGCGTCGGCCGGTTCGTTCCCGAGCTGCGCGCCGGCGAAGTCCAGCCAGCCGAGGAAGGTGGCCGCAGGCGGCGACCAGCGCACCGTCGGCAACCGCTCGGCGATCAGCGCGCCGAGCAGGTCGCGGTTGTGCTGGAGATACCCCGTCGTGGAGTCCAGCCAGGCGTCGCCGTCCCGGAAGGCGGCGATGTTGGCGGCGACGCCGAAGATGCTGGTGCCGAGCGGAACCTCGTCCGGCAGCACGTCGAACACCTTGCGCATCTCCGGCGACCCGGCCACGACCACCGCACACTTGAGGCCGGGCAGGTTGAACGCCTTGGAGGCCGACGTGAGGGTGACGGACCGGCGCACGGCGGGAGTGTCCAGCGAGCCGAACGCCGTGAAGCGGGAGTCGTCGTACGTCAGCGGGCCATGCACCTCGTCGGACAGCACGACAGCGTCATGGCGTTCGGCCAGCTCGGCAACGGCCTCCAGGTCGGCTCGGGACCACGCGCGGCCGACCGGGTTGTGCGGGTTGCAGAGCAGCAGTGCCCGGGCACCGGTCCGTAAGGCACGCTCGATCGCGTCCAGGTCGAGATCGTAGCGGCTCGACGCCGAGTCGTAGGCGAGCGGCGCCTCGACGACTCGCCTTCCGGCGTACGGGATCGTGGAGTAGAACGGCGGGTACACCGGCGGGCATACGACCACCCCGTCCGCCGGTGCGGTGAACAGCTCGAGGCTGACGTGGATGCCGACCATCACGTCCGGGACCGGGTACACCGACTCGGGGTCCACGCGCACGCCGAGCCGGCGGGCGCTGAACTCCGCGAAGGCATCCGCCAGCCCGTCGAAGTCGGCGTAGCCGGTGTCGTGGCGTTCGACCAGCTCGGAGAGCACCGCCCGGATCGGGTCCGCCAGCGGGTAGTCCATCTCCGCCACCCAGCACGGGAGCACGTCCGGGTCGTAGCGCCGCCACTTGACGCTTCGCCTCTGCCGAAGCGTCTCGATCGTGAGCTGGTCGAAGGGATGCGGGCTTTCGGAGCGGACGTACGACGTCATGTGAGCACGCTATCCGCCATCACCCGGCGAACCCCGACTGGACAATCTGTACAGTTGCGTCGTGAGCCCGCCCATCGACCAGCTCGACGCGCGCATCGTCGGCCTGTTCGCCACCGAGCCGCGGGTCGGCGTGCTCGAGGCCTCCCGGCGACTCGGCGTCGCCCGCGGCACCGTGCAGGCCCGCCTCGACCGGCTGCAGAGCAACGGAGTGATCCGTGACTGGGGGCCGAGTCTGGACCCGGCGGCGATCGGCTACCCGGTGATGGCATTCGCGACCCTCGAGATCCGCCAGGGCGCCGGGCACGACGTGGTCGCCGCGCATCTCGCCGAGATCCCGGAGGTGCTGGAGGCTTTCACCATCACCGGCGCGGGCGACATGTGGTGCCGGATCGTCGGCCGGTCCAACGCCGATCTGCAGCGGGTGATCGACCGGGTGGTGGCGTTCGAGGGGATCGTGCGTACGTCGACCGTGATCGCACTGGCCACCCAAATCGAGCACCGCGTACTGCCGCTGCTCGACGACGCCGTACACCGCTGAGCAGCACTCCCGTTCCGTGGCGCGTTTTGGCGGACAAATCGGGCACACGTCAACCAGAACGCGCCATGCGATGGCTCCGCTCGAGCCCGGCTACTTGATGGCGCCCATGGACAGGCCGCGCACCAGCTGCTTCTGCGCGATCCACCCGGCGATGATCACCGGAAGCGCGGCCAGGGTGGCCGCGGCCGACAGCTGGGCCCAGTACAGCCCCTCGCTGGTGATGAATCCGACCAGGAACACCGGCACGGTGCCGGCGCGCGCCGCGGTCAGGTTGACCGCGAAGAAGAACTCGTTCCAGCTGAAGATCACGCAGATCAGCGCGGTCGCCGCGATTCCGGGCGCGAGCATCGGCAACAGCACCTCGCGGAACATCCGCATGGTCGCGGCGCCGTCCACCTGCGCGGCTTCGAGCACTTCCGCAGGTACCTCCAGCATGAAGGACCGCAGCATCCATACCGCGATCGGCAGGTTCATCGCGGTGTAGAGGATGACCAGCGCCCAGATGTTGTCCAGCAGGGCGAGGTTCTGCGTCACGACGTACAGCGGCATGATCACCGCGACGACCGGCAGCATCTTGGTCGAGATGAAGAAGAACAACACGTCCTGCGTCTTGTCCACCGGCCGGATGGACAGTGCGTACGCCGCCGGAACCGCGAGCACGAGCACGAGCGCCGTAGACATCGCGGTCGCGAAGGCGGAGTTGCCGAGGTACGGGAGGAACCCCGCGTCGAACACGTTGCCGAACTGATCCAGAGTGGGCGTGAACACGAGTGACGGCGTGTCGGTGTAGGCATCTCGTTCCTGCTTGAACGCGGTGAGCAGCATCCACAACACAGGAAAGAAG
>WHTJ01000178.1 GCA_009377795.1 Propionibacteriales bacterium | reverse complement strand
CTTCGGGGACAGCGCACGGATCTTGTCGGTGTCCGCCGGTATCGTGCTTGCCAGTCGATCGTGGGGAGGATGAGAGTGCAGGCAGAGGCTCCGAGCTGGCTCCGCGAGGCCGTGAGCACCTTCGGCGAGGAGTGCCGGAAGAAGCTGAACGGTCCTGGCGATCGAGAAGCGGCCATCAGATCGCCGCTGGAGGCGCTGCTAAGCACCATCGGGACGCGGCTGGGCGTGGACGCTGTGTTCCACGACGAGGTACGGGACACGGAGCGGCGGGTCCGGCCGGATTACGGGGTGAGCGTCGCCGGTGCCATCAGCGGCTACGTCGAGGTCAAGGCACCGGAGCGGCCCATCGACCCGGCGCGGTTCGCCGGACACGACAAGCACCAGTGGGAGCGCCAGCGGGACCTGCCGAACCTCGTCTACACGAACGGAACGCAGTGGCGGCTTTACCGTGACGGCGAGCCCGTGGGCGAGCTGGTGACTCTCACGGGCGGCCCGCTGGCGGAGGCCGGGCACGACCTGGTTGCCCCGCCGGAGCTCGAATCCTTGCTGACGGATTTCTTGCGTTGGAAGCCGGCGCCCATCACGTCTGTCGGCGCGCTGGTGCGGGCGATAGCGCCGCTGACCCGGCTGTTGCGTGGCGAGGTCCTCGACCAGCTGGCAGCCGAGCGGCGTGCCGTCAACGTCGGCGGCGATCTGTATACGCAGCCCTTCCTCGGGCTCGCTCAGGACTGGCGCGCGCTGCTGTTCCCGCAGGCCGACGATGACACGTTCGCCGACGGCTACGCCCAGGCGGTCACCTTCGCCCTGTTGCTCGCCCGCACCGAGGGGATCGCGGTGGCGGGCGTACCTCTGCACGAGATCGGCGCCTCGCTGGGCAACCAGCACTCGCTGATGGGGCGCGCGTTGCAGCTGCTCACCAACGACGTCGCGGCGGGCTTCCGTGTCACGCTCGACTTACTCGTCCGCGTGGTCGGTGCGGTGAACTGGACGCGGGTGCGGGCCGGACGGCGCGACACCTACCTGCATCTTTACGAGCATTTCCTTGAGCTGTACGACAACGAGCTACGGAAGAAGTCCGGGTCGTACTACACCCCGCGTGAGGTCGTCGACGACATGGTCCGGTTGACAGAGGAGGCCCTCGTGAGCCGCCTCGGAAAGACGGCGGGCTTCCGTGACCCCGACGTGCTCACCGTCGACCCCGCGATGGGGGCCGGCACGTACCTACACATGATCCTGGAGCGTGCCGCGCAGCAGGCAGCTGCGAGCGACGGGCCGGGCGCCGTGGCGGGAGCGGTGACTCAGGTAGCGGACCGGCTGGTGGGCTTCGAACTGCAGATGGGCCCGTACGCGGTGGCCGAGCTGCGCACGACCGACCTCCTCGCCTCGCACGGTGCGGAGCAGCCTCAAGCTGGCATGCACCTCTACGTCACCGACACCCTCGACGATCCGCACACGGCGGAGACCCAGATAGGCTCCGGCCTCCAGCTCATCGCACGGTCCCGTCGCAGGGCCAACGAGGTCAAGGCCAAGGCCGACGTGACGGTCGTCATCGGAAACCCGCCCTACAAGCAGCTCGCCGACGGCGCCGGCGGATGGGTGGAGAACGGCGGTCTCGAACACGGCAAGGACGCCCGAGCGATCCTGGAGGACTTCTTCGTCCCGGGTATCGAACGGGTCAAGGCCAAGCTGAAGAACGCCTACGTCTACTTCTGGCGGTGGGCGACCTGGAAGGTATGGGAGTCCACGACGTCCGATCCCGACGGAGACGCCGGGATCGTGTGCTTCATCTCCACCGCCGGTTACCTCACCGGCTCGGCGTTCACCGGCATGCGGGAGTACCTGCGGCGGCACGCTTCCGACGGGTGGATCATCGACCTCACACCGGAAGGGCAGACACCCGATATCGCGACGCGGATCTTCCCCGGGGTCCGGCAACCCCTCGCCATCGGGGTATTCGTCCGGACGCCACTCGTCAGCACCGACGTGCCGGCCACGATCCGCTACCGGTCCCTCGACGGGCGGCAGGCGGACAAGTTCGCGTCCCTCGCCGCAGTCACCCTCGACGACGACGGTTGGCGAGAGGCGCGCACCGGCTGGCAGGCCCCGCTCACGCCGGCCGCAGGCGAGCAGTGGGACCGCTTCCCCGCGCTCTCCGACGTGTTCCCGTGGTACTCGCCCGGTGTCTTCCCCACCCGCACCTGGGTGTATGCACCGAACGCGCAGACGCTCCGCACCCGGTGGAACACGCTCGTGGGAGAGAGCGACTCCTCGACGCAGTCTGCGATGTTCAAGGAGGGCCGCGACGCCACCCTCACAAGACGAAGCAGCCGCTGCCCGGCACCGATACCTACCAGAACACGACGACTTCGGTGAAATCCGATCGGGGCGCCGGTCCGCAGCCGGCCAGGGTCAGCTACCGAGCGTTCGACCGCCAGTGGATCCTGCCGGACAGCCGTCTGCTCGACATGCCGCGCCGCGACCTCTGGGCCGCCCGCGTACCCGGACAGGTCTTTCTGACCGAGCAACACAGCCACGTGATCGGTTCCGGTCCGGGCGTCATGGCTTCGGCACTGACCCCCGACTTTCACCACTTCAATAATCGCGGCGGAAGGGTGTTGCCGTACCTGCATCCGGATGGTTCACCCAACATCGTGCCTGGACTCCTCGATGCGCTGGCCACCATTGTCGGTCAGGAGGTAAGTAGCGAAGCACTGCTCGCATACGTCGCTGGTGTCGTTGCTCATCCCGGTTACACCACAACCTTCGCAGACGAACTCACGACCCCTGGTATCCGCGTTCCCTTCACCGATCGTCCCACGCTGTGGGACGAGGCCGTCACGCTCGGCGAACAGGTGATCTGGCTGCACTCCTATGGCGAGGTGTTCACCGGTTCGGAGCGGCCACATCGCCGCGTGCGCTTCCCGTCTGGCGATCCTCGGCAACCGCTGTCACTCACGCCGATCACGTCGATGCCGGACACGATCTCCTACGACGAAAACCGGCAGGTCGTCATCATGGGCGACGGCGAGTTCGGCCCGGTGCCACCCGGCGCGTGGCTGTACTCCGTAGGCGGCCGCAACGTCATCAAGTCGTGGTTCAACTACCGGAAGGACGACCCGGGTGGGCGGCGAACGTCACCGCTGAACGCTATCTACCCCACGAGCTGGGACCCTGATTGGACCGTGGAGGCGATCGACCTGCTCACGGTGCTGAC
>WHTJ01000177.1 GCA_009377795.1 Propionibacteriales bacterium | reverse complement strand
CAGGTGCGGTCGTTTCTCGATGAATGGGTGCCGGAGTGTCGTCGCCGGTGGGCGATGGGCCGGGCCGTCGATGCAAGCGAGCCGGGGCTTCAGCGGTTCGTACAGTTCGACGAGTCGAGGCTGCCGGACTGGTCGCCGGAGACCGGCCGAGAGTGGGGCGAGCAAGCCGCGGAGCTGTTGCGGCAGGCCAGTGACGAGGAGGGCGAGGGGCTGTCCGACGAGGAGATGGCGCGGCTGAACGAGCTGTTGAGCGAGGCGCAGCACGATCCGTACTTCGCGCATGCGCTGGCCGAGGGGGTGTCCGCAGAGGAGCTGGCGAACCTGCCTCTCGGGGGCCTGCGGCACTACGGCGACTCCGCGCAGGTGGACACCGAGGCGCTGGCGATGACGATGGGCCTGGCTTCCACGGGTCGTGAGGACCTTGCGTTGGACCGGGACCTGGCCGATGAATTCTCTGACGTCATCTGCGATGTCGACTACGGCGAGGATGCGGAGCCGAGCAGGCTCGGCTACCTCATCTCCCAGGGTTACTGGGATGGCAGCTTCCTGACCACGGTGGGTGAGCGAATCCTGGAGGAGGAGGACGGTAACGGCCAGAGCGTCTGGGAGAACATCGCGACGACCGCATCCGCCGGCCCCGGTCCCGGACCGCAGTACCGCGGTGCGGCCTTGGAGAACGGTGAGCCCTATCCCGATCCGCTGGCCGGCGTACTCGAGGCGATGCAGCAGAATCCGGCGGCGGCACAGGAGTTCCTGACTGCCGGTGACCTCACGGAGATCGAGCGCGCCGATGGCACGACGCAGGAGGTCAGCGAGCGGCTGCACTACCTGATGATGGAGCGCGGCTGGGAGTTCAACCCCGAGGCGTTCCGTGACGCGGTGGCGTCAGCCGCGCTCCCGTTCGAGGGCGGCTCGACCGAGTTCGCGTCCCAGGTCCGGAACCTCGCCGAGTACGCCGAGGAGCAGGCTGAGGCGGCGGACAAGCCGTGGTATGTCGACATCGGTCACGCGATCCTCGACATCGGTGGGTTGGTCCCGCTGATCGGGGAGGGCGCCGACGCCATCAACTCCGCGTGGTACGCCGCCGAGGGCGACTTCGTCAACGCCGGCCTGTCGGCCGCCGGCATGATCCCGTTCGCCGGCTGGGGCGCCACCGGCGGAAAGTGGGTACTGAAGAACCTCGACCACGTCGACGACGCCGGCGACCTGGCACGCCTCGTAGATCCAGCCGTGAACCCGCCGCCACTGCCCGACTTCGGCGACATTCCGTTCCAGAGGGGCACGGACGAGTGGGCGGAGGCGGTCTCCGAGCGCTATCCCACGCTCACCAAGGACGACGTCCTCGGTATCCACGACTACACGACCGAGGGCGGGTACTCCGCGATGAACAACTACCTGCGGAACCCCGACTCAGTCAGCCCCGCGGCGCGGGAGGCGATCGAGGCGCGGATCGAACGGGCCTCGGCCGGGCTCAGCAAGTTGCCGCGGTACCAGGGCGAGACCTTTCGCGGGACCAACCTCCCCGACGACGTGCTCGCGCGGTGGCAGCCTGGGGAGACCGTTTCGGATGCCGCGTTCACCAGCAGTTCGACGACCGCTCCGGTCGCGGAGAGGTTCGCCCGCGGCAAGAACGCCTTCATCAGGATCGTCGGCCGGAACGGTCGCGACGTCCAGCAGCTCTCGCACTACGGGGACGAGGCGGAGGTCCTGTTCGACAGGGCCACGCAGTTCCGGGTGCTCAGGCGGGCATGGAACGATGATCTGGGACGCTGGGAGTTTACGGTGATGGAGGTTGCGCAGTGACCGGTGAGCGGGCCTGGTTCGACGGCATGTCCGACGAGGAGATCGTCCGGCACGCCGAGGAGGCACATCGGCGCTCCATGGAGCGGGACAAGGATCTGCCGCCGATCACCCGGTACAACCGGGCCAAGTGGGAGGACGACTGGGTGCCGCAGGTCGTCGGCTTCATGCTCCCCACGTATCCGGGCGACCGGGTCGTCGTCCGCGACCTCGAGAATGAGCGCGAACATGTCGTGAACCTGGTCGGTCTCCATCCGGGCCCGGGCGGTTCAGACGAGTTCTACCAGCTTGAGGATCCGCAGGACGCACGTCGTTCGTGGTTCCTCAAGAAGAAGCACGGCAATCCCGCATGGTCCGCGGGCATCGACTACGACGACGAGGCCGAGCAGGTCGACGACAACTCGGTGCTCGCGCACGCGTGGACCGACGATCGGCGCGAGCCGGGTACTCCTTACCAGCCGCCGCGCAGTGATCCCGACCGCGAGGTTCGGGTGCGGCGCTACCTTCCCGACTCCGACCGGAGGGGACGGCCAGCACGTGACTGATCCGGTCGGCGCTCGGGTCGAGCGCCTCCTCGGCGCGCTGGAGAAGCTCCCGCCCTATGTCGGGCTTACGTACCGGGGGCTGCCTGACGGTGTGACACCCCTGGAGGAGACCACGGTGACTCGCGGCCTCAACGCGACCTCACAAAATCCACGTGTGGCAACGGAGAACTTCCGTTACCTCAACCTCTACGCCATCGTCTCGAAGACAGGGCGTGCTCTCGGTCCGCTCTCGCAGTTTCCCGACGAGACCGAGATCGTCCTTCTCCCCGGCACCATGCTGAAACCGCTGCCCGACCTGACCGTGCCCGAGAGGGAGCTGACGGTGCATCTGGTCGAGGAACTGGCGGTCGACCAGCCCGCGGGTCCGATCGACGGACTGCCGCAGACATCAGACGAGCTGGTCGACGTGGTCACGAACGCCGTTCGCCACTCCCTCGACGGGCCAGCGGTAGCCGTGCACTCTGCGGGCAAGTTCGTCGGCGCGCTGAGCTAAGAGTCTTCGGAGCGGCCAGCACATCGGTCCTCGACCAACGTCTCGTCACGCGGGTCGGCGGCGACTCCCAGGTCACGACGCATGGTCAACGGTGGCCAACACCTGCCCAACGATGTCTGGAATGCCTCTCAAGCGCTCGCGAGGGGCTCGAATCGGGCGAGGCGGCCTGGTTCAAATCGCGGTACGCCGAGCCGGGCGCCTACTGCTCGCCGCCGAGGTCGAGGGCGACCGTGTCGTAGATCAGGTCGTTCTCGCGCTGCCGACAGCGGGCGATGTGCTGCAGCGCGATGATCGCCTGCTGGCGCAGCTTGTCCTTGGGTATGCGGGAATCCTGGCACGCCTCACGCAGCCGGTCGATCTCGTCCGCGACCCTGGCCTGCTGGCGGCGCAGCATCACGACCCGGCCGTGCAGCCAGGGTGTGGAGTCCAGGGACAGCTCTTGCGGTCCGAG
>WHTJ01000176.1 GCA_009377795.1 Propionibacteriales bacterium | reverse complement strand
ACTAGCGAAGGTCGCCGTTACCACGACACGCACGGCCACGCCCGCGGGCAGCATGCCGTGACCAAACGTGCCACCGCACGGACGAGGAAGCCCGGGATGCCGAAGCACCCGACCATCGCGAGCACAAACCGACCCGACCTCGGCGCCATGCGCGGATACCGAGGACGAGAGGCGCACTCGGGGTCAGGGGATCAGGAGGGTGACGGTTTCGGCGACGCAGGCGGGCTTGGCGGAGTTCTCCAGCTCGATGGTGACGCGCATGACGAGCTGCTTGCCCTGCGGTACGTCGGACAGCGAGACCAGCTCCGCACCCGCGCGCACCCGCGCGCCCACGGGCACCGGCTGCGGATACCGCACCTTGTTCGACCCGTAGTTGATCCCCATGCTCACCCCCTCGACCCGGTAGATCTGCGCACACAACGCGGGGATCATCGACAAAGTCAGATAGCCGTGCGCGATCGTGCCCTTGAACGGCCCGTTCGCCGCGCGGTCGGGGTCGACGTGGATCCACTGGTGATCACCGGTCGCGTCCGCGAACCCCGTGATCCGTTCCTGCGTGACCGCCTGCCAGTCGCTGTAACCGAGGTGCTCTCCGACAGCGTCCGCCAACTCGTCCGGACCGTTGAACACGCGCATCCCTTGCCTCCTTCACTCGCGCCGGAACGTGTGACCGGTTCAGGTCCTGGGTCCGCCGGCGACGTACAACACCTGTCCGGAGACGAACGACGCCTCCTCGCTGACGAAGAACGCGACCGCCGCGGCGATGTCCTCTGGCCGGCCGACCCGCTGCACGGGGATCTCCTTGGCCCGCTGCTCCTGGTACTCCTGCCAGCCGACGCCGATTCGCTCGGCTGTCGCCTTGGTCATGTCCGTGGCGATGAAGCCTGGAGCGATCGCGTTGGCGGTCACACCGAACCTGCCCAGCTCGATGGCCAGCGTCTTCGTGAAGCCCTGCAGGCCGGCCTTCGCGGCGGAGTAGTTCGCCTGGCCCCGGTTGCCGAGAGCGGAGACGCTCGACAGGTTGACGATCCGGCCCCAGCCGGCATCGACCATGTACGTCTGGGTCGCCCTCGCCATCAGGAACGAGCCTCGGAGATGGACGTTCATGACCGCGTCCCAGTCGTCGCTCGTCATCTTGAACAGCAGGTTGTCGCGGGTGATGCCCGCGTTGTTCACGAGTACGGTCGGCGCTCCCAGTTCGTCGGCCACCCGGCGTACCGCCGACGCCACCGCCTCCGGATCGGACACGTCGACGCCGACGGCGAGCGCTCGCCCACCGGAGTCCGTTATCGCCTTGACCGTGTCGGCACACGCAGACTCGTCGAGGTCGAGCACCGCGACCCCGAACCCGTCCGCGGACAGTCGGCGCGCCACACCGGCGCCGATCCCACGAGCGGCGCCGGTGACGATGGCGGTCGGCTGGTCGATGTCGGTCATGGTTGGTCTCCTTCGATGGTGTCGGGTCTCGGCACGTTGACCGATTCTGCCAGGATGCATGGGTGCGTCATGTCTACTACTGCCCGCTGCGCTGGGCCGACATGGACTCGCTCGGCCACGTCAACAACGTGACGTACGTCGACTACCTGCAGGAGGCGCGGGTCGACATGCTCTCCGTGCACGCCCCGGCCCCGGGCGGGGAGGAGCTCGCCGAGGGCGTGGTGGTCGTCCGGCACGAAGTCGAGTTCCTCCGGCCCCTGGTGTTTCGACTGGAGCCGGTACGGATCGAGACGTGGGTGAGCCGGATCCGGGCGGCGTCGTTCACGATGCGGTACGAGATCCTCGACGAGCTGGACGGCGGCGAGCACCGGGTGTACACCCGCGCCGCGACCGTGCTGACCCCGTTCGTGTTCACGGCCGGACGCCCGCGCCGGATCAGACCGGAGGAACGCCCGATCCTGGAACGGTTCCTGGAACCGGACGAGCCGCAGCCGGACGAGCCGCAGCCGGGGGGTGCGGGCTGATGCGGCACGGCTACGAGTGCCGGGTGCGCTGGTCGGACGTCGACTCGTACGGCCACGTCAACAACGTGAAGTACTTCGAGTACTTCCAGGAGGCCCGGATCGCGTTCTTCTCCAGGATCGCCGAACCCGATCCGGGCCGGACCGAGCGGTTCGTGGTGGCCCGGCTGGAGGTGGACTACCGGCGGCCGATTCTCTTCCGTCCCGAGCCGTTCATGATCGAGTCCTGGGTGTCCCGGCTGGGGACGTCGTCGTACGACATCGAGGCCGAGATCAGGGACGGCGACGAAGTGTTGTCCCGCTCGCAAGCCGTGATCGTGGCCTACGACCTCGCGGCCGGGCGTTCGCGGCCGCTCAACGACCGGGAGCGGGAGGTGTTGAGCGCGGCGAGGGATTCGGCATGACGTCCGAATCGCCGTACGCGTGCGCGTCCTCGTCGGTCGTGTTGACCATGAACGTTGCGGCGTACTCGAAGTAGTCCCACAGCTGCCGCTCCAGCTCCGGCTCCAGGTCCTCCTCGTCGAGCGCGGTGCGCATGTGAGTCAGCCAGCTGGCCCGGGCCCGCGGTGAGACCGCGAACGGGGCGTGCCGTATCCGCAGTCGCGGGTGACCGCGCTGCTCCTGGTACGTCTTGGGGCCGCCCCAGTACTGCTCCAGGAACATCCGCAGCCGCTCCTCGGCCCCGGAGAGGTCCTCCTCGGGGTAGATCGGCCGGAGCAGGGGGTCTCCGGCGACGCCCTCGTAGAACCGGTGCACCAGGCGGGCGAAGAACTCGTGGCCGCCCATGGCGTCGTACAGCGAGACGGTCGCTGGTTGCTCACTCACCAGGCCATTGTGTCAACGGTTCCAAGGGCTGCGTGCCGCCCGGGTGCCGCCCGGTGCGGGAGAGCAGGCAGGATGGTCCGTAATCGACACTCGAGAGGAGCACCATGGCTACGAGCCGTATCGCGAAGACGCACTGGGCGGGCAGCCTGATGGAGGGCGGCGGGTCGGTCGCGTTGGAGTCGTCCGGAGTGGGGACGTTCGACGTCACCTGGGCATCGCGCGCGGAGCAGCCGGACGGCCGGACCAGTCCGGAGGAGCTGATCGCGGCCGCGCACTCGTCCTGCTTCTCCATGGCCCTGTCGCACGCGCTCGCGCAGGCCGGTACGCCGCCACAGGCGCTGGACACGCAGGCAGAGGTCACGTTCCAGCCCGGTGAGGGCATCACCGGCATCAAGCTCACGGTTCGCGGCCAGGTGGACGGGCTCAGCAACGACGACTTCGTGTCGGCCGCGGAGAAGGCGAAGGAGGGCTGCCCGGTGTCGCAGGCGCTGACCGGTACGACGATCAC
>WHTJ01000075.1 GCA_009377795.1 Propionibacteriales bacterium | reverse complement strand
GTCATGCCTCGGCCTTCAGTGCCGACTTCACCGCATCGGGCTTGAGCGGCAACGTACGGATCCGGACCCCGGTGGCGTCGTGGATCGCGCTCGAGATCGCGGGCGCGATGACGTTGACGCTCGCCTCGCCGACTCCGGCCGGGGGTATCTCGGGCCGGTTCAACAGCACCGTCTTCACCTCGGGACTGTCGGCCATGGTCAGGATCGGATAGCTGGACCAGTCGGTGCTGGTGACGTTGGAGGCGTCGAACGTGACCTCTTCCAGCATCGCGCGGCTGACCGTCTGGAGCACGGCCGACTCGAGCTGGTGCTCGACCGCGAGCGGGTTGATGATCAGGCCGGCGTCCTGGGCGACGGTGAAGTTCAGCACCCGGACCTTGCCGGTGTCCGGGTTCACCTCCACCTTGGCGACACCGGCGGCATAGGTCCCGTCGCGCAGGACGAACGCGATTCCCTGACCGGTGACGGTGCCGTTCGAGGTTCCGGAGCCGGGCTTGGGAGAGGGGCGGGACTCCCAGCCGGCGGCCTTGCCGACCGCCTCGAGGACGGCGATCGCCCGCGGGTCGTCGAGGTACTTGACCCGCAGCCGCAGCGGGTCCTGTCGCACCTCGGCGGCGACCTCGTCGACGAAGGCTTCCTGGGCGTAGCTGATCTGGTACTGGCCCGGCGAACGCAGCCAGTTCGTCCGCAGGCCCATCCCGAACGGGGCGTCCGCGGCGCCCAGCTCGCGCAGGGCGTGCGCGAACTCGTGGGAGGTCGGGAAGGTGTAGAGGTTGTCACCGGACCAGCCGCCGAGGGGCCACTCGGTTTCGACGGGCCGGCCGGCCAGCGCCGGCCCGAGCGGACGAGCGTCGTTGTTGGGCGGCATCCAGGCCTCGTGCTCCCAGGCGACCACGTTGCCGTCGGCGTCCACCCCGGCGCGCATGTCGTGTACGGTGCCGGGGCCGTGCGGTTCGTAGATGTGCTCGTCCTCGCGCGTCCACTGCACCCGCACCGGCCGGCCGACCTCCTTCGAGAGGATCGCGGCCTCGGGACCGGCGTCGTCTGTGCACTCGCGCCCGTAGCAGCCGGGCCCCTCGACCCACAACACCTCGACCTGTTCCGGCGAGGTCTCGAGGACCTCCGCGATCGTGCGCTGCAGGCCCTGCGGGTACTGCGTGGACGACCAGATCGTCGCGCTACCGTCCGGACGTACCTCCGCCACCGCGCAGCTGGGCCCGATCATGCCGTGGTTCTCGAACGGCGTCTGGTAGGTCGCCTCGAGGGTCCTGGCGGCGGACGCGAGGGCCGGACGTACGTCGCCGCGCCGCATCTCCGTCATGATCTCGTCCCGCATCGAGCGGATCGCCTGGTAGGCGTCCTTGCTCGGGGGGAGCTTGGCCCAGCGCGACCATTCGACCGACAGGGCCCGGGCGCCCTTGATCGCGTCCCACTCCCGCTCGGCGAGCACCGCCACCAGGTTGTGCTTCCGGACCACCTGCGCGCCGCGGATATCGGACGGGAGCCTGCCGACCGACACCACCTCGGAGCCGATGGCCTCGGGGTGGATGACGCGGGCGTGGAGCATGCCGTCGACGCGCACGTCCTGGATGTACGTGGCCTTGCCGGTCACCTTGTCGGGGATGTCGAGCCGCGGGATGCGCTGGCCGACGACGGAGTACTCGGACGGGTTCTTCGGCCTCGCCGTACCGTCGATCACCAGGTCCCAGCTGGCGCCCGAACCCGTCACCTTGATCGGCGCCACCGCGGTCAGCACCCGGCCCTTGACGAGCTCGCCGTAATCCACCTGGGTCGACCCGTCGCTGACGACGCCGTCCTTGACCGAGAGCCGCTCCACGGGCGTACCCAGCCGTTGCGACGCGAGGTCCAGCAGCGCGGCCCGTCCCTCGGCGGCCATCTGCCGGAGCTGGATGCCGGCCATCCGGATGGTGGTGCTGCCGGCCGTGATCCCCTGGTCGGGAGTGCGGCTGGTGTCGCCGAGCACCATGCTGACCTTGGTGAAGGCCGCGTCCAGCTCCTCCGCCACCATCTGGGCCAGGGCGGTCCGGTTGCCCTGCCCGAGCTCGACGTGCCCGCTCCGGGCGACGACCGAGCCGTCGGCCTTGATCGCCAGCCAGGTCGCCAGGTTGCCCGGGTCGATGGCCGGGAACGGCGCACCGGCGGCGGCCGCCTTGGCGAGCGGCATGCGGAGGGTCGCCGGGACCGCGGTCGTCATCACGACCAGCGCCCCGCCGGCCTTCAGGAAGCCGCGCCGGCTCATCGTCTTCTGCTGCACGGTCATCGCCACGCCCTCCTCACATCGACTCGGCGGCCCGCCGCACGGCCCGGAGCATGCTGTGGTACGTGCCGCAGCGGCAGAGGTGGGGCGAGGGCGGCTTGTTCGTGTACGCGTCCCTGATCTGTTCCTCGCTGGGGTTGGGGTTGCGGTCGAGGAGGTCCACCGCCGTCATGATCATCCCGTTCTGGCAGTACCCACACTGCGGCACCTGCTCGTCGATCCACGCCTGCTGTACCGGATGCAGCGTCTCCGAGACCTCGGTGGTCGAGCGGCCCTGCTGCCTGGCCCAGCGTCTGGGGAGCCCCTCGAGCGTGGTGATCTCGTCCTTCACCGACGTCCACGTGGTCACGCAGGAGCGGATCTCCTTGGCGCCCACCAGGACGGAGCAAGCGCCGCACTGGGCCAGCCCGCAGCCGAACTTGGTGCCACGCAGGCCCAGCTCGTCGGTGAGCACGTAGAGCAGGGGAGTGTCGTCGGAGGACTGGATCTTGTGCGTCTCGCCGTTGACCAGAACCGAGCCCTCGGGGATGGTCGCGGTGCCGCCACCCTGACCCCCGCCCTGGCCGTCCCCGACCAGTTCGGCGACACCGAACGCCACGCCCGCGGCGACCGCCACGCCGGCGCCCGCCCCGCCGGCGATCTTGGCCTTGCGGTGACCGTTGGGCTGGTCATGGGGCGGCTCGGCGGACTCTGAGGAGGTGGTCCCGGCCGCCGGATTCTCCCGTGCCGTGGCCGCGCCTTGCTCGTGCCCTACCTCGGGCGGATCGCCGTCATGGTCCGGCGCATCGGTCGGGTGGTCCTGCCTGCCTTGGTCCGGCGCGGCATCCTTGCCGTCCATATATAAACACTCCCTGCACCCCATGAGACGCGTGGAGTAACAATCTACAAAGTATAAAGCATAGTGCGCGTCTTTGGTAACCAAAATGCGTGCGCTGCTGCGATCAGTCACCGATGAAGAAGTACGCATGGGTGACGTGTGCGATCGGCCCGCCGGGCCGTCAGCGGGCGGGCTGATGATGCACGCGCAGCTCACGCCGATCCTCGAACGGCACCAGCTCCGACCGCGAGGCCTCCACGGCGTCCAGCCGACGCCGATGGCCCTCTGCTCCGCCGATCGGGCAGGACCACTCGTCGTCGAGATGCACCAGGCGCACGCCGGGCAGCTCCAGCCAGCGCAGGATTTTCTCGGTCTCCTCGGCGGTGGCCGCCGGGATCGGACCTGGCCCGGGTACGACGGTCTCGGCGCCGGCCCGCAGCCGGCGGACCCACTCACCGGCCTGGACGCCCGCCGGGATGGTGCCGGCGGCGGCGAGGCGTCCGTGGCGTACGACGTGCACCTCCCACACCCCCTGATCGTTGCGCCGGGCCGCGACCAGCTCCGGGCAGCGGGTCACTGCCCGCAACCGCTGGATGCGCGCGGCGGCACGCAGGAAGGCGGCCAGCCGGTCGCGGTGCGCGCCCGCCTCCTCGAACCTGCATGCGTCCGACAAGGCGGCCATCTTCGCCTGCAGCGCGGACACCACGGGCCCGGGATCGGCGAGCATCGCGGTGCGCAGGCGCTCGATCTGCTCCGCATAGCTCGCGGCGTCGATCGACCCGTCGCACGGCGACAGGCAGCGCCCTATCTCCGCGAGAATGCACGGACTGCGGCGCGGCGTGAGGGGCAGCCGGTCCTTGCACTGGCGGATCGGGAACGCCTCGTGCAGGGCCGCGGCCGCCTTGTCGGCACTTCGCCGGGAGTTGAACGGCCCGAGATACGTGGCGCCGTCATCGAGCACGCTGCGCACGAGGGACAGTCGCGGCCAGGGCTCCGGAGTGACCTTCAGCCAGTGACCGCGCTCGGGATGGCGGGACCGGCGGTTGTACCGCGGCTTGTGTTGCTTGATCAGCCGCAGCTCGCGGACCGCGGCCTCCAGGCTCGTGGTGCATTCGATCGCCGAGACCGACTCGGCCAGGCCGACCATCTCGCCCATGCGGGACCGGGTCTCGCTGGCGGTGAAGTACGTGCGCACCCGGCTGCGGAGATCCTTCGACGTGCCGACGTAGAGCACCCGGTGCTGCGCGTCGCGGAAGAGGTAGACGCCGGGCGCGTGCGGGAGCTGCTCGGCGAGGTGTCGCTTCTTGCGCTGCGCGGGGCTCACCCGTGAGCTGAAGGTCTGCAGCTCCTCCAGGGTCTGCACGCCCAGCGGACCCAGGCGCTCGAACAGTCCGTGCATCACGTGCACGGTGGCGCGGGCGTCGTCCAGAGCCCGATGGATCGGGGGAGTGGGCGAGCGGAACACCGTCGCGAGGGTGGCCAGCTTGCAGTCGGGGGTTTCGTCCCTCGTGAGGACGCGGCGAGCAAGCCGCGCAGTGTCTACCACCTCGAAGCCGGGCCACGGCAACCCCTGATTTTCGGCGAAATGCTTGAGAAATCCGACGTCGAACGGCGCGTTGTGCGCGACCAGGACGCACCCCCGAGCGAACTCGAGGAACGGCGGCAGCGCCTGCTCGATCCTGGGTGCCGAGGCGACCATGTGGTCGGTGATTCCGGTGAGTACGGCGATGAACGGCGGAATCGCCGACTGCGGGTTGACCAGCGTCTGGAACTCGGCGAGCACCTCGCCGCCGCTCACCTTGACCGCACCGATCTCGGTGATGCCGGAGCCGTCGGCCGCGGAGCCGCCCGTGGTCTCGAGATCGACGACGCAGAACGTCGCCTCGCGCAGGGGCCGGCCGAGCTCGTCGAAGCTGGCTTGGATCGGCGTGCCGCCGTGCGTAGCCGAGTCCAGCACCGAGGTCATGCCATTCGACGCTAGACCGGACCACCGACGGATTTGCGGAGCCGCGCCCGTACCGCTCGCAATGGCAGGCCCTAGACTCCGATGTCCGCCGCCTGGCCGGCCAGGCTCGTCGTGGCCGGAGCGAGAGGAGACCGCGAACCATGGTGATCGAGCTGCCGGACGCCACCACCCGGTGGCGGTGCGCGGGATGTGGAAACCTCACCCGGTTCGACGTGATCCGGCAGAGCCGCCGCAGCGAGTACTGGCACTTCGACCTCTCGGGCGAGCCGGCGATCGAGGAGGCGTCGACGCTGGCGGAGCACGTGGTCGAGGTGACCTGCCGGTGGTGCGGGCGCGACGACAGCGTGGAGGTCGTCGCCCGCCCGGCGGCCGGCGGCGACGGGGGCTGATCCGGGTCGGCGTGTCGCGTCGCCGAGAGACTGTCGGTGGCGGGTCCTACCGTCGTACGCGATGGACTTCCCCAGCACACCGGAGGATGCGATGGTGCACCACCAGGAGTCGGTCCACGTCGACTGCGACACCTGCGCCGTGCGCGGTTCGGCCTGCAGCGACTGTGTCGTCACGGTCCTGCTGGGCGCGCCGCCGCCGATGGACGTCGACCCCGACGAGCAGAGAGCGCTCGACGTGTTGGCGTCCTCGGGTCTGGTGCCCCCGTTGCGCATGGTGGAGGCGACCGACGGCCCGGACGTCGGCAGCGCGACCGCGTAGGCGGCCGTCCGGTCCGGCCGCGGCGCACGCGCCGGAGGGGCGACATCGGATTACCAATAGTGACATTTCAGCGACGATCAGTGACCAATGCGGCGGTGAGCTGACATTTTCCACGAAAAGTTGTCCTCGGCACCCCCGGAGAAATTGCATCGGCGCTGCCAGGCTCATATCGTGACGCACTGGTGCCTGAACCACGTTGGTCACCGGACCGGCGCAGGCGCCACGCCCAACCCGGGTCAGTGGTAACGACGGAAGCCCCGCGATCCGGGGCCGGGGAACCACCAGTAACGCATGGGGTGAATCGGCGCGTCCAGGCGCGCCGTAGGGCAAGGTCGTCGCCCGAACCCGTCAGCTAACCCGGTCGGCGTGACGAACAGAGGAGTGCGACGGCACGTGTCAATCGGCCGTACAGTTCGAACCAGGCGTTTCCTTGTCGTCATCAGTGCCACCGCCCTGGCCGCACTGACCCTCGTACCCTCCGCCAGCTTCGCGGAGCCGTCCATCGACGAGGTCGAGGCTCGGGTGGAGAGGCTGTACCACGAGAGCGAACAGGCTCAGGAGCGTCTGAACGACATCAAGTACCAGATGGCCGGCAAGCGCGAGCGGCTGCAGGCGTTCAGGACCGACCTCGCGAAGCAGCGGCGCAACTTCCGGGCGGTCAGCGAGACCGTGGCCGGCATGGTCGCGAGCCAGGCGCAGAGCGCCGACGCGTCGCTCACCGCCACCCAGCAGCTGATCTTCGCGCCGGACGACGACGCGTTCCTCGACAAGGTCGCCGCCACCCAGGCGCTCAACGGCCATCAGGGCGAGCTGCTTGCCGAGCTGGAGAACGAGGCGAAGAAGCTCGAGCTGCGGCGCGAGCAGCTGAGCGCGGAGCTGGCCGGGCTCGCGGCCGACCGCGAGCAGATCGCCGAGGAGCAGAAGACCGTCGACGAGAACCTCGCCGACGCCGAGGAGCTGCTCAGCGAGCTGGAGGCCGAACAGCGTGCGGCCCTGGACATCGGGCACGGAGGCGACTCCGCCAGCCGGACCGCCCCCCGCGCTCCGGTCTCGACCGCCGTCTCCGGCAACGCCGCGGTCGCCGTGCAGACCGCCCTCGACCAGGTGGGCGACGCGTACGTGTACGGCGCCGCCGGCCCGGACGCGTTCGACTGCTCCGGCCTGACCATGTATGCCTGGGCCGCCGCCGGGGTCTCGCTGCCACACTCGTCCAGCGCGCAGTACGGTTCGGGTACGCCGGTGTCCTCCTCGGAGCTGCAGCTGGGTGACCTGGTGTTCTACTACGACCCGATCAGCCACGTCGGCATGTACATCGGCAACGGCCAGATCGTGGACGCCGCCAACCCGGAAACCGGGGTGCGCGTCACCGGGGTCTTCTCGATGCCGTACAGCGGCGCGGTGCGCGTCGGCTGACCTCGTTCTCGGTGTTCCCCGGCCTACGGGCCGAAACTTCCGCACGCCCGCAAATCCGGCCTCCCTCGCGCCGAGATTGCACATCTGGTCGACCAGATGTGCAATCTCGGCGCGAAGGGTGGCGGGATCGGACTGGGGTCTCGGCCGCGGCATAGGCTTTTCGCGTGACGGCTCCTGACATCCGGCGACCTATGCGGACCTCGGGGCTGGTGGCCGTGGCGGTGCTGCTCTCGGTCGTGGCCGGCGCGGTGCTGATCGCCCGGGTCGGCGGCGGCGACGAGGATTCCGTGTCGGCACCACCGGCGCAGGATGACGCCGGGTCGGCGGTCGATGCCGAATCCAGTCGCGCGGCGCGCGCCTCGACCGCGCTGGCGGCGCTGGAGCGGGCCGTGGCACGCGAGGACAGGGCGGCGTTCGGCCGGGTCTTCGATGACGCCGGCTCCGCCAGCAGGCAGGCGTCCCGGTTGTTCGCGACACTGTCCCGGCTGCCGCTGCGCTCCTTCTCCCTGCGCTACATCAGCGAACATCTGGCGGACCTGAGCGTCGCCGAACGCCGGCGGATCGGCGAGAACGCCTGGCTGGCCGAGGTGGACGTGCGCTGGGCGTTGCGTGGATACGACCGCCGCGAGGTACAGGCCGAGGTCGACGTCATCTTCGCCGACGACGGCGATCGCGCCCGGATCGTGCGGATCGGTCCCGAGGACGGCGGGAGGGCGCCCGAGTGGCTGCTCGGGCCGGTGCGGGTGAGCGAGCACGGCGACGTCCTGTTGCTCGCGAGCCCGTCCCAGCCGCGCCTGGGGCGCGACATCGAGCGGCAGATCAGTGGTCTGGACGACGACGTACGCCGGGTACTCCAGAGTTGGCGTGGCCCCCTGGTCGTCGTCGTACCGGGATCCGCCGCGCAGATGGAGAGGTTCCTGGGAGCCCGGCCCGGACAGTACAACGCCATCGCCGCGGTCACGACCGTCGCGGGCACCGACAGCGACCGGGCGTCACCCGTGCGCATCGTGGTGAACCCGCCGGTCTTCGCTGGTCTCGGGCCGAAGGCCGGCCGGGTCGTGCTGGCGCACGAGGCGACGCACGTGGCCACCGGAGCGACCACCGGCTCCGACCTCCCGTTGTGGCTGGTGGAGGGGTTCGCCGACTACGTGGCACTGGTCGCCGAGCCGGTACCGGTGGAGGTGGCCGCCGCTCAGGCGATCGATCGGGTACGCCGGAACGGTCCGCCGGACCGGCTGCCGGGCAGGCGCGAGTTCGCGACGAGCGCACACGGGCTGGGTGCGTCGTACGAGGCCGCCTGGCTCGCCTGCCGGCTGATCGCCGAGCGGCACGGTGAACGGGGTCTGGTCCGGTTCTACCGAAGCGCGGAGACGTTGGGCGTCGCGGCGGCGTTCCGGTCCGTTCTGGACACCGGTCCGCGGGCGTTCACCCGGGAGTGGCGCAGCTACCTGCGCGGGCTCGCGGCATGAGTGCTCCCGAGGCCGGTCGGCCCGGTGCACCGGGCCCCGATCCGTCCGATGGTCGCGGGGACCCGCGCCGGGTGGCGTGGTGGACGGTCGGCGTGCTCGTGGTCGTGTCCGTGTGGCTGGCCGCGATGCTGACGCCGTGGGGGACCATCGCCTCCGGTGATCCGGCGCTGCTCTCCGAGGTGTTCGACCGGACCCAGATCGACCGCGCGAACCGGTTCCATGCCGAGATGCGCTGGGCGTCGTACCTCTCGCTGGCCTGCGGGCTGCTGGTGGCGTTGTGGCTGGGGCTCACCCGCAGCGGGCTCGCGCTCGTTCGTCGGGTGGCCGGACGGCTGCGCTGGTGGTGGATCCAGGTCGTCGTCGCCGTGGCGGCGGTGACCCTGGTGGGGTGGCTGGTGACCCTGCCGTTCCGGGTCTGGCAGGAGTCGGTGTTGCGTGAGTGGGGGGTTTCGACGCAGACCTGGGGCGCATGGCTGGTCGACCAGGCGAAGGCTTTCGGGGTGGGGGTCGGGTTGAGCGGCGTGGCGCTGGTCTTGCTGGTCGGCGTGGCACGGCTGCTTCCGCGCTGGTGGTTCCTGCCCGCCGGTGCGGGTGTGGCGGCACTGGTGTTCGGCATGTCCTTCGCGTACCCACTGCTCATCGAGCCGGTGTTCAACTCGTTCGAGCCGATGCCGGACAACCGGCTGCGCGGCGACCTGCTGGAGATGGCCGCGAGGGACGACGTCCCCGTCGACGAGGTGCTGGTGGCCGATGCGTCGCGACGTACGACGAACCTCAACGCCTATGTGAGCGGGCTGGGGTCCACGCAGCGGATCGTGGTGTACGACACGCTGCTCGAGGACACCCCGCCGGCCCAGATCGAGTCGATCGTCGCCCACGAGCTGGGTCACGCGAAGAACGACGACGTGCAGACCGGGTCGATCGTCGGATCGGTGACCGCGGCCACGCTCGTGGTGGCGCTGTGGTTCGTGATGTCGTCGCGCTGGGTGCGCCGGCTGGGTGTGTCCGGGATGGCCGACCCGGTCGCGGTCGCCGTCGTGCTCGCCCTGGCGAACCTGATGGTCCTGGTCGGCAGTCCGTTCGAGTCGATGATCAGTCGTGAGATCGAGGCGCGGGCCGACCGGCATGCGCTCGAGCTGACCGGTGACCCGGAGAGCATGATGGGCGTCCAGAAGACCATGTCCCGGGCGAACCTGTCGGACGTGGAGCCGCCCTGGCTGGTCTACGTCATGTTCGCCAGCCATCCGACTCCGTTGGAACGGGTCACGATGGCCGGGCAGTGGGCCGAAGACCACGATGCCGGTGAGCCGTGAGCAGGACGTTGGTCGTGACGAACGACTTCCCCACCCGGCGAGGGGGGATCGAGGCGTTCGTCTACGCGCTGTGTGACCGGATGCCCCCGGACGAGGTGGTGGTCTACACCGCGTCGATGCCGGGGGCCGTCGTGTTCGACGGCCGTCTCCGGTTCCCCGTCGTACGGGATCGTTCATCGACGCTGCTTCCCACTCCGGCGGTCGCCGCGCGGGTGGAGCGGGTGTTCCGGGACCACGGCTGCGATCGCGTGGTGTTCGGCGCCGCCGCCCCGCTCGGGCTCTTGGCGCCGCGGCTGCGGGAGGCCGGTGCCCGGCGCATCGTCGGGCTCACCCACGGGCACGAGACGTGGTGGGCGCGTACGCCGGGGGCACGCGCGGCGCTGCGCCGGATCGGCGACTCGTGCGACGCGCTCACCTACGTCAGCGGCTGGTGTCGCGACGTCGTCGCCACCGCGCTGAGCCCGGATGCGGCCGGCCGGATGGAGCGCCTGGCGCCCGGCGTCGACGCGGGCCGCTTTCGGCCTGGGTGCGGGGGAGCCGAGCTGCGTTCCCGGCTCGGGATCGGGCCGGATGTCCCCGTCGTCGTGTGCACGGCACGGATGGTCGCCCGCAAGGGCCAGGACACGCTGTTGCGGGCGTGGCCGCGCGTGCTCGACCGGGAGCCCGGGGCGCGCCTGCTGGTGGTGGGTGACGGGCCGAGGTACGGGGCACTGACCCGGCTCGCGGGCGCGCTCGGTGTCGAGGACTCGGTCGTGTTCACCGGGGGCGTGCCGTGGGAGCGGATGTCCGCGTACGTCGATGCGGGCAACGTGTTCGCGATGCCCTGCCGTACCCGCCTGGGCGGACTCGAGCCGGAGGCCCTCGGGATCGTGGCGCTGGAGGCCCAGGCGTGCGGGCTGCCGGTGGTGATCGGTGACTCCGGCGGTGCGTCGGAGGCGGTGCGTCATGGGGCGACCGGCTACGTCGTGGATCCGTACAACCCGGTGGCGGTGGCCACCCGGCTGGTGGGGTTGCTGCGCGATCGCGACCTGGCGGACGGGATGGGCGCGGCGGGACGCGAGTGGGTCGCCTCGGAGTGGACGTGGCCCACCAGCGTCGCCACGCTCCGCAGGCTCCTGGGCGATCGCGGAAGGGTGCGGTGACCGCGGTCTATCTGGAGACCGAGCGGATGGTGCGGGCTGCGGTTAGTCGGATCTTGCGTGGCGCGAAATGGTAGTGATTTCGCCGATTCTGCAGCCAGAACGCGCCACGCAACGTCAAATCTCGCAGACCGTAGCCAGTTCTCGCCACGCAAGGCGGGCTCAGCCGTAGAGTGCCTCGATCTCGTCGTGCAACTCCCGGGTCAGGATGCTCCGCTTGACCTTGAGCGTGGGTGTCAGGTGACCGCTGTCCACGGTCCAGTCGTCCGGGAGGATGGCGAACCTGCGGATGGCCTCCGCCCGCGACACCAGCGCGTTCGCCTCGTCTACGGCACGCTGGATGTCCGCGACGAGGTCCGGATCGTCCACCAGGTCGGCGATCCCGCCCCGCTTGCCGCGTTCCTTGCGCCACTGGGCGAACGTGTCCGGGTCGATCGTCACGAGGGCGGCGACGTACGGCCGCGCCTCGCCGACCACCATGCACTGGCTGACCAGCGGATGGGCGCGTACGACGTCCTCCAGCGCGGAGGGCGCGACGTTCTTGCCCCCGGCGGTCACCAGGATCTCCTTCATCCGGCCGGTGATGGAGACGAAGCCGTCGTCGTCGATGTCGCCGACGTCCCCGGTGCGGAACCAGCCGTCGTCGTCGATCGCCTCCCGGGTCGCCGGCTCGTCCTGCCAGTAGCCGCCGAAGACCTGACCGCCCTTGAACCACAGCTCGCCGTCCTCGCCGACGCGTACCTCGGTCCCCTGGAGAGGCTGGCCGACCGTGCCGATCCGCATGGAACCGGGCCGGTTGACCGTGACGGCGGCCGTGGTCTCGGTCAGGCCGTACCCCTCCAGGACGGGTACGCCGATCCCGCGGAAGAAGTGCGCGAGCCGGGTACCGAGCGGCGCACCGCCGGAGACGGCGTACTCGGTCCGGCCGCCGAGGGCGGCCCGCAGCCTGCGGTACACCAGCCGATCGAACAGCCGATGCCGGACTCGCAGCAGCGGCGACATCCGGCCACGGCTGCGGTCCCGCGCCTGGCTGTGGCGGATCGCCGTGTTGACCGCCGTATCGAAGATCCTGCCCCTGCCCTCCGCGTGTGCCTTCTGCGACGCGGAGTTGAAGACCTTCTCGAAGACCCGCGGTACGGCGAGGATGAACGTCGGCCGGAACGCGCCGAGCGCGTCCACCAGCGCGGCCATGTCGCTGGCATGGCCCAGCCGGACCCGCGTCCGCACGCAACCCACCTGGATGACCCGCGCGAAGACGTGAGCGAGCGGGAGGAACAACAGGGTGGACGCCTCGTCGTTCTCGAACAGCTCGTCGAGATGTGCGACGGCCACGCTCACCTCGAACATGAAGTTGCCGTGCGTGAGCACACAGCCCTTGGGCCGTCCGGTGGTCCCGGAGGTGTAGATCAAGGTCGCCGGCGTCCGAGGACCCACCGCCGAGCGCCGTCCCTCCAGCTCGTCGTCGCCGATCGGCTCGCCCGCCGCGGTCAGCTCCTCGACCGCGCCGCCCTCGATGCACCACAGGTGCTTCAGCCCGACCAGGTCGCCGCGGACCTCCTCGATGCGGCTGAGGTGGGACGTGGTCTCGGCGATGCACGCGACGGCCGCCGAGTCGGACAGGATCCAGCGGACCTGCTCCGCCGAAGAGGTCTCGTAGATCGGTACGGTCGTCGCGCCGACCCACCAGATGGCGTAGTCCAGCAGAGTCCACTCGTAACGGGTGGCGGACATCAGCGCGACCCGGTCGCCGGGCGCGATCCCGGCCGCCATCAGTCCCTTGGCGGCGTCGGTCACCTGGTCCCTGAACCGCGCCGCGGTGACGTCGTGCCACCGTCCGCCGTCCAGCCGCTCGAACGTCACCGCATCCGGATGCTCCTCGGCGGCCCGGACCACGTCGTCGGTCAGATTCCCGATATCCGCGATCTCCGTGGCCAGCGGGGTGGAGAACTCACGCATGGGCGGCAGGTTACAGTCCCCGCGTGCCCTGGCTTGACCTGATCGACGAATCCTTCGTCGTGGCCGCTCGCCGCGACGCTCGCGAGATGCTGTGCGACGAGGGCTGCTGGCGGACGTGGTTTCCCGGGCTGCGGCTCCAGGCGTACGACGACCGCGGCCTGGACGGCGTGCGCTGGCGGGTGACTGGGGACCTGGCCGGCACGGCCGAGGTGTGGCTGGAGGAGTTCGGCGACGGCGTCCTCGTGCACGTCTTCATACGCGCCGACCGCACCGCCGAGGGCAGCGACTCCGAACCCGCCCCGGTCACCCGGCCTCGTCGCGAACGGGACCGGCTGCGCCGCCGGTACGCCGTACCGCTCAAGCATCATCTGCTGGCCGCCAAGGACGCGCTGGAGGGCGACCGGCGTCCCGGACATCCGCGGGTGGCGAGGCCGATAGAGTCGTCAGTCAGGGGTACGACGACCGACGATCGAGGGGAACGGGCCGATGGCTGACCAGACCACGGCGAGCATCACGATTGCCGCGGATCCCGCCACGGTGATGGGCGTCATCGCCGACTTCGACGCGTACCCCGAATGGGCCACCGGGGTACAGAAGACCGAGGTGCTCGACACCTTCGATGACGGGCGGGCCGAACGGGTCCGGTTCGAGCTCAGCGCCGGCCCGATCAAGGACACCTACACCCTCGCGTACGAGTGGGACGGCGACCGCGAGGTCCGCTGGGGTCTGGTGGAGGCCAGTGTGCTCAAGGCGATGGACGGCGCGTACACGCTGACCACGGCCGGCGAGGGCCGGACCGAGGTGACCTACCGGTTGTCGGTGCACGTGTCTATCCCGATGATCGGGCTGCTCAAGCGGAAGGCGGAGAAGGTGATCATCGACACCGCGCTCAAGGGTCTCCAGGAGCGCGTGGAGTCCGGCGGCTGACGCCTCCAGCATGTCGCGTCGAGATTGCACATCTGGCCGCCTATCGGGCCGGACGTGCCCGCTGAATGACCGCGGCGGTGTCGGTACCGGTCGGCAGCGTCCCGAACCCGCCGGCCCGGTCGTCGCCCAGCCGGGACGCGCAGAACGCGTCGGCGACCGCCGGGGCGCCGTGCCGTACGAGCAGCGATCCCTGCAGGACTAGGGCGAACTCCTCCACCAGCCGCCGGGCCCGGTACTCCATGTCGTCGGCGTCGGTGAGCTCCTTGCGGAGCCGGGCGGCGGCGTCGTCCAGCCGGGAGTCCGCGCCCGCGGTCAGATCGACCTCGGCGAAGAACGCCTCGACCGACTCCGGCTGCCTGGCCATCGCGCGCAGCGCGTCGAGCGCCGACACGTTCCCGGAGCCCTCCCAGATGGACATCAGCGGCGCCTCCCGATAGAGCCTCGGCATCCCGGACTCCTCGACGTACCCGTTGCCGCCGAGGCATTCGAGGGCCTCCGCGGCATGGGTGGACGCGCGCTTGCAGACCCAGTACTTCGTCACCGCGAGCGCCAGCCGCCGGAACAGCTGCTCCTGCCGGTCACCTCTGGCCGCGCGGTCGGTGGCGCCCGCGAGCCGCATCCCGACAACGGTCGCTGCCTCGGACTCGACGACGAGGTCCGCGAGCACGTTGGCCATCAGGGGCTGGTCGACGAGCTTCGCGCCGAACGCCCGCCGGTGTGCGGCGTGATGGACCGCCTGTACGACGGCCAGCCGCATCCCGGCCGCGCTGCCGAGCACGCAGTCCAGCCGGGTCATGTTGACCATCTCGATGATGGTGTTGACGCCGCGGCCCTCCTCGCCGACCATCCAGCCGGTCGCACCGTCGTAGTCGATCTCCGCCGAGGCGTTGGAGTGGTTGCCCAGCTTGTCCTTCAGCCGCTGCAGGTGGATCCGGTTCCGGTCGCCGTCCGGCAGCACCCTGGGCAGGAGGAAGCAGGACAGTCCGCCGGGCGCCTGGGCCAGGGTGAGGAACATGTCCGACATCGGCGCCGAGGTGAACCACTTGTGGCCGGTGAGCGTGTAGCCGCCGTCCCCGGTGGGTCGCGCGGTCGTGGTGTTGGCGCGTACGTCGGAGCCGCCCTGCTTCTCGGTCATGGACATGCCCGCGATGAGGCCGCGTTTCGTGCTCGGCTCGCGCAGCCCGAAGTCGTACTCCGTCGCCGCGAGCAAGCCCTCGTAGCGCCCGGTCAGCTCGGCGTTGTGGCGCAGTGCCGGAACCGCGGCGTACGTCATCGAGATCGGGCAGATGTGGCCGGGCTCGGCCTGGGTCCATACGTACAGCTTCGCCGCCCGGGCGACGTGCGCACCGGGTTCGGCCTGCCGCCACGGCGTGGCATGCAGTCCGTGCGATACGGCGATCCGCATCAGGTCGTGCCAGTGCGGGTGGAACTCGACCTCGTCGATGCGGTGGCCGTAGCGGTCGTGGGTACGCAGGGCGGGCCGGTGCTCGTTGGCCAGCCGGCACCACTCCTGGGCCTGCGCGCCGCCGGCCAGACCGCCGACCTCGCGCAGCTCGGGCTCGGCCTCTCCGGCGCCCTCCCGGTGCAGGGACTCCAGCAGGGTGGGGTCGTTCGCCACGTCGTAGTCGACCAGCGGCGGAACCTGGTTGGTGACCTCATGAGTGCTCGGCATCGGTGGCTCCTCTCGTACGTCGCGTGGCGCGTTTTGGCAGCCAAATCGGCGAGATTGCCGCCATTTCGCGCCACGCAAGGCCGCCCGCCATAGGGTCTCCTAGACAGACCCTATGGCGCGCAGGGTGAATTGGCGGAGCGCGGGGACGGTGGCGTCGTCGGCGCTCTCGGCGCTCTCGGCGGTGAGCGGTCCGGTGAGCAGCTCGGCGGCCGCGCCGACCACGGCCGCCGCAGTGAGGCCGGCGTCCTGGGGCGGGAGTACGCCGTCGGCGATGCCCTCCTCGATCCGGGCGGCGACGACGTCCCGGAACGCCCGGCGGAACCGCAGGCGCTCGGCCTCGACAGGCGGGTCGACCGGCTCGGCCAGCAGGGCGTACGCCTGCCGCGGCGCCTTCAGGGCGCGGCCGGCGAACGTCTCGACCACCGCGACCACCCGCTCGGCCGGATCGCCGGGCCGGGTGGACGCCTCCTCGACCGCGGCCACCTCCCGGCCGACGACCAGCCGGAACAGCTCGGCGACCAGTTCGGCCTTGCCGGGGAAATGCCGGTAGACGCTGCCGGTCGCGACCCCGGCCCGCGCGGCGACCGCCGCGACCGAACATCCGGCGTACCCCTTCTCGGCGAGGACCCCGGTCGCGGCGTCGACGAGGGCGGCGCGCCGGGTGTCGAGCCGCGCCTGAATCTCGGGGGTGCGCCGGTAGGGCACGAAAGAAGTGAATCATTGATTCACTTCTTCGTACAACCGACCGCGACCAGGCCGCGGGCATCGCATCGCGGGACGATGGACCCCGCCGGCAGGTAACCTCCGTTCGTGCGCGTTCTGCTCTACACCGGCAAGGGCGGGGTCGGGAAGACCACCGCGGCGGCCGGCACGGCCACCACGGCGGCGGCTCGCGGGATGCGCACGCTGGTGCTCTCGACCGACGCCGCGCACTCCCTGGCGGACGCGTTCGACTCGCTGGTCGGCGCCGAACCCACCGAGGTTGACGAGCGGCTGTTCGTGCAGCAGGTCGACTCGCAGCGGCGGTTCGAGGCGTCGTGGGGTGCGATCCAGGGCTATCTCATGAGCGTGCTCGACTCCGCGGGCGTGGACCCGATCGCGGCCGAGGAGCTGACCGTCCTGCCCGGCGCGGAGGAGGTGCTCGCGCTGCTCGAGCTGCGAGACCAGGCGAGGTCGGGGGAGTGGGACCTGATCGTGGTGGACTGCGCACCGACCGCGGAGACGCTGCGATTGCTGGCGATGCCGGAGGCGCTGTCGTGGTACATGGACCGGGTGTTCCCGATGGAGCGGCGGCTGGTGAGGACGTTCAAGCCGGTCCTGACCCGCTATACCGGGATGCCCATGCCCGAGCAGCCCGTCTTCGACGCGATCGAGCGGCTGCACGCCGATCTCGGCGAGGTCCGCGACCTGCTGACCGGCCCGGACGCCTCGGTGCGGCTGGTGCTCACACCGGAGTCGGTCGTCGTCGCCGAGGCGCGACGCTCGCTGACCACGCTCTCGCTGTACGGCTACCGGGTCGACGGCGTGATCGCCAACCGGATCTTCCCGTCCGCCGGCGCGGACGCGTGGCGGAGGCAATGGGTGGCCGCGCAGTCGAACATCCTGGACGACGTGGCCGCATCCTTCGGCTCCGTGCCGATCTGGCGCTCGCCGTACCGCTCCTGTGAACCGGTCGGCGTCGCGGAGCTGGCGGCGTTCGCCGCCGAGATGTACGCGGGCGACGACCCGTTCGCCCGGCCCACCGGGGCGAGCCCGGTGCGGATGGAGCGCGACGACGACGGCGGCGTCCGGCTGGAGTGCGACCTGCCGTTCGCCGAGCAGGATCACGTCGACCTCGCCAGGCATGCCGATGATCTCGTGGTGACCGTCGACTCGTACCGTCGCGTGATCGCACTCCCGGCCGTGTTGCGCAACGCCGTGGTGACGCACGCCCGGCTCGCGTCGGGCACGCTGGTGGTGCGGTTCGCGCTGACCGCCGACGCGGTGTGAAGTGACCTGGAGGTTCACAGTGGACGACGCGGAGCGGGAGCCGGTCGGAAGTCTCGGCGACGAGGCCGCCAAACTGATCGGCGCGCTGCAGGGCTGGGCGAGGGAGCACGCCGCCGACGGGATTCCCCAGGCGTCCGGCCTGGCGTCGGCGTACATCGCCGACGACTCGGCGGCCTGCAAGGTGTGCCCGTTGTGCCGGCTGATTGCGGCCGGCCGGGAGATCAACCCGCAGACCATCGAGCAGGTGGGCGGCGCGGTCGCGTCCGTGCTGCATTCGGTGGCCGACATCATCGAGTCCGCTCAGGACAACGCCGGTCGCAGGCACGACCCGGTGGAGAAGATCGACCTGTCCGACAACGGGCCGAAGAGCCCGTCATGAGCCTGACGGTCGGCGTCGACATCGGCGGCACGAAGATCGCTGCCGGCGTGGTGGACGAGGCCGGCCGGGTTCTGGAGGAGGTGCGCCGGGAGACTCCGGCCACCGATCCGGAGGGCGTGGAGGATCGGATCGCCGACGCCATCGCCGGACTACGCGAACGCCACGACGTCGAGGCGGTCGGTGTCGGTGCGGCCGGATTCGTTGACGCCAGCCGTTCCCACGTGCTGTTCGCCCCGAACGTCGCCTGGCGCGACGAGCCGCTGAAGAGCGACCTGGAGAAGCGGATCGGTCTCCCGGTGGTCGTGGAGAACGACGCCAACGCGGCGGCCTGGGGCGAGTTCCGCTTCGGTGCCGGCGTCGACGTCGACGACCTGCTGGCCCTCACGGTCGGCACCGGGGTCGGTGGCGGGTTGGTGCTCGACGGCGCGTTGTACCGCGGCGGCTTCGGGGTCGCGGCCGAGGTCGGCCACATGCGGGTGGTGCCGGGTGGGCACATCTGCGGATGCGGGAACCGCGGTTGCTGGGAGCAGTACGCCGCGGGCAGCGCACTGGTGCGGGAGGCCCGTGAGGTGGCGGTGGCGGGCTCGCCGATGGCGGCCGCGCTCGTGGAGCGGGCGGGCGGCAACCCGCTGGACATCACCGGGCCGATGGTGACCAGCGCCGCGCGCGACGGGGACGCCTTCGCGCAGGAGCTGCTGGCCCAGGTGGGACGATGGCTCGGTGAGGGGATCGCGATCCTGGCCGCGATTCTCGACCCCGTGATGGTCGCCGTCGGCGGCGGTACGTCGGAGGCCGGCGACCTGCTGCTGGATCCCACCCGGGAGGTGTTCCGCAGCGGCCTGACCGGTCGCCGGTACCGTCCGGAGCTGGAGATCCGGCGGGCTCAGCTGGGTGGCGCGGCGGGCATGATCGGCGCCGCCGACCTGGCGCGCCGGTGAGCGGAAGGCGACATCGAGGACATGGCGAGTACGACGCACCACCACCGGCCCCGACTCGACCCGTTGACGATCGGTATCGACATCGGCGGGACGAAGGTGCTGGCCGGCGTCGTACGCAGCGACGGTCAGGTGCTCGAAAGCCTCCGCCGGGACACTCCGACCAAGAGTCCCACCGAGGTCGAGGACACGATCGCCGAGGTGGTCTTCGACCTGTCCACCCGGCACGACGTCGCCGCGGTGGGGATCGGCGCGGCCGGGTTCGTCGACTCGTCGCGGTCGTCGGTGCTGTTCGCTCCGCACCTGGCCTGGCGCCGCGAGCCGCTGCGGGACGCGCTGACCAACCGGCTGCGGATGCCGGTCGTCGTGGACAACGACGCGAATGCCGCGGCATGGGCGGAGTCGCGGTTCGGCGCGGGTGCCGGTGAGGCTCATCTGCTGTGCGTCAACCTCGGCACCGGGATCGGGGGCGCGATGGTGATCGAGGGCAGGATCTTCCGCGGGGCGTTCGGCCTGGCCGGGGAGTTCGGCCACATGCAGGTCGTGGAGGGTGGACATCGCTGCGAGTGCGGGAACCGGGGCTGCTGGGAGCAGTACGCCAGCGGGAACGCCCTGGTGCGGGAGGCCCGGGAGCTGGTGGCCGCGGAGTCGCCGGTGGCGCACTATCTGCGGGACGTCGTGGACGGCGACCCCGCGCGGCTCACCGGTCCGCTCGTGACGCAGGCGGCGACCGACGGCGACCCGGCCGCCGTCGAGCTGCTCGGGGACGTCGGCCGATGGCTGGGCGTGGGGCTGGCCAACCTGTCGGCCGCGTTCGACCCGTCCTGCATCGTCGTCGGCGGCGGGGTGTGCGAGGCCGGCGAGCTGCTGCTGGCCCCGACCCGGGAGGCGTACCGGCGTACGCTCACCGGCCGCGGGTTCCGGCCGGAGCCACGTATCGTGCGCGCACACCTGGGGTCCGAGGCCGGGCTGGTGGGGGCCGGCGACCTGGCCAGGACCGCGGGACGCCGGTCCCGCCGCCGGCTGCGGCGCCGGCGGGCGCGCTTGCACAGCCGGCGGGCCCTTCTCCGGGCCGACCGCTCCCGCGGCTAGCGGTGATCCGGACATTGGTGCAATCTCGGCGCGACAAGTCCCCTCCCTTCGCGCCGAGATTGCACATCTGGCCGATTCGCGGTCAGCGCTCGACGAGGGTGACCTCGAAGGAGTAGGTCTCGGCGCGGTAGACGTGTTCGGCGTACTCCACCAGCCGGCCGAAATCGTCGTACGTCGTCCGGCTCATCGTGAGCAGGGGAGCGTTCTTG
>WHTJ01000175.1 GCA_009377795.1 Propionibacteriales bacterium | reverse complement strand
ACCGGCCGATATCCGCGCATCGCCAGGCCGACCGCCGTACCGACGATCCCCGACTCGGCGAGCGGGGTGTCGATGACCCGGTCCTCCCCGAAGTCCTTCTGCAGACCGTCGGTGACCCGGAAGACCCCACCGAGCTTGCCGATGTCCTCTCCCATGACGAGGACCTTGGGGTCGGCCTCCATCGCGGCGCGAAGACCTTTGTTGATGCCCTTGCCCAGGGTGATCGGTGCCATCAGCGCGCTCCTTCCAGGTTCTCCGGAGCGTCCGCGAACGAGGCGAGGTACGTCGCGAACTGGGCCTTCTGCTCGGCGAGTTCAGGGGTCTGGTCGGCGTACACCTGGTCGAAGATGCTGAGCGGGCTCGGATCCGGCATCGCCAGGCAGCCCTCACGCAGCCGGGCGGCGAGCGCGTTGGACTCGGTGTCGACCTCGTTGAAGTAGCCCTCGTCGGCCGCGCCCGTCCGGGAGAGGTAGGCCTTCACCCGCGCGATGGGGTCCTTGAGCTTCCAGTGCTCGAGCTCGTCGGTCAGGCGGTACTTGGTCGGGTCGTCGGATGTGGTGTGTGCGCCCATCCGGTAGGTGTAGGCCTCGATGAACGTCGGCCCGCTGCCCTCGCGTGCCCGTCGCAGCGCCATCTGCGTGACGGCGTAACACGCGAGTACGTCGTTGCCGTCGACCCGGATCCCGGGGAAGCCGAAACCGAGGGCGCGGTGGTAGAGCGGGATCCGTGTCTGGCGCTCGATCGGCTCGGAGATCGCCCACTGGTTGTTCTGGCAGAAGAAGACCACGGGGGCGTTGAAGACGCTTGCCCAGATGAAGGACTCGTTGACGTCGCCCTGACTGGTGGCGCCGTCGCCGAAATAGGCGATCACCGCGGCATCGCGTCCGGCGTCGCCGGTGCCGACCACGCCATCGCGCTGCATCCCCATCGCATAGCCGGTGGCGTGGAGGGTCTGCGCGCCGATCACGATCGTGTAGAGCCCGAAGTTGTGCTCGGTCGGTTCCCACCCGCCTTGGTCCACACCGCGGAAAAGGCCCAGCAGATGCAGCGGCTCGACGTCACGACACCAGGCGACGCCGTGCTCGCGGTACGTCGGGAACACGAAGTCCTGTGGCGACAGCGCCCGGCCGGATCCGACCTGCGCGGCCTCCTGACCGAGCAGCGAGGCCCAGATCCCCAGCTCGCCCTGGCGCTGCAAGGCGGTCGCCTCGGTGTCGATCCGCCGGGACATCACGAGGTCTCGGTAGAAGCCGCGGATGGCGTCGTCATCCAGATCGAAGGAGAAATGGGGGTGCTCTCTGCGCTCGCCCTCCGGCGTCAGCAGCTGCACAAGATCCGGCCCTCTCCGGGCATCGTGCTGCCCCGGACCGAAGACCTCTCCCAGGCCCGACCCGAAATCCAAGTTGGTCACGTGCACTCCTCTGGTCTGCTCGACTTGCGCGGGATTACCACTCGGCCGAGGAAGTCCGTAAGCCGCGAGTCCGCGGGCTCGGGGTGGTGCACGCGACTGACGGCTCATCGCTGTGACGGCCGCCACAGCTGAATTTCAAAATACCGACCCGGGTGCCGTACCTCCTAACCGGTCGCCCGATTCGCCGGTCCGCTGGCCCGCCGAGCCGGGGTGGACGGCGAGCTCAGGGTCTGAAACTCGCGCGACGGGTGTCGGTGGGACGACGTACCGTTGTCATGAGCAAAGGAGATTTACACTCATGACGACCGCCGCGCCAGCCGCACCCGACACCCGGGCACCCGCCCGCCCGCTCTTCGTCGGCATCGCGCTGGCGATCGTGTACGTCGTCTGGGGTTCGACGTACCTCGGCATCCGGATCATGGTCGAGGACATGCCGCCGTTCCTGTCGGCCGGCTCCCGCTTCCTGACCGCCGGGCTGCTGCTGGCCACCGTGCTCGCCGTACGGACGGGCGTACGCCGGCTGGCCGTCACCGGCCCGGAACTCCTGGGCTGCGGGCTCATCGGACTGCTGCTACCCGTACTCGGTCAGGGGATGGTGACGTTCGCGGAGAGCGGCGGTGCACCATCCGGGATCACGGCGCTGCTGATCGCGGTGGTGCCGCTGTGGGTGATCCTGTATCGGTCGCTCTCGGGCGAGCGTCCGCGGGGCCCGACCGTGATCGGGGTGCTCGCGGGTTTCACCGGGCTCGCCGTGCTGATCGTGTCCAACGGGATGGACGGCTCGTTCCCGCTCTGGACGATGGGAGTCGTGGTGTTCGCGACCGTCTCGTGGTCCTTCGGATCCTGGTTCCAGCCACGGCTCAGGCTACCGGGCGACCCGTTCGTGGTGGCGGTGTACGAGATGCTGATCGGCGGCGGACTGCTGATGGTCCTGGGTCTGGTGAGCGGTGAGCAGGTGGATTTGTCGGCGTTCTCGACCCGTTCGTGGGTCGCGTGGGTGTATCTCGTGATCTTCGGGTCCGGCGTGGCGTTCTCGGCGTACGTCTGGCTGCTGCAGTCGGCCCCGATCTCCCTGGTGGCGACCTACGCGTACGTCAATCCGCTGGTCGCGGTGTTCCTGGGCTGGCTGGTGCTCGCGGAGCCGGTCACGCCGCCGATCATCCTGGGCGGTGCGGTCGTCGTACTCGCGGTCGCGGTCGTGGTCAGCTCGGAGCGCCCCCGCCGTACGCCCCGTCGCACCGCCGGGTCCACCGCGTGACACGTATGGCCCCGGCCAGGGCCCGCCAGGCGTGACCGAGCGTGTCACCGGCTGCCGGCTCGCTCCGGCCGACAGTCCGGCGCACGCATGCGGTCCATCTCGTCCAGCAGATCGCGTAGGTCGTCCTCGGCGTCCAGTCCACCCCACGAGTGTGGGAGCGCAAGGGTCCACCTATCCCGGCTTCGGTCGCGGGACAGTCCACGCGCCCGGATGCGGGCCATGCGACTCGCAAGAGATCGGACGTCGGCCATGTCGAGCACCGTGACGCGCCCCATCTGCAGGTTGTGGTCCTCGAACAGCTCCTCCCGCCGATTGTCGTCGGTATGTTGTCGCAGCTCGCGATGACCTGCACCGTCGTACTCGAACACCGTGGCCGCGTCCTCGTCCAGGAGATCGCCGTACCCAAGGAGCGTGCCATTCAGGTCGAAGATCGGTGGATTGCACAAGGGGTTCGGCAGTCGCGCGACCAAGATCCACACCATACGCATCCGCGTCTCCCATGGCCCCCGGCTCATGCCGTCCAGAAGACGAACTGCACGCCTCACCTGCGGTACGCCGCGCCACCCCGGATGAGCGGCGACGTAGTCCGTGAACCCGGCAGGCGAGACCAGCCCGCTGGCCAGCCACAGATCACCCACCACGAC
>WHTJ01000074.1 GCA_009377795.1 Propionibacteriales bacterium | reverse complement strand
CGGCTACCTCGCCACCAGCGCCACCGGTGTGGTCGGGCTCGGGTTCGGTGCCTTGGTGCAGCGTGCGACCGACGGCATCAAATCCGCCGGCCAGGCCACGGTGATCGCGGCCGTCGCCGGCATGGTCGCGGCCGGTGCGGTCTTCGCCGCGTTGCTGGTCGGCGGGAACAACCCCGACGAACCGGCCGCACAGCCGGGCAACGGCGGCTCGGACGGATCCGCGGCCGAGCCCACACCCCAGTCGGAGAACACGTCCGAGTCCGCGCAACCGTCACCGTCTCAGGCGGACGACGCGCCTCCCGCACCCGATCCTTCACCGGTCGCACGGAAGTCGGCGCCACCGCCTGGCACCACCCCGCCGCCCGACGACACCCCCACGACACCGGACGCGCCACCCAGCACCTCTCCGGCGGACCCGACCACGCCGGACGACGTGCGTTCGCCCGACCCGACACCCTCCGAGCCCCCGCAGTCGACGAACCCGCCGTCGACCAGTCCACCCACCACGCCGCCTCCGGCGACCGCGGACGTGGGCGTCACGCTCGATCTCGAGCCGTCGTTGTTCAGTGTCCAATACCGGGGTACCGCCTCGTTCACCAACGCCTCCGCGGCGACGGAGCTGAGCGCCACCATCGCGCTCCCGAGCTCCGCCACGTTCGTGCGGGTCTACGACGACGGCGGCTGGGACTGCTGGAGGCGGAGCCAGCTGATCGAGTGCACCGGAGACGGTTCCCGGGTGAGCGACATCTACTTCGGGTTCGTCGTAGCGATCGGGGACGACACCACGACGGCCACGGTCGACATCCTCAGTGACGAAGAGGATCCGAAGACGCGCAACAACTCGGACACCTGGGCGTCGTGACGGCGAAAGCGCGTGACGTGGCTCGCGACGTCGACGGGCTACACGGCGGATGATCCCGGCTGAGCCGGTGTGACCCCGTCCCACTCCCATCGCGCACGCGACGGTCTCGGCGGCTCACCCCCAGGAGTTCGCATCGCCCTCGCGTGCCTGCTGATACCGCTGGTGGCGGCGACCGTCTTCGGTGTCGTCGTTCTGTGGCCGTCCGAGGCCGAGGTCCGGGCGCCGCAGGGGTTCGCCGTCGAACGGGCGCACGGCGAGATCACCGACCTGCACCGATGCGACGACCCCGAGGCGCCACCCGAGTGCGTCGCCGCCTCGGTGAGGCTCAGCGAAGGGCCCGACGCCCCGGACACCGTGGAGGCTTCACTCGCATTCGGCGACCAAGCACCCACGTTCGAGGTCGGTGACAGGGTCGTACTCGGCTACCGGGCGAACGCACCCATGGACGAGCGGTACTCGTTCATCGACTTCGACCGCAGCCGCCCGCTGCTCCTGCTGGCCGGACTGTTCGTCGTCGGCGTTCTGATCCTCTCCCGCCTGCGTGGACTGGGCTCGCTGGCCGGCCTCGGAATCTCCTTGCTGGTCATCATCTTCTTCACACTGCCGGCCCTGCTCGCCGGTACCGCGCCGCTCGCGGTCGCGACCGTGACAGCGTCCGCGATCATGATCGTCACGCTGTACCTCGCGCACGGCCTCAGCGCGCGCACCAGCGTCGCCCTGGTCGGCACGCTCGTCGCCCTGGTGCTGGCCGGTGCCCTCGGCGCCGTGTTCACCACCGTGGGCCACTTCACCGGATATATGGACGAGAACGTGCAGTTCCTCAGCATGTTCGGCGGCGAGATCGACATGCGCGGCCTGCTGCTGGCGGGACTGGTGATCGGCGCACTCGGCGTACTGGACGACGTGACCGTCACGCAGGCCTCGGCGATGTGGGAGCTCGCGGCGGCCAACCCGTACACCTCGCGCCCGTCCCTGTTCGCACAGGGGATGCGGATCGGCCGCGCGCACGTGTCCTCGACGGTGAACACCCTGGTGCTGGCGTACGTGGGTGCGAGCCTGCCTCTGATGCTGCTGTTCGCGGCCGCGGAGGTGACGTTCAGGGACGCCGTCGGAACCGAGATGGTCGGTCAAGAGGTGGTACGCGCCCTGGTCGGCAGCCTGGGCATCATCGCCGCCGTGCCCGTGACCACGGCGATCGCGGCCATCGTGGCCGGGTCGATGGCCGGGCGAGTACGCCGCGCCCGGCAGCGTGCCGGATGACCCGCCAGTAGGCTCGGAGCCGATGAACCAGTCGACCCGCCCTTGGCCCGCGCCGTACGCCGGTGCCCCGATCCGGTCCACGATTCGGTTGCCGGGGTCGAAGTCGATCACCAACCGGGCGCTGGTCCTGGCCACGCTGGCCAGTGGGCCGAGCGTCGTACGCCGGCCGCTCCGGGCCCGGGACACCCGGCTGATGGCCGCCGCCCTGCGCGCGCTCGGAACGGAGATCGCGGAGGACGACACCGGCGGCGAGTGGCGGATCCGGCCCGGTCGTACCGGCGCCGACGCGGACATCGACTGCGGGCTGGCCGGTACCGTCATGCGGTTCGTGCCTCCCGTCGCCGCATTGGCCGACGCGACCGTCCGGTTCGACGGCGACCCGCGAGCGCGCGAACGCCCGATGGGCGAGCTGCTCGCCGCTCTGCGCGCGCTCGGGGTTCGGGTGGACGGCGGCGATGCGAGCCTGCCGTTCGCCGTCCGGGGGCGCGGGTCGGTGCGCGGCGGCGCCGTGACGATCGACGCGTCGGCCTCCAGCCAGTTCGTGTCCGGTCTCCTGCTGGCGGGGGCGCGGTACGACGAAGGGCTCGACCTGCGACACGACGGCAGGCCGCTCCCGTCCCAGCCCCATGTGGACATGACGGCCGGCATGCTGCGCGAGCGCGGGGTCGCGGTCGACGGCGCCGAGCCCGACCGGTGGGTGGTCCGGCCCGGTCCGATCGCGGCCATGGACGTCGACGTGGAGCCCGACCTGTCGCAGGCCGCCCCGTTCGTGGCGGCCGCGCTGGCGACCGGGGGCCGGGTGGTCGTACGCGACTGGCCGGCGAAGACCGACCAGGCCGGCGATCGGCTGCGCGACCTGCTCGGTCTGATGGGTGCGCAGGTGACCCGCATCGGAGACGACCTGGCGGTGGAGTCGACCGGCGCCGCGCCGGCGGGCCTGGACGTCGACCTGCACGACGTCGGCGAGCTGACTCCGGTGCTGGCCGCGCTCTGCGCCCTGGCGGGGTCGCCGTCCCGGTTACGCGGGATCGCGCACCTGCGCGGACACGAGACCGACCGGCTGGCCGCCATCGCGCACGAGATCAACACGCTCGGCGGTGACGTCGAGGAGACCGCGGACGGCCTGGTCATCACGCCGCGGCGGTTGCGCGGCGGGGTGTTCCGTACGTACGCCGACCACCGGATGGCGCACGCCGCGGCGGTGCTCGGGCTCGCGGTCGAGGGCACCGAGGTCGACGACGTCGCGACCACGGCGAAGACGTTCCCGGAGTTCGCCGAGGTCTGGGAGTCCCTGGTGCGATGACCCATCGCGGCTACGACGAGCACGACTATGAGCGCTATGAGCGCCCCGGACGTCGTACCCGACCGCGGACCAAGGAACGACCTTCCTACGACGACGCCGTGCTCGCACTGGTGGTCACCATCGACCGCGGACGCTATACCTGCCTCACCGGCGAGGACACCACGGTCATTGCGGTCAAGTCGCGCTCACTGGGACGTACCGGCGTGGTGGTCGGAGACAGGGTGCGGCTGGTCGGCGACGTCACCGGCGCGGAGGGCACGCTCGCCCGGATCGTCGAGGTGGACGAGCGGAGGACCGTGCTCCGGCGTACCGCCGACGACGACGACCCGTACGAGCGGGTCGTGGTGGCCAACGCCGACCAGCTGGTGATCGTCTCCTCACTGGCCGATCCGCCACCCCGGACGGGTTTGATCGACCGCGCGCTGACCGCGGCGTACGACGCGGACATCGTCCCGCTGCTGTGCCTCACCAAGGCAGACCTCGCCGAACCCGACGACCTGCTGGCCGTGTACCGGCCGCTGGGGGTCGAGCACGTCGTCACCCGGCTGGGCGGCGATCTCCAACCGTTGCGGGAGCGGTTGCGGGACCGGATGAGCGTGCTGCTCGGACATTCCGGGGTGGGAAAATCGACGCTGGTGAACGCGCTCGTGCCCGGTACCGAGCGGTCGACCGGGGACGTCAACGTGGTGACCGGGCGCGGGCGGCATACGTCGACCTCGGTGTACGCCGTGGAGCTCCCGTTCGGGGGATGGGCGATCGATACGCCGGGCATCCGCTCGTTCGGACTCGGGCATGTGGATCCGGATCATCTCATCGGCACGTTCGCCGATCTGGCGCAGTACACCGAGGACTGCCCGCGGGGCTGCACGCACGGCGGCGACGAGCCGGAGTGTGCGCTGGACGACGCGGTCGCGGCCGGCAGGGCGGACCGGCTGCGCCTGGAGTCGTTCCGCAGGCTGCTCGCCATCCGGACGTCTGCCGTTCCCTACTGAAACGTAGGTGGGCTTACCCGGCCCGCCTGCGCGCTCATTTCCATCCCAGGCCGTACCCTCTTCGCATGAGCCCGTCATATACCGATGATCTGCGGCTCGCGCACGTCCTCGCGGACGACGCGGACTCGATCACGATGAGCCGATTCCGGGCGCTCGACCTGCACGTCCGGAAGAAGCCTGATTTGTCGCCCGTGTCCGATGCCGACGAGACCGTCGAGGAAGTCATCCGGAGCACGCTGGGCCGTGCCCGGCCGCGGGACGCCGTACTCGGTGAGGAGCAGGGGCTCATCGGCTTCGGGTCGCGCTGCTGGGTGGTCGATCCGGTCGACGGAACCAAGAACTTCGTCCGCGGAGTTCCGGTCTGGGCAACGCTGATCGGGCTGATGCAGGACGGCGAGGTGGTCGCCGGCTGCGTGTCCGCGCCCGCGCTGGGTCGCCGCTGGTGGGCCGCCAAGGGCAACGGCGCATGGACCGGCAAGTCGATCATGAACGCACAACCCTGCCGGGTCTCCGATGTCTCGGACCTGGCGGATGCGTCCCTCTCCTATGCCTCGCTCACCGGCTGGGAGGAACGCGACCGGCTGGCGGATCTGCTCGCGCTCGGCCGGCGCTGCTGGCGGACGAGGGCGTACGGCGACTTCTGGTCGCACATGCTGGTCGCCGAGGGCGCGGTCGACATCGCCCCGGAACCCGAGCTCGCCGTGCACGACATGGCGGCCCTCGCGATCATCATCGAGGAGGCCGGCGGCCGGTTCACCGGGCTGGACGGCAAGCCCGGGCCGCACGGCGGCAACGCGCTGTCCACCAACGGCCGGCTGCACGATCAGGTGCTCGGGTTCATCGGCGCGCTGTCCGACGCGTCCGCGGCCGACGATCCGGACGCGGCGCCGCGGATCAGCGGCCAGGTGCACAGCCTGACGTCGAAGCGTCACCCGGAGACCACGACCTGACCTTGGAGCGCACTTCTCGCGCCTGACCGCGCTGCGCGGCACGGCGCGCGGCGCGGCGCGCATTTCGCGTCCCGCTCTCGTCGTGGACACGGGGTACCACTGACCCGGTTTGCGGCGTTACTGTCGGGTTACACGCTGGGCGACCCCCGTGGAGGTGCATGATGCGGATACGCGAGATTCTCCAGCAGAAGGGCAACCAGGTCTTCACCGTCAAGCCCGAGTCGACCGTGCGTGATCTCGTGGCATTCCTCAATGAGCACAACATCGGAGCCCTGGTCGTGTCCTCCGACGGCGCCGCCGTGGAGGGGATCGTCTCCGAGCGCGATGTCGTCCGACATCTCGCGAGCGGCGCCGGTGCTCTCGACCTCCAGGTGCGCGACATCATGACCAGCGATGTCCATGACTGCAGCCCGTCCGATCACGTCGACTCGCTGATGCACCTGATGACCGACGAGCGGATCCGGCACGTGCCGGTCATCGCGGACGGCCGGCTGGCCGGCATCATCAGCATCGGCGATGTGGTCAAGTCCCGCATCGGAGAGCTGGAGTTCGAGCGCGACCAGTTGAGCAAGTACGTCGCGAACGCCCAGTAGGCCCGCGTACTCGATCCTCCGCGGCGAGCCGTCGAACCCGCGATCGGGTAAGAAATAGCCGGTTCGCCGGACAGCGAAGCGCAGAGCACCCACCATGGATCTCGGCTGGGGGACGGCCGGCTGGCCGCCTGAATCCGTACATCTGGGGAGGTTCGCCATGCGTCGCCTGATCTTCACCTCTGCAATCGCCGCACTCGCGGTGGCCGCCGGGCCGGTGCCATCGTCGTCCGTCACGGCGGCCGCGGTAGGGACATCGGCACCGCCGCCGATCGTCATCAAGGCGGTCCGTTACGACCCGCCCGGCTCGGACACGCCGGCCACCAATGCCAAGCTCAACGCCGAATGGGTGAAGATCAAGAACCGCTCCAACACCACGAGAATGCTGACCAACTGGAGGTTGCGCGATCGTCAGGGCCACGTCTACCGCTTCCCGACCACCCGCCTCGGCGCGGGACGCTGGCTCAAGGTGCACACGGGCCGGGGCAGCAACGCCCCGCGACACAGGTACTGGCGCAGAGACTGGTACGTGTGGAACAACGACGGCGACCGAGCGGTCCTGAAAAGGGCCAACGGCAGCTTCGTGGATGCCTGCAGGTGGGGCGACGGCGACGGCAAGAAGGAGTGCTGAGTACGCCGTCCCTCACTGTGCCCGGCCTTCCTTGAGCATGCCGATCGCCTTGGTGATGCGTCGCTCGCGGGTGTCGGCCTGCTTCGCATCCTCGATCCACATCACGTACCGCCGCCGATGACTGTAGGACAACCCGTCGAAGAACCGCCTCGCCTCGGGCTCGCCAGCGAGGACATCCGCGAAGTCGGCCGGCACGCTCGCCTCGCGCGGGGCGGTGTCCAGCTCGAGCTCGACCTCGATCTCGTCTCCGGCCGCGACCCCGGCCTTGGCACGGTTCCCCGCGTTCAGCGGAAGCAGGAAGCGGCCGCCCATCCGCGCCACCGTACTGCGGTAGCTGTGGTGGTTGGATACTCGCGGGCTTGCCCATGGTCCCCTCCTTCTTCTCGCGCCCAGTGTCGCTCACCGAGACAGAATCCTCGACGGCCAGCGGTAGATCAATGGGCACGGATGACCATCCCGGTGGCTAGCCTGTGATCGTGTCCGTCCGCCCGATGCTCGCGACCGCGGGTGAGCTGCCCCGGGACGAGGACGGCTGGGCGTTCGAGTTCAAGTGGGACGGAGTACGCGCCCTGGCGGAGATCGGCGAGCGGGGTGTCGAGCTGTTCAACCGCAGCGGAAACCCGATCACCGACGGCTATCCGGAGCTAGCGGTCCTGGCCGAGGTGGCTGCCGGCCATGATCTCCTGCTCGACGGGGAGATCGTGGCTCCGGACGCGGCCGGCCGACCCGACTTCGGCCGTCTGCAGACCCGGATGCACGCACGCCAGCCGTCCGCCGGGTTGCTCCGCGGCGCGCCGGTGGCGTACTTCGCGTTCGACCTGCTGTACCTGGACGGACAAGACCTCACCGCGCGGACCTACGAGTCCCGCCGTGGCCTGCTGGCCGATCTGGACCTGGCCAGACCACCCGCCGTACAGGTGCCCGAGCACTACCAGGACGTCGCCGGTCGGCAGCTGCTCGACGTCGCGACCGAACACCGGCTCGAGGGCATCGTCGCCAAGCGGCTGGCCTCGCGCTACCAGTCCGGCAGGCGCTCGCACGACTGGGTGAAGATTCCGCTCCGCCACACGTGCGAGGCCGTCATCGGTGGCTGGCGACCCGGCCATGGGCGGCTGACCGGTGGGCTCGGTTCCCTGCTCCTCGGCGGGTACGACGCCCACGGCGACCTGGTCTACATCGGCCACGTCGGAACCGGCTTCACCAACGCCGTGCGCAGCACCCTGCACAGCCGGCTGCGTGACTTCACGCAGCCGGCCAGCCCGTTCGGCTCGCCGCTCCCCCGCGAGCACTCCCGGGACGCGGTGTGGGTACGGCCGGTCCTCGTCGGCTCGGTGGAGTATCGCGACCTCACCCACGACGGCATCCTCCGCGCCGCGACCTGGCGTGGCCTGCGTACCGATCTCGACCCCACCGACGTGGCCGTGCCGGACCAGCAGCACTGAGCGCGCACCCGCGGATGGTCCGTTTTCCTTGTACGCAAGGTCACAGAACGTTCCAGCTCGCATACGCAGATGACGAATGTATCTTTTCGCAAAACCGGAGCACGCGGGTTGACCGTCGGCTACGTTGCTCGCATGCGTCGCACTTCAGCACTCTCTATCACTGTGGCCGCGAGCGCGGTATGCATCGCCGCCACGGCCGTCATGCCCGGAACAGCCGGTGCCGTCGACACGACCCAAGAAGAGGGTTGGCGGGTCGTGGCCACTGGTTTGGACAACCCACGTCAGATCACCGCCATACAGGGCGACGCATTCCTCGTCGCCGAAGCGGGCAAGGGAGGAGAGGGTCCATGCATGCCCGGGCCGGAAGGCGACGTGGTGTGCTTCGGCAGCACCGGCGCCGTGACCAAACTGACTCGAGATGACGGAACGTGGGCGCAAAGCAGGCTCGCGACCGGTCTGCCGTCATTGGCTACCGAGGACGGCAGTCAGGCGATCGGACCCTCCGACGTCGAGAAGGGCGGCGATCCGTGGTTCGTCCTGAGCGTGGGGCTTGGCGCCGATCCGGCCGTACGTGACGAGGTCGGGGGGCTGGCCACGACGTTCGGTACGCTGCTCAAGATCCACCCGCGGACCGGCGAACGGACCGTCCTGGCCGACATCGCCGGGTTCGAGGCCGACGAGAATCCGGACGGCGGCGAGCCCGACAGCAATCCGACGTCAGTGCTCCGGAGCGGTTCGTCGTTCCTGGTGACCGACGCCGGCGGGAATAGCCTGGTCGAGGTCGACCAGAGCGGTGAGGTCCGGACCGTCGCGGTCTTCGAGGACCGGATGGTCGATGCTCCGCCGTTCCTCGGACTGCCGCCCGGCACCCAGATCCCGATGCAGGCGGTGCCGACGTCGGTGGTGCAGGGCCGGCAGCATCGCGGCGTCCTGGTCAGCCAGCTGACCGGTTTCCCGTTCCCGCAGGGCGGCGCGAACATCTTCCGCGTCTTGCCGACGGGTGAGCCGACGGTGTTCGCCGACGGGCTCACCAACGTCACCGACCTGGCGGTGGGCCCGGGTGGCGCGGTGTACTTCGTCCAGATCGCCGACGAGGGTCTGCTCGCGGGTGGGAACGGCTCCCTCATGCGCCGCAACCCGGACGGCACGGTGGAGACGGTCGCCGACGACCTGATGGCGCCGTACGGCGTCGCCGTGCGCGGCACGTCTGCCTACGTCACGACATGCTCCGTGTGCGCGGGCGGCGGCCAGGTGATCAAGGTCGGACTCAACTAGATCTGTCAGCCTGATCTTCCCGCTGCACGCGAAAAGCCGGGGCACTCGATCCGCTCGGTGCCCCGGCTTCGACGCGTCGTCGGCTCAGTCGGCCAGGTCCCCGCCGTGTACCTGTCCTTCATCCACGTCGTGATCGCCTCCGCTGTGGATACCGACGGGTTCGCAGTCGCCCACCGGACCGGATGCGATCGCGACCATCAGCGAGGCGCCGTCCTCGACACCGCGCTCTGGCCCGGCGGCCTCGACGACCAGGCTCTTGTTGCCGGTGAAGTCGTCGGGGTCCAGAGTGAAGGTGAACCCGCTCGAACCGTCGTTGTCGGGTTCGGCGAGACGTGCGCCGGCGTCCGCGTCGCCGGTGAACCACGGCTCCTGGCACATCTGTCCGGTGGGCAGGTAATACACCGTCGCGGGGATACCCTTCTCCTCCAGCTTCTGCTCCAGGCCCGCGGCGTCGCTGAACTGCTCGATCCTCACCGTGACAGTCCCGCTGTCGTTGGTGGTGACCGCATACGCCGAGCTGGTCCCGCTGCCGCCGAGCGTCGGCATCACCATGACCGCGGCCGCGCCGACTGCGGCCACACCCCCCGCGAGAGCGAACCGGGACCGCCACGCGGACCCGCGCACCTTGCCTGCGGGCTCCGGTTCTGCGTCGGCCGCCCTGCGGGCGACCACCTGCTTCAGCTCCGCCAGCAACCGATCCTCGAAACGACCGTAGTTGTTGTTCAAGACCGCACCTCCGATAGGTCAAGCTCTCCGTGGTTGACGGGCGGGGCGAGGGCACGCTGCATCGCACCCCGTGCGCGATGCAGCCGGACCCGGGCGGCGACTGGACTGATTCGCAGCACCTTCGCCGCTTCGGCTGCCGTCAGACCGTCCAGCGCGACCAGCTCCAGAACCGCACGCTCGGACTCGGACAGCCGGTCCATCGCCACGTACAGGTGCCGGGCCTGCCGAGCCGCGTCGATGCGCTCCTCCAACCTCACGAGGTCGTCATCGTCGACCAGCGCCCGGCCGGACACCTCGACGGCAACGCGCACCTCCCGCGCCCGGCGCCGCCGATGCGCCGCCAGCACGTTGCGCGCGATCCCGTACAGCCAGGCGACCGGGGCACCCCTGCCGGGCCGGTACTTGTGCGCCGACTCGATCGCGGCGAGAAACACCTCCGCGGCCAGATCCGCCGCCAGGTACGGATCCGCGACTCGCCGCGCGATGAAACGCTGCACCTCGTCGACGTGCCGGCGGTAGAACGCCTCGAACACCTCCGGATCACGGCTGATCCTCGCCACATCCCGGTCCGGCGTCTCACGCATGTGCCCACCCCTTCCGCCAACCCGCTTTCACCCACACTTGGCGCCCATGGCCACAACCGTTACACATTGCCGAAGCCCGCACGGATGACTGCGGTCCGGCACAATGGCAACGAGTCACGGAAGACCGGCCGCAACACAGCGAGGGCCCTGGCCGGTCGGCCAGGGCCCTCGCTGTGTCTTGGTGTCGAGATCCCTCCTTCATCTACTGGGCTCGTGCGAGTCGTCGGGTGCCTCGGATCTACCTGACGAACTCCTGCGTCTGCGGGTTCAGGTGCGGCAGCTTGATGGCCCCGCGCACCGCCTGATCGGCCACCCGGTAGAGGTTCAGTCCCCGGGAGATGTCGCTCTCGTACACGACGCCGTTGTACCAGTACGACGACCAGGCGCCGCCGAGCTGGCAGGTCGGGGGCATGGGATTGTCATTGCCGTCCGGGTCACAGAACGGGCCCGGTCCGAGCGACTCCGGGTCCGCCCATGCGAACTCCTGCGGAGTCCCACGGTCGGTGAAGTCGACGGCCCAGGTTCCGGCCTGGTAGTTCCCGCTCACCACCACGTCCTGACCGCCTCGCAGCGGGACCGTGTTGTAGTTGTGAATCGTGCAGTTCTCGTCGTGGCCTTGCGCACGCGGCAGGGTCCACTGGCCAAGCTTCCTCCCGTCCGTGGTGTCGTAGAAGAACATCGTCTTGTTGATGTTCGCGTCGTCTGCCGTGCATTCGGCCTGACCGCCGCCTCCCGGCTCCCAGCCGAGGATGAGCACTTCGCCGTCCCAGGAGAATCCGGCCGAATGCCAGCGGCCGGAGTGGTTCTCGAACTGACCGGGCGCTGCGGGAGCGCCGACCTTGACCAGGCTGCCGTCGTCCAGAATCTCCTCCTCTTCGACGCTGAAAAGGAAGCGCGGCTCCTCCAGCGACCCGCCACGCGGCTCGCCGATGGAGAACACGTTCGCGGCGTGCCCACTCGCGCAGGCGAGCAGGTTCGCGTCGCCGAGGATCGCACCCGCGTCGTGGCAGCCGTTGGTGCTTCCGAGCGTGCCGTCCATGAGCGGCACGTACCCGATGTGGCTGGCCTGGCTGGGGTCGTCCAGCGGCACCTCGATGATGTTCATGGCGTCGCAGACCTCACGCCCGCCACCCGACGAGTTGTTGCTGTAGATGACGACCCGGTTGTTGTCCAGGTCCGGCACCAGCGTCTGGGTGTGCGAGCCACACCCGTCGGCGGTGCCCCTGGTCGCGGCGCCTTCCTCGCTGAACTCGACCTCCGTGACGAGCTGGGGATTCGCCGGGTCGCTGATGTCGAAGACGTGCACGCCCTCGAAGCCCACCGGCACCGGCTCGCCCATACAGGTACGCACCTCCTCCGGGGCGGGTGAGTTCCAGGAACGTACGACGATGTTGTCCCACACCACGACATCGCCCTGGTCGCCGTTGCATCTCGGGTGAGAGATCAGCCGCGGCCTGGCGGGCGAGGAGATGTCGACGATCCGGAACCCGTTGTAGTTCCCGTGGATCGCGAGGTTGCCCCAGAACGCGATGTCCGAGTTGACTTGACGCTCTGCTGCAGGGACCGCGAATGAGGCGGGGTGCGGGCTGTGCCCGAGCGCTCGAACGTTTCTCGTGCTCGGAAAGTCCCCGTGGTCGGCTTGAGCCGGCAACGCCGCAGCGACGAGCACTCCAGAGGCAATGGCGGCTACTGACCACCGGATATATTTCCGCATTTGGTTCGCTCCTTTCGGTTTGCGGATACCCCGTGTGACCGGCGTCCCGCCGGCGGGTCGCGCGCACGAGGCACGACGTCGTCCACTAGTCGGTGAGTGCCGCGCCGTCGACCTGCGGTCTGCTGGTCAACAGCTGGAGCTCGGCGGCTCGTACCTCGTTAGTGCCGACCGTCGTCGAGCGGCAGTCCGATGTCGGGCTCGCCGGGTCATCGTGCTGGTTTCCCTGGAAGTTCGGGTTACCCGTGCACTGGTTGGCGGCCACGACGAACTTCACGTGCGTCGCCGCGGTGTCCCTGATCTGGAACGTCCGCAGTAGCAGATCGGGTGACGACGGCCGCGGGTTGGGAGCCGGGAACGCATCCGGCTGACTCCTGAGGAACCGCTCCCATCCGGCGTCGGTCGCTCCGTCGCAGGTCGGGTTGTCCGCATTCCCCTCCGTGCATGCGTACAACTCGAACTGACGCAGGGCCGTGAACCGGTTCTGGCCCTGGAGGAGCAGCGCGCTCGCCTTCGCGAGCCGGAACGACTGCTCGCCGTCGAGCGCGATGGTCACCTGAGAGCCTTCCGCCGGGCGCGACGGCTCGCTCGCGACCGTGCCTGTGGCCGGCAGGCCGGCCTTGATGGTGGTACCGGCCTGGAGCGACACCATGACCGACGGGATGACGATCTCCGGGTCGGTGCCGCCCATGGTGGACGGGTCGCCCGGCGCGTTGTTGGCCACGATGACCGCTCCCGCACCCGCGTCCTGGGCGTTGTTGACCTTCTGTACGAACGCGCAGCTACCCCGATCGATCAGCGCGATGGCGCCGGCCGGGAAGCCGATCAGCGGGTCGCAGCCCTCGGTCGGGTTCTCGCTGCCGTCGTTCGCCAGGACGATGTCGCCGGCGAACCCCTCGAGGGTCGGCTCGGGACCGAACGCCGCGCCGGCCGCGGGGTATCGGCCCGCAGCAGCCGAAGGCGGGTCGACGGTCACCGCGTTCGGCAACCAGCTGAGCCAGTTCGTGGCCTCGGCGTCGTCGATCAGCTCGTCCTGCCGGAACCCGTCCCCGGTCGCCTCGGCGCCCTGCGAGAGCGAGGCGACGTTCGTCGGGAAGTGCATCCTGATCGTTCGGTCCTCGCCCGCGCTCAGGTTCCTCACGTAGAACCGGACGTGGCCATAGCCGTCCGCCCGCGAGACGAAGTTGTAGCCGCGAGGATCCGGGACGAACCGCTCGACCGCCTCGATCGGGGTCGTCCGAGCGTCGTAGTCGCCGACGAACACCTCCGCGTCGACGGGCCCGCCGCCCTCGTCCTTGGCGACCGCCTCGAACCGGAGCGTCGCCTCGTCGTGCAGCGGCGACTCGTAACTCGGCACCGGGTCCGTGTCCTGCGTACCCGTGACCGATGCGTTCTCACCGAAGCCGCGCCGGGCGAAGCCGAGCCAGAGCAGATCCTGGTTGGCCCCGCCGAATCGCATCAGATCCGCGGCGAAGTACGCGTCCCGAGCGTCGAGCATCGTCGGGTTCGTCGGCATCAGGAGCATCGCGTCGAACACGAGCTGGATCCACTGGCGATTGCCCGGACACTGCTCGACCGGGACGAGGCCGTCGGCGCACCGGCGCTGCTGTTGCGAGCCCCGGCTCGGGTACCTGTCGAGCAGGAGTGACCGGATGTCGAAGTTCGTCGCGCTCCAGATCTGGCTGTCGGCGTGCACCTGCGGCCCGACGATGTCGTAACCCATCGAACCGAAGTTGAGCGCACCGACCCTGATGTCCCGGCCGGCCTGCGGGAACTGGCCCGCGGACGGGAACGACATGTTGTAGTTCCGGATTCCGCGGATCGGATTGCCGGTCACGTACGCACCGACCGCCCACCTGTTCTCACCCGCGACCGGCAGGACGCCGTACTCGTTCTGGTGCTCCATCGAGACGAAGTCCGCCCAGCTCTCGCCCATCGCACCGGCGTGGAAGCCCATCCGGTTCGAGCCCTTGCCGATCATCCGGTTCTCGATCATGTGCGTGTACTCATGTCCGATGACCGACATGTCGAAGTCGCCGACCGCACAGGGCCCGTAGAAGCCGTTGGCCTGTGGCTGCCACAGGAACATGCTCATGATCGAGGAGGTGCCGTCCGGCCGGGTGGCCATGGTGGCGTTGTTGCGTGACCCCGGCGTGATGGCGCCGGCCTGCGCACGGGCGGTCACGGCGTCGCCCTCACCCTCCGGGTTGATCCCGAAGTTGATGTCCTGGCCGTTCCACGTCTCCTCGGTGAAACCGAGGTGATAGGCCCAGTCGTGCATTCGCCAGTTTCCGGCGAAGAGGTTCGTCACGGAGGCGTCGATGTTGTTGCCCCCTGGGACGAGGTTCTCCGAGTTGCACCCCGACCGGAACCAGCTGTTGGTCCACGGGAACCGGTACTCGCGCTCGGCGCTGCTCGGTCGCTGACCCGGCTCCGCAGGTGCCACGGTGTTCCACCATTCGGCAGCGCTGACCGCGTTGCCGGTCGTGGTGAACGTCGGCTCACCCGTGGCCGCATCGACGTCCCACGGCACACGGGCGGCGTCGTTCTCGAGCACCCGCCTGCAACCCGGTGTGGCCGTCCAGCACCAGAGCTCGCGGCTGTCCGCACTCGGGTAGTTCCAGGGCGGGCGGCCGAGCGTGCTCAGGCGCGGCGTGGCCGGGAAGACATCCCAGGTAGGGTCTTCGTCCTGCTCGTGGACGATGCTCTCGCGGTACAGCACGTCGCCGTTCTCCGCGTCGACGACGTACCGGTAACCCTGGTCGGCACCGTCGAAGTAGATCGTCTCGTATGCCCGCCGGATGCCGTTGTCGAGTGTCGGGAACGCGATGCGACGGACCAGCTGTTCGGGTTCGACGTTCTCGACTTCGAGGACCCTCCACCCGGCCGAGCCGCCGCCCATCGAGACGTCGGGCGTCTCGACATCGGCCCCGGCGTCGTCGGCCGCCTCGACGAGCGCCTCGCGCATCGTGAGATCCGTCGCGCCGGTTGGACTCTCCCCGGCGACGAGATTCGACGATGCGTACGCGATGTCCCAGCCGCTCCCGGGCGAGCCGACGAGACCTACCGTGGCGGTTCCCTCCGGGGCGACGGTCAGCCCGTTGACCCGCTGGCGGAACACGACAACGTGCGCATCGTCGTCCAGTGCGACCTCCGCATGCAGCTGGAGGTCGCCGACCGAGTCGAGCCGGTACAGCACCCGGTGATCCTCGATCCACGCGCGGGCCGCGGCCGCCGGGTCGGCGCCCTGGACATCGGTGGAGAGGCTGTCTCCGTGCTTGATCAGCGACTGGGCGGTCCCGAACCGGGACCAGCGTGCCGTCGCACCCAGGTCGGCCGCCGCATCGAGCTGGGCCGCGGTCGGTCGGATACCGGGCGCCCCGGACCGGGTGTCGAGATCGTCGAGGTGCGCATCGTCCACCTCGCCCTGGCCCTCGGCCTGCGCAAGCCCCTGAGCGCCAGGGGTTGTGAGGATCAACGCCAGCGATGCGGAAACTGCGATGAAGATGGCGCCGAGACGCCGGGATCTCCGGCCTGAGTTAGCGCGAAAAATAGCCATCTGAGCCCACTTCCTTTGGGTGAAAATTCATGGGCTGCAGTCAGCGGGATGGGCTGTGCTGGCTGCTTTCGTCCGTATGTGGTTATCGGCGGTGTGCCACTGGGGTCGCGGGGATCGGGTTACGCACGCAGACGTGTCCGTTGAAGGCGAAAGCGCGGACATAGAGGGTCGATCGACTCATCGGTCGCATATATGCCGACCTCCTGCCCCTGAGGGGGTGTCGGCGGGACGGCCAGCACCCCTCGACGCGACATCTGGCCGGACCCCCACGACCTCCGGTGGCCGGACCCCCACGGCCATCCGATGGCATAACTTAAGCGACGCCCCGCGATGAGTCAATGGCAGTACGCGGCCGACGTCGACTCATCAGAACGCCCGCGTCGACTCACAAAATGGCGGCGCAGCGCGACGGTCAGAACCCGCCGAAGTCTCCCCCGAAATCGCCACCGAAGTCTCCCCCGAAGCCACCGCCGAAGTCCTCGCCACCGCCGTCGCCCCCGTCACCGCCACCCTCGTCGAACCCCCCGTCACCGCCACCCTCGTCGAACCCCTCGCCACCCCAACCGAAGCCGGCCCCCATCATCGATCCGAGCAGGAAGGCCGGAACCATCCCGGCGTAGGCACCGAAATACCCTTGAGCCCACGGGGAATACGCCGGACCAGCCTGCCAGTAGGGCACGCGGTGCGAGCCGTTCACCACGGTGCGGACGGCCGGCTCCGCGCCCGCCTCCACCCGCTCGGCGTCGGCGGCGCACACCGGCACGTCTCGCGGCTGGCCTCCGTGCGGCGCCCACGAGATGTCGGTCGCCGAGGGCCCGTGTGCGGGGTTGAAGAAGCACGGCGGCCGGCGTTGCGGCAGTGGGTCACCGGCCAGCCTGGCCTTCACGCAGACGATCGCGTAGCGGCCGTCCTCCAGGGCGGTGGTGACGCCGCGAATCTCGTCGGGATCGCGTACGGCGGCCAGGGCCTGCTTGGCCTGCTCGTAGCTGTCCAGCGCGCGCTGGTAGTCCTGTTGGGTCGCGTCGTCCAGCTCGTGGCCGGAGACCGAGGTGTCGAGCCGCTGCAACTCCTCCCCGAGCCGCGTGACGTCCTCATCGGCCACCCGCTTGACCGCGGCCAGCTGCTCGGCCGCGCGGACCTCCTGCTCCTGGCGCTGCTGCCGGCCGCGTACGGCGATGAAGCCGGCCACTACCAGCCCGATAACGAGCAGCAGCAGTAATACATCCATGGCGGCGCCTCCCGATGTCTGTACCGAGAGCCTACGCCGTACCCGGCCGGACCTGGAGCCGCCCGCGCTCTCGGTCGAGACTGCGACCGCCGACGCCGCATCGGGGTACACGTTCCTCGCACCCTGGCGGGGCGAAGGCCAGGCCGGTCCGATAATCGTGGACGGGCGCGGAGAGCTGGTCTGGTTCCGTCCGATGGAGGGCGAGCGGATGGCGATGGACTTCCGCGTCCAGCGATATCAGGGACGCCCGGTGCTGACCTGGTGGGAAGGGCTCTTCGACGAGAACGGCTACGGGCGCGGCGCGTACGTGATCGCCGACCAGTCGTACCGGGAGATCGCCCGCTTCCGGACCGGCGGCGGGCGCCCCGGCGACTTCCACGAGTACCTGATCACGCCGCGCGGCACCGCGCTGGTGGCCATCTACCGCCCGGTCCGTCACGACCTCTCGTCCGTGGGCGGCCGCGCCGACGGGACCGTCCTCGAGTCCATCGTGCAGGAGATCGACATCGACCATGACGGCAACCTGCTGATCTCGGCCCGGCACACCGACGCGGTGTACAAGATCGACCGTCGTACCGGCGACGTGATCTGGCGCCTGGGCGGCAACCGCAGCGACTTCACGTTCGACCGGAGGGCGGCCCGGTTCTTCTCCCAGCACGACGCCCGCCGGCAGCCCAACGGCGACATCACGCTGTTCGACAACAGCAACCCGCCCCCGGTTCGCGAGCGAAGCCGCGCGATCCGGCTACGACTCGACCCGAGGACGATGACCGCGCATCTCGTCCGGGCGGTGGCGCACCCCACGGGCCTGTCGTCCGTGAGCCAGGGCAACATGCAGACGCTCCCGGACGGCACCCGGGGCAGCTCGATCCGGTCCGGTCGAAACCGTGGACGGGTCTCGAGACCACGATCCCCGTGGGCACCGAGCAGCCGTACGTCGCGGTCCGGGCGATCGGGAAGTCCGGCGTCCCGCTGGGCAGGTCGCGGACGGTGACCAACCTGGCCAGCCAGCTCCGGTGACTCAGCGCCCGCGTCTCCGGACCTCGTCGCGCAGCTGCGTGATGTTCTCCCGCAGAACGTCGGCGACCAGCTCGTCGGTCCGCGGATCGTCGAGCACCTCGAAGGTCACCCGCAACGTGGTCTCGCTGACGGTGTCCACCATTCGATCGTGGAACGGCAGCAACGAGATCCGTCCGGTGAGCGGGTCGGCCTTGACCTTCTCGCGCACCATGGACTTGATCTCTTTTTCGTTCTCCCGTAGCGCGTTTGCGACGTTCTCCGTGTAGTGGCCGGTCTGCAGCACTGCGGTCACCTCGTCGAGCACGGCGACCGTGATCGGATACCTGATGGTGTCCACGAGGGCGGTGGTGGTCCGGCTGACCAGCACGGCGGTCACGCGTTCGCCCACCAGGCGGTCGACGCCGCGGCCGATCCGCGCGAGCACGACGACCACCCAGAGCAGCCGGGTCCAGTCGCCCTCGATGAAGTACGGGTGGGCAACCGGCACCATGCTGAGCACGTCGTACCAGTTCCGCCACAAGAAGCTCAGCCGCCAGCCCGCCTCGTTCCACGAGCCGAGGAACTCGCCGAGGAAGAGCACGCAGATACCCAGATCGATCCAGAAGACCGTCAGCCGCTCCCGGTCGCTGAGGTCGGCCAGCACCGAGTAGGCGATCAGAGCGACCGAGAGCAACGCGAGCGCCACGACCAGCAGGTCGGTCCGTCGCCAGCGCCGGCGACCAGAGATCTCCATGGACACAGCATCTCGCGCGAGACGCCCGCGTCCGTCGCAACACACGGAGTCACAGACAGGAGTCGCCGACCCGGGGTCTCCGGCGTACGGGCATGCTTGCCCGGTGACCGCGCGTAAGGGCAGCCGGTGCTGACGTCGATCGGCAACGCGATCGATGCCGACGTCTTCCTCGCACTCGTACTGGTCAGCGCGGTCACCGGTCTGGTGCGCGGCTTCTCTGGTTTCGGCTCGGCGATGATCTTCGTTCCGGTGGCGAGTGCGCTGACGAGTCCACAGACGGCGGTGGTGCTGTTCCTGCTGACCGACGGGCTGATGAGCATGCCGATGGTGGTTCCGGCATCGCGGTTGTGCGCCTGGCGCGAGGTCCTCCCGCTCGCGCTGGGGGCGGTGCTGACCGTTCCCCTGGGAGTGTGGCTGCTGGTCGTGGTGGATCCGGTGATCATCCGCTGGATCATCTCGTCGCTGATCCTGATGCTGATCACGCTGCTCGCGCTCGGCTTGCGGTGGCGGAGGCAGCCGAGGCTCCCGGCCACTGCCGCGGTCGGCGGTGGCGCCGGACTCACCGGAGGCATGACCGGGCTGGCCGGACCGCCGGTGATCATCTTCTGGATGGCCGCACAGAACGACGCGGCGAGGCTCCGGGCCAACATCATCGTCTTCTTCGGCATGACCGGAGTCTTTAACGCCGCTGCCTACTCCGTGGCCGGGATCATGACCGCCGAACGGATCGCTCGCGCGGTCGCGTTGATTCCCGTCTACGGTCTGACGCTGCTGCTCGGGGCATGGCTGTTCCGGTTCGCGAGCGAGCGCTTCTTCCGCTGGCTGGCGTACGCGTTGTGCGTCTTCGCCGCCCTCAGCACGCTACCCCTGGCCGACGGCCTGATCTGACCCGAACCACTCCGTGATCCGGTCAGGTGGCCGAGAAGCCGCCGTCGACGAACAGCAGCTGACCGGTCACGTACTCGGACGCATTGCCGGCGAGGAAGACCGCCACGCCCGCGAAGTCGGCGGGATCGCCGTTGCGGCCGACCATGGTGCGGCCGGCCAGCGCCGCCAGAAGGTCCGGGTCGCTCGATACGTCCTTCGTCAACGGCGTGACCACGAAGCCCGGAACGATCGCGTTGACCCGTACGCCGCGCGGTGACCAGGCCTCGGCCTGGGACCGGGTCAGGCCCGCGATCCCGGCCTTGGACGCGCCGTACCCGCCGCTGTTGCCGAACGCGCGCACCGACTGCTGCGACGCGATGTTGATGATCCGTCCCCAGCCACGCCGGGCCATGCCGGGGCCGAAGCGCTGCCCCAGCAGGAACGGCGCGGTCAGGTTCGTCGCGAGCGTGCGATCCCAGTCCGCCTCGGTGAGATCCTCCAGCGGGGGCCGGAGGTTGACCCCGGCACAGTTGACCAGGATGTCGGCCTCGCCGAACCGTCGCGCCGCCTCGTCGGCGGCGGCGAGCAGCGCCGTACGGTCGGACAGATCCACACTCACCCAGTCGACGGAGCAGCCGTCGGCGGCGATCCGCTCCGCCGCGTCGCGCAGCCGCTCCTCGGTCCGGGCCATGAGCACGACCTGAGCCCCCGCACGGGCCAGTGCGTCGGCGATGCCCAGGCCGATGCCGGAGCTGCCACCGGTGACGAGAGCGGTGCGACCGGACAGCGAGAACAGGGTGTCGAGATGGGCGTTCACAGCCGCAAGTCTGCAGGAGGCACCGAGGCGGCGCGCACAGGGATACGGTTCGGTCAGGCGACGGGTGCCCGGCGATGAGAGGGTAGGCGCGGAGATTTTCCGCTCGACGGTGTCCATTTCCTCGTCCGCCGTTCGTCTCACAGGCGACCGATCCCCACAGAGGAGGAAGCCATGAAGTACGTGCTGTTGATTCATCAGGGCGACACCCCAACCCCGCGCGACCCGGAGGCGTGGGC
>WHTJ01000174.1 GCA_009377795.1 Propionibacteriales bacterium | reverse complement strand
GGAATGCGGTCACCTCCGCCTCCAACGCCGACTGCAACAGCAACCGGGCACCCAACACGGCCACCTGCTCGACCGCCTCCACGAGGTCGCCAGACCCCGCGAACACCTGGTCGACCTCGGCGCGCAGCCGCTCCGTAGGCGATATTCTCTTCGACACGGGCGTAGCTCCTTCCTCAGACTTGGCTGGTCTTGAGAGGGAACCTACGCCCGTCCTCATTTACACCGAGGCTGCGACGCGACCCGTTGGCGTCGGTGCCGTTACGTAGTCCTGGACGCAACGAGGTCTAGGGCGATGTCGGTGATCATGTCCTCCTGGCCGCCGACGAGGCGGCGGTGGCCGACCTCGACGAGGATGTCGCGGGTGTCGAGCCCGTGCTGGTTGGCGGCTCGTTCTGCGTGCCGCAGGAAGCTGGAGTAGACCCCGGCGTAGCCGAGGGTCAGTGTCTCGCGGTCGACGCGCACGGCGCGGTCGTGGAGTGGACGGACGAGGTCGTCCGCGGCGTCTTGGAGGGCGAACAGGTCGCAGGTGTGCGCCCAGCCGTAGAGGTTCGCCACGGCGATGAAGGCTTCGGCCGGGCAGTCACCGGCGCCGGCGCCGTGACCTGCGAGGGCGACGTCGATACGGGTGGCGCCCTCCTGGACGGCGACCACCGAGTTCGCCACGGAGAGTGACAGGTTCTCGTGGGCGTGGATACCGATCTGCGTGTCCGGGTCGAGCACGTCGCGGTAGGCGCGGATGCGATCGCGGACCGCGTCCATGGTGAGCCGGCCGCCGGAGTCGGTGACGTAGACGCAGTGCGCGCCGGCCTGTTCCATCTGCCTGGCCTGCTCCGCCAGCTCCGTAGCGGGGATCATGTGCGACATCATGAGGAACCCGGAGACGTCCATGCCGAGCTCGCGTGCTGTGCCGATGTGCTGGATGGCGATGTCGGCCTCGGTGGCGTGGGTGGCTACCCGTACTGATCGGACGCCGAGGTCATGGGCTTGCCGCAGGTGAGCGACGGTGCCAATCCCGGGCAACAGCAGCGTGGTGAGCGTCGCGTTCCGCACGACTTGGGCCGCGGCGGTGATCCAGTCGGTGTCGGTGTTGCTGCCGGGCCCATATGTGAGGCTCGCGCCGGCGAGCCCGTCGCCGTGTGTTACCCCGATGGCGTCCACGCCGGCGGCGTCGAGCGCCGCGGCGATGGTGCGAATGCGGTCCGGGGCGAGGCGGTGTCTGATGGCGTGCATGCCGTCGCGCAGCGTCACGTCCTGGACGTAGAGACGGGGCGACGGTGTCATCGTGCCGCCCCCGCCGGTTGCGGGGCCGCCCGGCCGACGAGCTCCTCGCCGGTGCGTAGTGCGGCCGAGGTCATGATGTCGAGGTTGCCCGCGTATGCGGGCAGGTAGTGCGCGGCGCCCTCGACCTCGAGGAAGACCGACACCCTCCACCGCGGTCGTGGCGTCTTCGCCGGCACGAGGGTGTCGATCGGCTCGTCGGGACCGATCGGGTCGACCTGGACGTCCTGCTTGAGCCGGTACCCGGGCACGTAGCGGGCGACCTCGCCAACCATCGCTTCGACGCTGTCGCGGATGCGTGCCGGGTCGGCGGCGTCGACGAGGCAGAGCACCGTGTCGCGCATGATCATCGGCGGCTCGGCCGGGTTGAGGATGATGATCGCCTTGCCATGGGCGGCACCGCCCACGGTCTCGATGGCCCGCGCGGTGGTCTCGGTGAACTCGTCGATGTTCGCGCGGGTGCCGGGTCCCGCAGACTTCGATGCGATCGATGCGACGATCTCAGCGTAGCGCACCGGGCCGACCCGCGAGACGGCGGCGACGACGGGGATGGTCGCCTGCCCGCCGCACGTCACCATGTTGACGTTGCGCGCACCGCGATGGTCCGCGAGGTTGACCGCCGGTACGACGAAGGGACCGATCGCCGCGGGCGTGAGGTCAACGACGATCCTGCCGTACGGGCCGAGCCGCTCGGCGTTGGCCGCATGCGCCTTCGCCGAGGTTGCGTCGAACACGACCCGGATCTCGTCGAAGTCGGGGCGGGCGAGGAGCCCGTCGACCCCGTCCGCCGTGGCCGGCACGCCCATCCGGCGGGCGCGTGCGAGCCTGTCGGAATCCGGATCGATCCCCACGAGCGCGCCCATCTCGAACACCTCGGAGAGGCGGATCACCTTCATCATGAGGTCGGTGCCGATGTTGCCCGACCCGATGACCGCCGCCTTGGTCTTCGTCATCATGCCTCCCCATGGGTGAACGCGGCGCGGACGGTACCGAGGCCGGACAGCTCGGCGACGTAGGTGTGCCCGGCGGTGACGGTCACCATCGGCCCGAGCGCGCCGGACAGGACCACCTCGCCGGCGCGCAGGGGAGCGCCGAACTCCCGCGTGACCCGGGCCAGCCAGACCAGCGCCGCGACCGGATCGCCGAGACACGCGGCGCCCCGGCCGCTGCTGACGGTCGTCCCGGTGTCGTCGGTCATGGTCATCGCGACGTTTCGAAGATCCCGGTCCCCCAAGGCGACTCGTTCGTCTCCCAGGACGAACAGGCCACTTGACGCGTTGTCGGCGACGGTGTCGACGAGGGTGATGTCCCAGCCGGCGATGCGGCTGTCGACGATCTCCAGCGCGGCGACGACCTCGCCGACCGCGGATCGTGCAGTGGATTCGTCGACGTGGTTGGTGTCGAGGTCGGTGCCCAGCACGAACGCGACCTCGGCCTCGATCCTGGGCTGCAGCAACCGGCCGAGGTCGATGGGCCGGTCCTGCGCGCACACCATGTCGTCGAACAACACACCGAAGTCGGGTTGGTCCACTCCGAGCTGGGCTTGTACGGCGGCGGAGGTGAGGCCTACCTTCCGGCCGACGATGTGTCGACCCTCGTCGAGCCGCGCCTGGGTCAGCACACGCTGGACGGTGTAGCCCGTCGACAGCGTGGTGTCGGAGAGCAGCTCACGTACGGGGGCGCACGGGACGCGGGCACGCCCTGCCGCGAGCAACCGCTCGGCCGCGGCCTGCGTTTCCGGGAGCGTAGCCGTGTCGGTCATATCTTGCACTTTGCTCGCCAGTTGGTCACACTTCAAGGCGTGCGTCCCGAAGAACGGAACACCTCGCGGGCTTCCCACGAGTCGACGTCGGTCATCGGCCGTGTCGCTGCGCTGCTCGCCGCGTTTGGCCCGCAAGACACGTCCCTGGGCGTCAACGAACTCGCCCGCCGCACCGGCCTGCCCAAGTCCACCGTGTCGCGCCTGGTGCACACGTGAACCGTCCCGGGTTTGATGCCGCTTCCTTTCTTGAGAAGGATGTGGATTATGCCCCGGAACTACCCGAAGGATCAGCGTGAGCGCGCGACCAGGATGGCGTTGGAGCGGTTGGAGGAGTACCGGTCGGCGTGGGCGGCGGCGCAGGCGCTCGGCCCGAAG
>WHTJ01000073.1 GCA_009377795.1 Propionibacteriales bacterium | reverse complement strand
CCGGGACAGAAAGGCTGTGCACGGCTGCGCCGTGCGTCCCGGTGGATGATGTTTCACGCTAAAGCGTGAAAACGTAAATATAAATATGGGTTTTTGCAGGTCAGAGCGTTATTTTAGCGTTTTCACGCAAACACGTGAAAACGCTAAACTGTTTTCACGTTTTATTGGTTTAACGCTCATTGAATTCACGCTTTCACGTTAATTATTTGCACCATTTCACGTTTTCACGCCTATGTTACTCGTCAAAGTCGTCGAAGTAAGGGCTCCGCCGCGGGGGGCGTTCGCCGGCGTCGGGGGCCTCCCCGCCCGGTTCCCCACGAAATGTTTTCGAGTATCCGGCTTTAGGCGCTGGTCCGATCGCCACGGTTGCTGGTGGCCTGGCGACGTGCGCCGCCGCGCGCCCTGCGCCGTGCGGCTCGGGCTGCTGCGGTGGGAGCTTCCTCCTGCCCGCTGGCGACCTGGCTTACGCGTTGGTGGCTGATGCCGAGCAGGGGGCCGGCGTCACGGGCGCTGTAGCCGCTCGTGGTGAGCTGCTGCGCGAGGCGCTGGGTGCGTTCCTTGAGCTGCGCCTCGCGCTGGGCAAGGTTCTCGCGTTCGCGGCGCGCTGCGGCAGCTTCGTTGACCAGTTCGTCGTCCAGCTCGTAGACGTACTCGATGGAGAGACTGCCGATCGCTTCGTCGGGCAGATCCGCCCCGAGGACGATGACCTCTCGGACGTAGCGGTCGAGCGCGGTGAGGCTGGTTGCGTAGGTCTGGCTGCCCTCCAGCTCGGGTACGTCAGCAAGCCAGTTGCTGCCCTCACGGGTCACAACGACGCGGTACGTAGTCACTGGAGCCACCCCTTCCCGAGTGCCGGTTCTAGTTGCTTCTCGATCGAGGTAAGTGTTCCGGGGGCGATGTCGCCCGGGTGCTGCGGGACCGTTGGTCGAGACCTTGCCGGTCGTGCCGTCCGGCCGGGTGTAGTCCACGGAGTACCGCCGGTGTGATCCCGTCTGACGCACCGGGTAGCCGCCCGCGCGTTCGATCTTCCGGTTGACTTCCCTCGATCTCATAAGGGTAAGTCTAGTGGCTAGACAATCCAAACGGCAAGCGGCTAGACAGTCGTGCCTATGGTGCCCCGACGCAGCTCGGCTCTCCACTCTTTTGAACCTCGGAACCTCCTCCCGCCCCTCTCCTACACACACCGGGGCTCGGAAAGTGGTGACAGTGGTGACAGGGTGGCTAAAAGTGGGTTTGACCTGCGGTTTTACTGTCACCACTCCTGTCACCACTCGTTTGTGCGAGTGGTGACAGGAGGTTGCGTGATGAGGGGCTTGAAATGCGGTTTGACCTGCGGTTTTGCCGTCCAGATGAGGGTGTCACCACTTTTTGGGGGGCCGGCGCCCCCGGGGTTCACTCTTCCGGGGGTAGGTCTATGCCGATGGCCTTGAGCGGGTCTGGCTGCGGGACTGGCCCTGATGTGGTTTCGATGAGGTGGCGGGCGCGGGTGCAGAGGTTTTCGGCCATTTCGAGCCATGCCTTCCGCCACGCGGCATCCGCTGCGGTGCTGCTGTCTGGGTCGCCCGCCAGGTGTGGATGGGCCTGGTCCGAGCTCATCGGGTGCGGGGGGCGCGTGGCTGCGTTGAGCGCCTGGTTGACGCGCTTCACTGATGAGCCGAGGTCGGCGGCGATCGCGGCGGCGTAGAAGTCTCGATCGAGCCCGGTGCTGGCTACCGCGCCGGGAGGGAGCGGCATTCCGAAGGGACCGCCGCCGCGTGCCCGGTCGGTTTCGTTGAGGAGGGCGTTGTCGGTGTAGATGATGAGTTTCTGAATGTCTTCCTTGCTCATGTCGCTTGGTTCGCTCCCTTTGGGTCTAGTGCCCGCCTCCGCGGGGCGCGGACTTGGCGAGTCGGTCGACTTGGAGTTTGAACCGGCTGTTGGCTTGCCAGAGCGCGATCATGGCGCGGAGGCGGGCGTTGAGGTCGGCTCCGTCTTCGAGCTTCGCCAGGGCGAGCGCGCGGTAGTCGTCGGGGTGGAGGTAGACGCTGACGCGTTTGGCGTCGGCTACGTCTGCGGCTTTCACCCTGGCTGGTGTCTGCTCTTCCTCTCCGGTCGTCGTGGTGCTGTCGGTCTTCCGCGGGGCCTGGCTGCGCTTCCGTGGTGTCTTCGCGGCCTTCTTCGTCGTCTTGCGGGTGGTGTCGGTGTCTACCGGCGGGGTGGTGTCGGTGTCGTCGCCGAGGACGTCAGCGAGCGCGGTTCTGCGGGCCATCGGTGTCTCCTAGGAGTGTGGTGAGTCGTCGTGTGTTGAATCCGAGAGGTTTGAGTGCCTCGCGTGCGAGGGCGCGCTGCTCGGCCTCTGCGATGCGGGCGTAGCTGTGGGCGCCGGGCATGTCGAGTACGGTCCGGTCGGTCTCGTGGGCCTCGTTGTAGATCTCGTAGTCCCGGATGATGGTGTCGGCGACTTCGATCCCTTGGTTGCGTAGTTCGTCTTGTCGCTGCCGTGCGGCTGGGAAGCTGGCGGTGCGGACCAGGGTGAATACCACGAGGTAGGGGAGGCCCAGCGGGATCACTTCGGCGCGTAGAACGCGTACGACCGGGCGGAGGTCCATTGCCCTGGGTCGGGTGGGCATGAGGAGTAGGTCGGGCACCGGTCGGTTGCCTGCGCCGCGGAGCATGGTGGAGAAGCCGCCTTCGCGTGCGCCGGCCAGGTCGACGACGGTCAGGTCGTAGTGTCGGCCGCGCCGTAGGTGTGCGAGGTCAGCGGCCTCTTCCCCGGTTGCGGTGGTCACGTCGAGTGGCATCGAAGTTTCGTCGGACCTGTCCGCCCATTGCAGGGTGCTGTGGTTTACGTCGGCGTCGACTAGGAGTGTGGTGAGTCTGAGGTCGCGGGCTGCGATCGCGGCGAGGTGTACAGCCTCGGTTGTCTTGGCTACCCCGCCCTTGGGCGAGCCGACCGCGAGAATCTTGGTCATGCTTCACGGTATCACGTTTTAACGCTAAAACGTCAAGACGTGAAACCGTGAAATTTTGGATCTCGCCCAAATGAGTGTGCGAGCTGCTGGAGCTACTCGTCGTCGCCTTCGTAGTGGCGAAGGAAGTCCGGCCGGGTGGCAACATCAGCCAAGAGTGCGTCTCCAGGTGCGCTCTTGGCCTGCTCGGCCGATCCGCCCCAATCGCCGGAAGCGAGCACGGACCATGGCCCGGGTGAGGTCTCATGGCTTGGGAGTAGATCGCCGATGATCACGACGCGTTCGCTTTCCGGCACCCGGCGGATGCGGTACACCTGGCCAGGCTGGACCTCGGAGTGTGCAGACCAGTGAATTGGGTGAGAGCAAAACCCACCATGGAGGCGCCACCCGTGACCGGCGTTGTATAGCACCGGGCCGAAACGGTCGTCAGAAATCGGCAGTGGCTCAGGCTCTGTCGCATCCGGCGAGCTGAGGTCTGGAACGCGCAGCTCGGGGGTGATAAGCCAATGCGACAGTTGTGGCTCTAGTTGTGCCCATCCACGCCCGGCGTCGACGTAGCGCGAGACGCGCGTGCACGGCAACTCCGTCAGCACTGTCTGAGGTGCCACGATCCGTACCGGTGGCCGCCGGTCGACGTAGGCCAGTTCGAACAGGGCTCCGGACCAGCGCCCGGGAACAGTGACGGTCCGGACATGTTGGGCGCCGATGTTTCGGTAGTAGGCCTGTAGATCAGTGTTCGACCGCCACACGTCCCATCGGATCGTCGAGACTCCCCGGTCGGCGGCGTATCGGGTGGCGCAGTCGACGAGTAGCGCGCCGAGCCCCGTACCGGCTCGATCAAGGCGGGTAGCGAGCTTGGACAGATAGAGCGTCGGGGTGTCGCGCTCCTCGTCTGTCCAAAAGTCGGGGTCTGCTGTGGTGGTCATGCTCATGGTTGCGATCGCGTCGTCGTCGTCGTACAAGAGCCAAGTCTCGCCGGCCGCGATAGCGCGAGCCATGGGCGGTAACGGGTCGCGGGTCGTCCATTGGTCGCTGCCCCGCTGGCGCAACCACTCAGTGCGTGCGGATAGCAGTTTCATGACGATGGCGGACTCGTCAACGCGGGCGCGGTGCAATTCGTAGGTCACGGCGCCGCCTCGCGTTGCTGACGGGCGCTGCGGATGATCTTCAACGCGGCTTCGTTGCCGGTCTCCCAGATGACCCGGTTGCGCCGGCCAAGCCGTAGATAGCTGGTGACGCGGGTGATCCGCTCGGAGGTCGCTGCGGTGCGCCACTGGACGAGGAGCGGGAATCCGATTGGTACGGACAGGTCCCTGGCGTCCTCGATGCCAGCTGCCTCGTCCGTCACTTCGTCAAGGTGCGCAACCTCGCGGTGGCCCGCGTCGGCGAGAGTGCGGATGGCGCCCTGCTCGATGTCATGTGGCACATCGAGCCCGACCGCCGTGGCCAGGTCGCGCGGGTAGTACGACGTCTCCCGTGACCACGGCTCACCATCGAGCAACTGGAGGGTCGTACGGACCACTACGAGCTCGTCAGGGGCCAGGCCGAGACGAGACGCAGCGTCGGCCGGCGCTTGAGTTATCTGCATCTTGAAGCGCTTGGAGGCGTTCTTGCCAGCCTTCTTGGCGTTCTCAACAAAGGCATCCATCGCTGACCGCGGTCGCCCGGGTCGCAGTGCGTCGGTGGCGTAGTGGTCAGTTCGTCCACGTGCCCGGACGATCGTCCCTCGCCGTCCGCCGGCATACCCCGTGTACACGAGTCCCTGTTTCTCGAGCTCGTCGATGCCACCGCGGATCGTGATGCGCGAGACGCCGAATCGGTGCTCTAGCTCGGGGATCGTTGGCAGCGCTGTACCGGCCCGCCATGTGCCTGCCTCGATTTCAGCGGCGAGTTGCTCGGCTACCTGCTCATACGCGTGCACTCGTTGTGCCCTTCCCGGTCGTTAGTCGGTCCTTGGTCATGTCCAACATATCGATGCATCTTGACAAAGGGTATATTGGAGATGTTGATTATGATGAACATCCCCAAGCGTGATGTGGCGAATAGAGCGCAGAGAGTGAGGTGGTCGTGGTGCGGTCGATGACTGAGGCGGAGGCGCTGGCGGAGGGTCTGACTGTGGTTGGGCCGGATGGTGCGCCCGAGCGTGAGTTGTGGTGGGTAACGGCGGATCGGATGGCTCGTCATGCGGATGAGCTGGCGGCGTGCGTTGAGGCGTTGCTGCGTAGGGGGCGGGTGACTCGGACCGGCCTTGAGGTCGTCTGTGACGGGCTAGGGGAATTGCATGTTGTGGCCGATGTGCTGGCGGAGGAGCTGCGCCAGGCGGCGAGTTCGCGGACGGTGGCGTGATGGTTTCCGACACGCAGGTCCCGAGTGTGTTGCGGTGGCTGCTGTACCGCGTGGGTGGCCGGTGTGAGTGCACGGGGGAGTGTGGGCACTCGCATTCTCGCGGCCGATGCGATGTGGAGCATCCCTCGCGGCTGGTCGCGGCGCCGGCTGAGCCGTCGGTGTCGGTGCCTGTGGCCGCGTTGGTGCCGCCGGACGAGCTGATGGTGTGGTGCCGTGACTGCTTGAGGTCGGCTCAGCGCCGGGCGCGTGTAGTTGCGGCTCCGCAGCCTGGGTTGTTCGAGGAGTGGCCGTCATGACGGCGCTGGTGGCTGTGGTGGCTCTGGCTGTGGGCGTCGTCGAGTGTGTGTTGATTGTCGGTTTGGCCGTGGGGTCTGCACGTACGGATCGTGCGTCGGCTCGGGCTGGGCTGGAGCTGTCCGATTCGGTTCCGATGTTGCCGTGGCCTCGGCCGTGGCCGGAGACCACCACCCTTCCGCGGGCCGTCGTCGAGTTACCTACCGTCTGGGAGCGTGTTAACGCTTTCACGCGGAAACGTATTGACGCTTTAACGTTTTCACGTGAAAACGCTACTGGGTTCGGGCGTGGCGAGCCCGAGGAGGTCTGACGATGTCTGCGGGTACTGTGCGCACGCATACGCGCCGGACTGGTGATGGCGGCTGGACGACCGTGCATCGTCACAGCCGGTCGGGTAGGCGGGGCGAGAGGGCGAAGAGGGGTGCTGCGCGTCGGGGTTGGAGGAACCTCGGGAAGGCCTGGCGTTACGGGCGTCGGCATAAGAAGGGGATGGCTGCGGCGTTCGGCATTCTGGGGGTCACGCAGATAGCGGCCTGGGTCACGTTGCAGGGCGTGATGCTGACCGCGGCGACGGTCGCTGTTGTTGCAGCGGGTGTCGCGACGGTCGCGTTTGCGGTCGCCAGTGGCGGGCGGATGCCGTCATGATCGGCACGACCCGCACCGTCACCCGCTACGGCCTGCTCGCCGGCCTGGTCCTTGGGCTGGCGTGGGTGGTGAAGACGCTCATTAAGACGGCCGTGTTGGTGAGCTGCCGTTACGTGGTCGGGCTACCCCTCGATGGCCAGCGGACCACGGACGCGACGTTTTCCGACGACGGCACACAGTCGATCGGGCGCCCGTCGTTCTGGGGTCGCCGGGAGCCGACCCGCTGGGCACTGATGGCGGGCTGGAAGCGCGCGGCGATTCGCCTGGTCGTCCCGGCCGTGCTGCTGGCCACGGCCGCGGCTTGGCTGCGCTGGCCGACTGGTACGCGGTGGACGCTGACGATCTTCGCGGGCGCCGTCCTGGGTTACGCCGGCTGGTGGATGTTCGAGCGTGCCCGGCGGAGGCACCACATGACCCGCTACCTCGCTCCGCTGCACAACGTGTTGGGCGCGCAGCTTGGCATAGATGAGAAGTGGCGCCCGACCGACTGGCTTGACGTGCCGGTCGACTTCCGCGCCGATCACGCCGTGATCGAGATCAAGCTCCCGGGCGGGTTCTATGCCGGAGCGGACGACAGCGAGGGCGTCGGCCGTCGTACGGCGGTCGGTGCCCGTGGCGTGGTCGACGGGATCGTCTGCGAGAAGCTCGGCCTGTCTCGTTCCGACCTGGAGGCCACCTACTCGATGGTTGGTGCGGAACCGACGGTGATCTACCGGCATGTGCAGCGGCCCCCGGAGACGGTCACTGTCGACATGGTGCGCGAGGCGGTGGGAGCCGCGGCCGACAGCGCCCCAGTGATCGGGCTGGGGCGTCAGGGCAAGGTCGTCTCGATCGACCTGGACACCGAGTCGCCGCACGTCCTGCTGTCGATGGGCACGGGCGCCGGAAAGTCGATGTTCACCCGCGGCCAACTCGCGCAGCAGCTCCACAACGGCGCCCGCGTGGTCGTGCTGGATGTGAAGCGGACGTCGCAGCGGTGGTGCCGTGATCACCCGCACGTGCGGTACGCCCGCGACCCCGAGGACATCCACGACGAGCTGCTCGCGCTCCAGTGTGAGTGCGACCGGCGTAACCGGCTAATCGATGACGTCGGGCCGGACGCTGACGTGGGGCCACGGGTCATCGTCGTGGCCGAGGAAACGAACGCGATGATCACGCGCCTGATCCGCTACTGGGCGAGCGTCCGCACCAAGGACGACCCGAAGGCGTCGCCGGCGCTCGACGCTCTGGCCGACCTGATGTTCATGGGTCGGGAGCCGATGATCCACATGATCGGGATCGCGCAGCTCGGTACGGCGCGCGCCCTGGGCGGCAACGAGGCTCGGGAGAACTTCAGCACGCGCGTGCTCGGCCGCTACACCCAGAACGCCTGGCGGATGCTGGTCCCCGAGGTCTCTCCGATCCCGAAGTCGAGCAAGAGGCGTGGCCGGGTGCAGGTCGTCCTGGCGGGCGACGTGTACGAGACCCAGACGACCAAGTGGGATCTGGCCGAGGCCCGGGAGTGGGCCTGGGGCTGCTTCGCGGAGGGCCTGAACGTTTCCATGTCTCCGATCCCGCGGAACCTCTTCTTCCGCGGGGAGACGGTTGGGACGGTCCCGGACCTGTCCCAGTCCGAGCGTGAAAGCGTGAAAACGTCAACGCGTGAAATCGCCAACCGCGGTCATCTGTCCGTCGTGCCGGATCCCGCCGCCACGGCCGTGCTCGACGGTGACATCGGCGTGAGTTCGGCGCCTGTCGACGTCGAAGAGCTGGTGACCCTCCGGCAGGCAGTAGACCGCGGCATCGTGACCGTCTCGGACGACCCCAAGCGGGCGATGATGATCCTGCGGAAGGCACGCAGCCGCGACCCCGAGTTCCCGGCCCCGGCTGGCGAGCGCGGCAGGGCGCACCTGTTCCGGCCTAGCGAGCTCCAGCGCTGGCAGCGGAACCGGCCGAAGTCGGAGAGCGCGTGATGGATCGGCCGATGGTCGTCGGCGTGTCGGCGCGGCGCCAGATCCGCGTCCTCGCTAGCGTCGTTGACCATGACGACAGTCACGAACGGCAGCGGGTGGTCACTACGGGAAGTGGCCCGGGTTGCGGGTCGCTCGCAGGAGCATGTGGCAGGGCTATGTCGTGCAGGGCTGCTGCCCGAACGGTTGGCCACAGCTCGCGTTGGGGCGCAGCTCCCGGAAGCTGTGGCGGATGCTCTGGCCGCGGTGTTTGCCGCTGGGGCGGTGACTCCGCGCCTGGCGGCGCTGATGAAGGACGACCCGGCTCAGGTGCTGGCAGCGGCCGAAGGGCTGGCGTTGCTGGCCCGGAGAGCCTTGGCGGCCCGCGGTGGCGCCGAGAGCGAGGCGGCGTAGATGTCCTGAGCAAAGAAGCGACCCCCTGGCCGTTGGCGCGGCGTCGGGGGTCGAAAAGGGGAACTGGTCAGGGTCCCGGTATTTCGTGTGAAGGCGTTTTCACGCTTTCACGTTTTCGCGTGCGGCTAACTGAGAAGAAAGCCCCACAAAAGAGAGGCTAGCAGGTGACTGCTTCCGCGCAGGAGATTGTGGCGGACGGGTCCTCGATGCGTCGCGTTGTCGACGCTCTGGGGGATCGGGTCGGCCGGCAGTCGAGCGACATACAGGCGTACGCGCATTGCCCCGTTGCCGCCCACGGTGGCGACAAGCGGCCGTCGCTGTCTGTGACCTGGAAGCAGACCCCCAAGGGCGGTCAGACGTTCGTGCACTGCCAGCGCGGCTGTGACTACCGCGACGTCCTGGGGTCGATCGGGCTGCACGACTCGGACCGCTACGACACCCCACCGTTCGTGGGTCGCGATGGTGGAGTCAAGGCGCCTCGTCGCCGGGAGAGCAAGAGCCAGCTCAAGCCGAAGTCGACGGCACCGAGAGCCCCGGCTGCCGAGGCCGGGGGTCGGGTCGAGCTGCTGGACACCCACACTTACACCGATGCGGACGGCGTGCGGGTCTTCGACATCCGCCGTTGGTCCGGAGGGTTCGCGAAGTACTCGGCGCGGACCTACACCCGCGACGGGGTGCGGGTGGCCGCGAAGCAGGCGCCGGCGCCCGAGCGTCGGGTGTTGCTGAACCTGCCCGCGGTGCTGGCCGCGGCCCGGTCCGGCGAGACGGTCCATGTGTGTGAAGGCGAGAAGGACGCGGGCGCCGTCGAGTCTGCGGGCGAGGTCGCCACGACGGCCCCGTTCGGCGCTGCGGACACGCCCGGCCGAGCTGCATCGGTGTGGCTACCCCAGTACACCGAGGCGCTGCGCGGCGCCCACGTCGTCGTGGTCGCGGACCGCGACCCGATCGAGAAGGGATACCCGGGCTACCGGCACGCGTTGCACGTGGCCGACCAGCTCGCCGGCGTGGCCGCGTCGGTGCGGGTCGTGGAGCCACCCGAGCCCAAGGACGTCCACGACCACCTAGTGACCCGAGGTCGGCTCCTGGGCGAGCTGGTGCCGATCGAGCGTGACGATCTGGTGCGCAGGGTCGCGGAGGCCGACGCACTCGCAGCCGACTCCGCGCCCTCTCCTTCCGCGGGATCGACCGTGCCCGAGCCGACACCGGAGACGGCCGGGAATTCGGGGTCGGTCGAGGATGCGCGGGTCTACGAGTTCCCGGGCCACGGGCCGGGAGGGCCGGGCGGCGGTGGCCCGGGCGGCGGGTCTGGCTCGGGCTCGGGTGGCGCCGAGGACCGCGAGTGGATCTTGGTCCGTGATCGGTTCCTGGCGACCGGGACCGGACTGTTCCGGCTGAAGGATGTTGACGGCAATAAGACGCTGAAGATCGAGCTGCTTCCGGTCAACGTGCGCCTGGCAGGTCGGGTCGTGGAGGACCTGTGCGACGGCACGCCGGCAACGATGACCCACGTTGACCTGGTCGCCTCCCGGACCCGTCAGGGCGCGGTCGAGTCCCACACTCTGGCTGGCGTCGACTTGAAGCGGTGGGAGTCATGCTCGTGGGTCAACGAGCTGCCTTGGTCTGCGACGTTCAACGACACGTCGTCGGGCCGCTCGATGCTGCGCAACGCGATCAAGGCCACCAGCGGCGATGTGGGCCTGACCAAGATGTACGGCGCGCTGGGCTGGCAGGAGATCGACGGCCGGATGGTGTACCTCCACGCCGGGGGCGCGGTCGACGGGTCCGGCCTGGTCGAGGATGTGCGGGTCAACGTGCCGCAGCCGCTGAAGCCGTTCGCGCTGCCGCCGGCGCCGGCCACGGCCGAGGAGCTGCGGGACGCGGTGATGGCGTCGACGGCCGCTCTCGACGTGTTGCCGGCACGGCTGGCCGCTCCGCTGCTGGGTGCGGCGTACCGGGCGTGCCTGGGCCGGTGCCGGGTCACGGTGATGCCGGTCGGAGGCAGGGCGTCGGGCAAGACCGGCCTCGCGGCCCTGGCGGTGCAGCATTACGCGCCGGGCGCCCGCCATGACGCGATGCCCGGTGTTGGTGCAGGCGAGGACGCCGCGACCGCGTTCGGTCTGGAGGAGATCCGCTTTCGTGCCGGCGACATGCTGTTGCCGCTCGACGACCTGGCGCCCGACCGCGGCACCGAACGCGCATCGGTCCGGGCCGCTCAGATCGCGCGGTCGCAGTACAACGGCACGGGCAAGCAGCGCGGCACGCGTGACCTGTCGGTGCGGGCTCAGCACGCTCCGCGGTCGTTGCCCCTGGTGACCGGCGAGGAGTCGACCACGGTCGAGTCCGCGGAATCGCGCATCGTGTCTCTGCGGGTTGCCCGCGGCGATGTAGACGTGGACTGCGCGTTGCCGATGCTCGACACCGGAGACGAGCCCGAGTTGCGCGCGAAGTTGGTCGCCGCGATGGTCCAGCACTACGCGTCGGCCATGCCCATGACCGACTGGCTTCGCGCCACCCGCGCCGAGCTTCGCGCCGAGCTGCACGACCCGGCTGCGATCGACCCTGGTTTGGATGCGCGGCACTCCGACTCTGTGGCCGACCTGGCTGCGGGCTGGCGGGCGATGCTGGACGTGGCCGAGTTGCGGGGTGCGCTGAGCGCCGAGGAGTCGGCCGAGCTGTGGGCGCGAGCCTGGGACGGCTTGGCTGAGGCCAAGCGGCACCTGATGGCCGGGTCCGCGTCGCGCACTCCCGCAGACCGGGTGCGCGAGCTGCTGCGGTCGGCGTTGGTGCGCCACGACGTGGTGCTGATGAGCCGGGAGCACGGTGTACCGGATCACCCGGAGCTGTGCGGCTGGGAGCTCGCGCCGATCCTGGCGTCGCACCGGGCGACCGGGACGCCGGTCGGTTGGACCGATGGCGTCAAGGTGTGGTTGCAGCCGGGCGCGGTGTTCCCGGCTCTGGTCAAACAGGCGAGCGGCGAGCACGACCCGATGACGGTCACCCGCTACGGACTGGGAGAGGCCCTGGCCGACGCCGGCGCGATCCGCACCCACCTGATCAGGGGCGGGATTCGGCGCACGACCGTGCAAGTCAGGATCGGCGACGCGCGTCAACGCGTCTGGGAATTCGACTGGGAGTTCTTCTTCCCGGCCGACGATGACGACGAGACCCCGGCCGCTCCGCCCGAGCCGCCGAAGGCGCCGGCCCCTGCTCCGGCCCCTGCTCCGGCCCCTGGCCCGGCTCAGAGTCGTTCTGAGGCAGCCAAGGAGGCGCCGGCCCCCTCAGAAACGGCCTCCAGCGGCGCTGAGTGGCCCGTGGACCGCCCGGCTCCCTCTTCCGCGGGTACTCGCCCCACCGAGCAGCCGGCAGGCGCTCAGGGAGCTGAGGCGCCGAGGAGGAAGTCGTCGTCGGCTGCGTCGCGGCGTTATGAGGCGGCGACGAAGTACGGCGGTGTTGCGGCGGTCTGCGAGCCGGGGGCGGTGTGGCTGGCGACGCCGGCCTACTTCCACGCGGCGCCGGCGCAAGGCGACGCGCCGAGGCGGTGTGGGCTGCCGGAGTCGGTGACCCTGCCCGCTCTCCTCGATGGCCTGGTCGAGCTCAAGCTCGGCCACGTCGACGGCCGAGGCAAGTACTACGGCGCCCCGGAGGCGTGGGGGCAGGCGTGGATCATGCCAGAGCTGCGCCGCGTGCTCGGCTGGCCCTCGTCGATCGAGGAGCCGGCCAGCGCCGGCAAGGTGGGCAAGACTCTGGCCGCTGCCGGGTGGCGTGTGGTGGGCAAGGTTGGGTTCTGGACTCGGATCGTGCGCGATGGCGCGCGCCTGGTGTTGATGGTCCCGGAGTGGTGCACGACGGAGACGTCGTTGAAGGAGCGGGGCGCGACCGCTGAGGTGTTGGCGCGTCGCCTGGCCCGGTTCGCGGACGCTACCGGAGTCGTGTGGCAGTGGTCCCCCGGCTCGACGGGGCAGCAGCTCGCCGCGGTGACCAGGCCGCGGCTGTTGCAGCGTGGCCCGCAAGAGCTGCCGGCCCCAGCCGGGAAGCCGAACCGCGAGCGGGACTTCTCCTGGCAGCGCCCGCCGACCCCGGCCGAAGAAGCGAAGCGGCACGTCGTGCTGCTGGACTTCAATTCGCTCTACCTGGGTGCGGCGTCGTCGTTGCCGCTGGCGTGGGGCGAGTACGAGCACGTCGAGCGTCCCGCGGTCGACCTGGACCGGCCGGGGTACTGGCGAATCCCTCAGAAGGCGTGGAATCACGCGATGCTCCCGGACCCGTTCTGTGTGTTCGGCCGTGGCGAGCGAGAGACGATGATCGTGACCACGCCGACCCTGAAAACCGCGGTCGAGCTGCTGGACTGGGACGTCGAGCCGCTCGAGGGCTGGCTCGCGGTCGAGGCGCTGACCGGCAGCTACACGGGCAAAGCCATGCGCCCGCCGGCTGGTTACCCCGAGGCGAAGGGTTGGGGCCGGCTGCTGGCCAACTGGGCATCCGAGCTGTCATCGGGGCGCCTGACGACGCTCGGCACCGGCGACCCGGAAGACGCCATCGTGGCCACGAGCGTGAAGGGCTGCTACAAGCACGGTGTGGGCCGGTTCGACCGCGGCGCGGACCGTCCGGGCAAGGGGCAGCGCACGTCAACTCACCCGCTGTGGCGCCCCGACTGGCGGCACCACATCATCGCGCAGGGCCGCTACGTGGTGATGCGCCGGATCATGGAGGCCACAGCCGAGGATCGGTACCCGCTGGCGATCATGACCGATGGCGTGGTCTACGCAACCGACACCCTCCCTTCCGTGGGAGATCTTCCCGCGGGCTTCACTGTCGGCGATCGGGTCGGGAACGTTGGGATCGAGGGCGTGGCTCCGATGACCATGGTGGCCGACATGCTGCGCGACGGCGCGAAGCCGACCTCGACCACCCCGGGCAAGGGTCTCGGCCTGGCCGACGTGATCCGCGGTGGAGACGATGGCTAAGAAGCGGATGACACCCGGTGACGCGGTGGTCAAGGCGCTGACTGGCCGGAGGAACAAGGCCAACACCTGGGGCCACCAGCTCCGAGACGTGGTGAAGGCATTCGGGCACGAGGGCGCACGCGCGCGGCTGGGGGTCAGCAAGTCGACGTGGCGCGCCTGGACCAAAGGCCGGCGCTCACCCAACAAGGGAAACCTCTCGAAGATCGCGGGCACCTGGAATAGCCGCGACGTTCGGCAGGCCATGATTCCCGCTCGCCGCGGCCGCAAGGCGTCGACGAACGGTTTCAAGGTGTCGCTGACCGGCCTGCTCGGCCCGACGAACGACCCCCGCTATGCGCGGGTCCGCAAGATCGCGGCCGAGTTCCCGCCCGACGTCGCCCAGCAGATCATGGACGCGTTCGTGGACGGTGGCCCAGAGGCCGCCAACGAAGAGATCCGTCGGGCTATCTCCGAGCACTACTTTGGCCGCGACCCCGACGAGCTGGCGACGCTCGATGACGTGACCGACGTCGACTTCAAGGCCAAGGACGAGCGCGGCGGCGGCAGCTATTTTGACGACTTTGATGAGTAGCGGACGCGCGAGCCAGTGCGGAACGGAGTCCAGCGAGGGGAAACCCATAATGAGGCGTGCAGCACATTATGCAGCATTGACTGCTGCGCCACGTGCTGCAATACTTGTCGGCATGGGAACTAAGACGCGGAAGAGCATCCCACTCACGCCTGAGGACATCAGCGATGTCGACTTGCTGCGTAAGCAGGATGCCTACAGAGAGGCATTGCAGGCGGTGGCCGGGATCGAGCTCTCCGCCCACCCCTCTGAGGCGGACGCCGTGCACGCCTTGGTCGTTGCTGGACGGGCAGTGCTGAAGGAGCAGATGATGCAGACCGGCTACGCCGCAGTTGCCGCGGGCAAGACTGACGAGGACGAGAAGATCACCCGCGCCGCCAGCCGGCGCAAGACCCGCCTCGCGGACTGACCGTCGTGGCATTCACCCCGTACCGCGGCCAGGTGTACATGGTGACCCTCGGCGAGTACCGCAAGCCCTGGGTCATCGTCTCTAATAACGCTCGAAACTCCCGACTCGGCTCCTCGCTCGGCGTCAGAATCACCACGAGCAAGAAGCCAGAACTCGACAGCATCGTGGAGTTGACAAGGGACGACGGCCTCACTGGCCGCGTCCTCTGCGATGACATCACGGTCATCTACCACGACGAACTAGAGGAACTTCGAGGCGCGCTTACCCCGGCCACCATGATGCGAATCAACACGGGACTCCAGGCAGCTCTCGCTCTCCGGTGAATGGGAGGACATATGGCCGACGCAGTGGGTGCGGGTGCGCGTCGCTATGAGGTGGTGGCGATGAGGGTGCCGATCTCGTACAACAAGCACGGCGACCACGATCATGACGGGCTGGTTTTCGCGTTGCGTCGACACCACCAGGAGTTGTCCGTGCTTCGTGAGTCCTTCGACCCGAGGGTGCCGCACCCGCTGGTGCGGCCGCTGGTGTTGCGGGCCTGTGCTGGCGAAATGTTGGAGGTCGCGCTGTGGAACCACATCGAGGACCGACTCGTCGGGCTGCATCTGGTTGGTGGAGGGTACGACGTACGCACGGACGATGGCGCCCATGTGGGCGCGAACCCGGACACGCGGGTGCCTTTCACTGAGCACACCGACGGCGAGCCGCAGCGGGTGTACCGGTGGAGGTGTGGCACGGAGGGTGTCTTTGTCTTCCATGACGGCGGCAACTTCGACGGGGACGAGACCGGGACGAACGCGCACGGCCTGTTCGGTGTCCTGGTGGTGGAGCCTCCTGGGAGCACGTGGCGTGACCCCACGGGCGCGGAGGCGTCGACTTCCCTGGAGGCCGAGGTGGACGGCCTCTACGTCGACGTACTGCCGGGCACGGCAGCTGGCAGCGCTGCGGCCACTGCGGCACCGTGGCTCGGCGAGCCGGTGAAGTATCCCGCGGCCGGTGCGGCGTTCCGGGAGTTCGTGGTGGTGATCCACGACGAGCCGCGGGTGGTCAACCACACCCCGCTGGCCCAGGTCGCGCCGCCGTGGGGAGGCGCCGAGCATGCTGCCGGGTTGGGTGGGCACCCTGCTGAGGGTGTCTCGCACGTGATGCCGATCAGCTACCGCGCCGAGCCGATGGCCAACCGCGAGCACGTGCTCTGGAGCCGGTTGACCGGGACGCCGGTGGAGCCCGGGGGCCCGGTGCCGGATCCGTTGGAGGTGCCGGTGGTCAACGAGGAGCAGCACCACTCCTCGTGGCTGTTCGGGGACCCTTCGACGCCGATCCTGCGTGCCTACCTGGGTGATCCGGTGCGGATCCGGCTGGTTCACGCCGGGGTGAAGGAGACCCATGTCTTCCACCTGCACGTCTACGAGTGGCACGCCGACCCGGCCAACCGTGCGAGCCCGTTGATCGACGCGATCACCATCGGTCCGCAGACCGGGCACACGATCGAGCCGCTGTGGGGTGCGGGGAACCGGCAGGGAGTGGCCGGTGACGTGATCTGGCACTGCCACCTCTACCCCCACTTCCACCACGGCATGTGGGGCCTGTTCCGCACCTACGACCGGCTGCGCGACGGCACCGACACGGAGGTGCAGCACTACCCCGACGGGACGCAGATCCCGAGGCTGCTGCCGCTTCCGGTCCGGGAGCCGCCCCCGCCGCCGGCGCACGACCTCGACGGCTGGCCGCGTTACATGATCGAGACCCGCACCGGAGCAGGGCTCCCGCCGGACCCGCTCGACCGGGCCGGGCGGGTCGGGCAGAAGTCCCCGCGGGTGCCGTGGCTGGAGGGTCCGGTCCCCGACGGGTTCGACTACCGGGCGGCCACGGACGGGGAGCGCAGCTACTTTTTCCAGCACCGTGACGCTGGCCGCGACGGGAGGTTCAACATCGCACCGGAGCCGGGGTGGCTCGCGCCGAGCTTCGCGTTCGCGCCACAGGCTCCGCGGGTGTCCCGTGACCTTGAGGTGCTGCGCCAGCCGTTCCGCTACAACGACCACGGCTGGGTCGACCCGCGCGGACACCGCTACCGGATGGCCGACCTGGCCGTGGACGACGCACTCGACGACACCTTGCTGCGCGAGGGCGCCAAGACAGTGGCCCAGGTACCGGTCCACGGCGGCGAACCCGAGGCAGAGGTGGTGGACCCCCAGCCGGTGCAGGAGCCGCAGTACCAGGAGCCGTTGTTCTTCCGGGTCCACGACGGGGACGGGGTGGAGCTGACGTTGCACAACCGGATCGCCTACCCGATCCCCGGCGACGCTTACGACCATGCGCTGCCACGGCCGGGTGTGCCCGGACTGTGGGAGTGCGGTCTCCATGTCCACCTGGTGAAGTTCGACGTCGTCACCGCCGACGGTGCGGCGTCGGGCTGGAACTACATGAGTGCTCCGCGGCCCGGCTACCGGATGCACTACAAGTGGTGGGCGGATGAGGAGTTCGGGGTGATCTTCACCCACGACCACCTGTTCGCGAACTACCGGCAGAAGCGGGGCCTGTTCGCCGCGATGCTGGTCGAGCCGGCCGGCTCACGCTGGGTCGACCCGCACTCGGGCGAGGAGCTGGTCGCCGGCGAGCAGGCCGTGGTCCTCGATGCGCCGGGGGGTGCGTTCCGCGAGCTCGGGCTCGCTGTCGGGGACTTCGTCCCCCTCCACGGCCCCGCCGGGGAGCTGAACCCGCCCGAGGAGCCGACCAGCGACGGGGACCAGGGGGCGATGGGCGTGAACTACCGCAGCGCCCCGCTGCGGGAACGCCACGGCGACCCCTCGGCGTGGTTCTCCAGCCAGGTTCACGGGGACCCGGCCACCCCGATCCTGGAGACCTATCCGGGCGAGCAGGTTCGGCTGCGGCTGCTGCAGGGGGCGCACGAGGAGCAGCACGCGTTCTCGGCGAACGGGTTGCGGTGGCGGCGCTTCCGCGGCGACGGGGAGTCTCCGCTGCGTTCCCAGCAGACCCTGGGGCTCTCCGAGGCGTTCACCTTCGACCTGGGCACCGACTCAGCCACCGGGTACGGCGCCGGGGACCACCTGTGGCGCTTCGCCGGTGTCGATGACACGTGGCTTGGCTGCTGGGGGCTGGTCCGTGCGCACTCTTCGGAGACTGAGTGCTTGCCCAGACTCCCCGGGTCGTCCCCGCTGACCGTGCCCGAGCCGCCCGCGGACGCTCCGGTGCGCCGGTTCTCGGTGGTGGCCGAGCCGCGCCGGCTCGACTACGGCAGTGGCCGGGTGGACCGGTACGGGCTGGTCTATCGCGTCGTGTCGATGACCGGCCCGGGCGGGCGGCGTACTCGCTTCCCGGAGCCGCTACCCGGCTCCCGAATCGAGCCCCTAGTGCTGCGCTGCCGGGCCGGTGAGGTGGTCGAGGTGAAGTTGACCAATCACCTCCCAGCTGCGATGACACCTGAACCGTTCGAACCACAGGTACCGGTTGAGGGGGAGGAGCCACGGCCGGTCTCGCGGCGGGTGTCCCTACACGCAGACCTCGTACACGTCGACGTACGCACCCACGACGGCTCCCGGGTTGGCCAAAACCCCGACTCCACCGTTGCTCCCGGGGCGACCCGGACCTACCGGTGGTGGGCTCCCGACGAGCTCGGCCCGGTCCCACTCACCGACCTCGCCGACGTGCGCCATCACCGCCACCACGGCCTTCTCGGGGCTCTAGTGGTCGAGCCACCGGGATCCGAGCCCCGGGCTCGCGCCGAGCGCATGGACGAACGCGTCTGGACGACCCGGCTACAGCGCTGCTGGCAGGCCGCGGCCTCCCGGTTGGAGGTCGTCCGCCGCGGTCGTGCGACCGAGTCGGGGACACCGCGACCGGTCGGGCACCCCAGGGGCAGGCCGGCCTGGACGGGGCTCTACGCCCACGTGCACACCGACCAGGGTGAGGTGTTCGAGGAGATCGTCGCCGTCATGCAAGACGGTCTGCGGCTGTTTCGAGACGACGACCTTACCGATCCCGTGCCGGACGCGCCGCCGGACATGGGCGAGGAGCACCCCGATCCCGAAGACCAGGGCAACAAGGCGATCAACTACCGCAGTGCTCCTGCCGAGGCCTCGGGCTGGCTCGCGGGCTGGCCGACCGAGGCGTCGACCTGGTCGGTGCCCTGCGGCTCTCAGGTCCGGCTACACCTAGTCGGTGGTTTCGACAAGCCCCGCAACCACTGCCTGACCGTGCACGGCCACGACTGGCCCGAGTACCCCCACCGGGGGGAGGCGTCTGCGCGGATCGGCGCTGAGAGCGGCTTGTCCGTCGGAACCGTCCGTACGCTGCACCTGGTGGCCGCCAACGAAGGTGACCACGCCGTGCGCTCCGGCGTCCTGCTCAACGCAGTCTGCGAAGGACTCTGGGCCGTCCTGCGGGTCCACCGCTGAAGCACCTTTCGTCTCGGAGGTCCCCGTGATGTCTTGACATCCTCCCCGGACTGAAGTCCGGGGGATTCCCAGTCCGCTATGCGGCTGGTTGGTTGGCGCTGCCAGCCAGAGCTGGGCTTGCGCGCCCTGACACCGCATGTCCTGCGGCCAGAGTGTTGTTGAGTGCCCGGCCCCTCTGAGGCTCCCGCGCAAGCGCGGGGCACGGCTAACCCCCGGACTGAAGTCCGGGGCTTGCGCCGCGCGTTCAGCGGTCACCCGCGCTGCATCGCGCGGGTGACCACGGCTGCGCGACTCGTGGCGCCTTCTGCGTGCTTTGCGACCTGCTGGTCAACTTCATAGACAGCAATGACAGCGCGGTGAGTTGCGACAACATCCATCCCGACCGCCAACCTTGGTCGACAGATCGGGGGCAGCTACGTCCCGAGCAAGAAGGCGAACTGTCCGTCGGCGTGTCGCGCCAACTCGTCACACTCAACGGAAGTCAGGACTCGCACGGGTCCGGAGCAAAGATGCACATCGCATCGGCGACGTCGGCGACCCCGCGGACGAACTCCGGTTCGGCGACCTCTTGGTCGGACCCGCCCTCGTCGCTGGAACCGGCCACAAGCAGGGCGTTCCCGACCCGCACGATCGCGATCACGGTACGGCCGATGCCCGCGTTGCCGCCGGCCAGTGCGTACTCCTGGCCGTAGACCTCCATCACGTCGTCGCCTTCGTACGGGAGGTCGCGGACCGTCCACCGGAACTCCGTGAGGTCGGGCTGCGCCACCTCGGGGTCACACGCCTCGGCCTGCCCGCGGATCTCCTGCAAGGTCGCCGCCGCGGCGGCCGCGTCGGGGTACACGATCAGCTGGCGCCACGCCGTGTGCGCCGGTGGGGAGACCTCGACGCCGAGCGCGTCCTCGCGAGGCGGGTCAGCGACCCCGAGGCCTTGCTCGTCGCACGGCAGGTTCTTGATCGGTTGGTCGACCGCGTCGGACTCCTCCCACGCCGGTACGTCGCCGCCGGCCTGCGGAAGCCCTGAGCCGAGCGGGAAGTCCGCCGGGATCTGGGTGCGCCATCCGTCGGGTGGGGGACTCGCGTTGTTCGTGGCCGGTGGGGCCGGGGCGGGGTCGCCGAGATTGACCACGTCGCTGGTGAGGATCCCCGCCGTCGAGACGCCCGCGACGAGCAGCGCGGAGCAGGTCCAGGCGGCGAGCTGCTGCCGTCGGCGGCGGTCGCCGCGGCGGTGCACCTCCGTGGACGCGACCATTCTCGCCTCGCGTGCACCGGCCTCGCTCAGCCGGCGCAGGTTGTCGTAGGGATCAGGCATCTCGTGCCACCTCCTCGTCGGTCTCGAGGAGAGCGGCCAGGTTTGCGCGGCCGCGGGACAGCCGGGCCTTCACGGTTCCTTCGGCGACGCCGGTCTCGGCCGCGATGACGGCGACCGGCAGGTCACACACGTGGTACAGCACGATCGCGCGTCGCTGGTCGGCCGGTATCTCGCGCAGAGCCGCGACGAGGGCGGGGTGGTCCACGCCCGGCACTTCCGGCTCTCGGGGGGCCATCGCTCGGTCCCGGAAGCGGATCGTTTCCTTGGTGCGCCGCCAGCGGCTGACTGCCAGCCGCCAGGCGGTGGTGCGGACCCAGCCTTCGGCGGACCCGTGCCGGCCGAGATCCTTGCGGTGCTGCCAGGCACGGAAGAACGCGTCCTGGACGCAGTCCTGCGCCTCGCTGAGGTTGCCGGTCATCGCGTACACCTGTCCCACGAGGCGCGCGAACGACGCGGTGTAGAACTCGTCGAACTCGGCATCGTCCACGGCTCACCCCAAACGGTGTCTTGACCGTAGTACGCGTGGGAGCCATCCGCGGTTGCGTCGCCCTCGCTCCGTTGAGTGGGACGAGTTGGTTGCGACACGCCGGGTCGCTATCAGAGTGGCGACGGACAGTTCGCCTTCTTGCTCGGGACGTAGCTGCCCGAGCTGGCGACCAAGGTTGGCGGTCGGGATGGTCTGGATGTTGTCGCAACTCACCGCGCTGTCATGGTCGAGTCCGTTACGTCGG
>WHTJ01000072.1 GCA_009377795.1 Propionibacteriales bacterium | reverse complement strand
CCGGTCGTACAAGCCGACTCTGCCGTTGGGGCGGGCACTCGTCGCCCGCGACCGGACCTGTCCGGCTCCCGGCCGCACCACGTCCGCACTGGTGGGGGAGACCGACCACACCATCCGCCACAGCCACAGTGGTCCCACGTCGTATGGCAACACTGGGCGGTTGTGTCCGGCGCATCATCGGGCGAAGGAATCCCCCGGATTCACCCTGTCCCAACCCTCACCGGGGGTGTTCGTGTGGTCCTATCCGAGTGGGCACACCTACACCAGCCGACCGGACCCGCACCCGGTCACGGATTGGCCGGACCACTGGCAGCAACCGGTCTCGGCCACCGAACTCCAGGACGCGCTGCGGATGCATGATTTGAACCGCCGACGCGAGCACAACCACCTACTCCGCGACACCACCCGGCAGATCCTGGAAACCCGACTACGAGGCTGGTATGCCTCCAGTCCCGAGCTGAACACGCCGACCCACACGACGAGCCCGCACTGGACGACGACACGGCGAGGATCCTCGGCGCCCTGCTGGAACGGGCCGCGCTCAGCTAGAGAGGCCGCCGTCGCCGTGACACGCACGGCCACGCCCGAAGGCGTCATGCCGTGACCAAACGTGCCACCGCACGGACGAGAAAGCCCCGCGGACACCGAAACACCCCACCACCCCACGACCAGCGCACACCGACCCGACCTCGACGCCCTGCTCGAACAAACCGCTCTGAACTAACGGATGGTCTCGTCCTCACACGCTCGGGCTTTGTCGTTGAGGTAGCGCTGCTCAGCGAGGGTGGTCGCCCGTTCCGCCGCGATTCGGTAGGCATCCGCGGCCGCCGCCAGGTCGCGGGCACGCTCCAGCAGGAAAGCCCGGACGGACGGGAGTCGATGCCCGGTGGCCAGTCGTGGATCTGCCTCCAGCGCATCAAGCACCGTGAGACCGGCCCGCGGACCTCTGACCATGCCGACCGCCACCGCCTTGTTCAACGTCACCACCGGATTGTCGCGCGATACGCGCCCCAGCAGCGTGTACAGACCGAGGATCTCGGCCCAGTCCGTATCCGCTGCACGTGGCGCCTGGTCATGGACCGCCGCAATCGCAGCCTGCAACTGATAGGGGCCGATGATGCCCTGCGGCAGCACCTGCTCCAGCAGGGCGGTCCCTTCGGCGATCGTGGCCTGGTTCCAGAGCCGGCGGTCTTGTTCCAGCAGCGGAATGATCGCGCCATACGGCGTCGTACGTGCGGGCCGGCGAGCGTCCGTCAGCAGCATGAGCGCCAGCAGTCCCGCGACCTCGCCGTCGTCGGGTACCAACGTATGAAGCTCCCGCGCGAGCCGAATCGCCTCATCGGTGAGGTCGACCCGGTTGATCGCATTCCCGGACGTCGCGGTGTAGCCCTCGTTGAAGACCAGATAGAGAGCCTGCATCACGGCACGCAGCCGATCGGCCCGCTCTTCGGGTCCAGGCGGCTGGAATCGACTGCCGTCGGCCTTGATCGACTGTTTGGCTTGGCTGATCCGCTGCGCCATCGTGGCTTCCGGGACGAGGTACGCCCGGGCGATCTCCGCTGTCGTCAGACCGCCGACCGCGCGCAGGGTCAGAGCGATCTGAGAGGACGGGGACAGGGACGGATGGCAGCACAAGAACAGCAAGGTGAGCGTGTCGTCCCGTGCGGGCATCCGGGGCTCACCGGGTGGCGGGGCGACGAAGTCGTCACGCGGAATGAGCTCGGCCGAGGTCGCTTCACGCCGCCGCCGGGCCTGCTCGCGGCGCATGGCGTCGGTGAGCCGTCGGGACGCGACCCGAATCAGCCACCCGCGCGGGTTGGCCGGTGTGCCGTGAGCAGGCCACTGCTCGGCCGCGGCGATCAGCGCCTCCTGGACGGCGTCCTCGGCGAGATCGAAGTGGCCGTACCTGCGTACGACAGCACCGAGGACCTGCGGCACCAGCGGGCGCAGCAGGTCCTCGATGCGGTCGGTGCTCATCGCTAGTCGGTGGCCTCCTCGAACTCCGCGATCTGGTGGACGACCAGAGGCGGCGGGTCGGTGAACCACGAGGGCACCGGGCACTCGTAGGCCCGGGCCGCGATCTCGATCGCCCGGTCGATGTTCTCCACGTCGACCACCCAATAGCCCGCCACTACCTCCTTGGACTCGCCGTAGGGGCCGTCGGACACCACCGGCACGCTGTCCTTGGAGCTGACCAGCCTGGCCTGCTTGGGCTCGACCAGACCCTGGCCGTCGACCATCTCTCCGCGCTCGGCCAGATCGTCGTTCAGCGCCTCCATGTGCGTGAACATTGCAGTCACCTCCTCTTGGGTCCAGTTATTGCCGTCGGCAGCGTTGCCGACCTGTGCGTCATACAACGCCTGGGTGCCCTGCACCATGATCAGGAACTTCATGACGTACTCCTTCCATCGGGGCGCCCGTCCTGGAAACGACGCCTGGTACCCGATACGTCGGACCACGAGCACGTTTCTCTACATCGCGCAGCACATCGGAAGGTTCAAGATCGCACAGCGCTAGGCCACGGCCTAATAGCCGATCGGCAGGCCGGCGTAGTTCTCGGCGAGACCGGCCGCGGCCGCGCCGGACCGGGCCACCCATCTCAGCTGCGCCAACTGCAGCTGTGCGTCGAAGTCGTCCCCATGGGCGTGCAGCATGCTCGTCATCCACCACGAGAAATGGGTACACCGCCACACTCTGCGCAACGCGGTCTCGGAGTACGCATCCGCGAGATCGGACCTGCCGTCCTTCAACAGCGCCGCCAATGCACCCGAGAGTACGGCGACGTCGGCTATCGCGAGGTTCAGGCCCTTCGCTCCGGTCGGTGGGACGATGTGCCCGGCGTCGCCGGCCAGGAAGAGCCGCCCGTGCCGCATCGGCGTCGCGACGAAGCTCCGCATCGGCAGGATGCTCTTCTCCGTGATCGGGCCCGCCTGGAGGTGCCAGCCGTTCTGGCCGTCGCCGAGCCGCGCGGCCAGCGACTCCCAGATCCGGTCGTCGGACCAGTTCGCGATGTCGTCGTCGGGATCCACCTGCAGGTACAGCCGGCTCACCGTCTCCGACCGCATCGAGTGCAGTGCGAAGCCCTCCGGATGCCAGGCGTAGATCAGGTCGTCCGTCGAGGGCGGTACGTCGGCGAGGACACCGAGCCACGCGTACGGGTACGCGTGGTCCCACGTCCGCTGCAGGTCGGCCGGAATCGCATGCCGCGACGGGCCGTGGAACCCGTCGCACCCCGCGACCACCTGCCCCACGACCTCGCGCGGCTCACCCTCCGCGGACACGAACCGCACGGACGGTCGCTCACTCTCGATGTCGTGCAAGGTGACGTCGTCCACCTCGTAGAAGGACCGCTGCCCGGCCGCCTCCCTCGCCTGCATCAGGTCCTTGGTGAGCTCGGTCTGGCCGTAGATCCACACCGGACGGCCGACATGGTCGACGAAGTCGATGTGGTGCCTTTCCTCGGGCCACTGCAGGTAGATGCCGCGGTGCTCGAATCCCTCGCGCCGCAGCCGGTCCCCCACACCCACCTGTTCGAGCAGCTCCACCGAGGAGGACTCCAGGACCCCGGCACGGATCCGGCCCAAGACGTACTCCCCGCTTCGGTTCTCCAGCAGAACCGAAGCGATGCCCTCCAGATCAAGCAGGTGCGAGAGCAGCAGTCCGGCCGGCCCGGCGCCGACGATCACCACCTGCGTGCTCGTGCTCTTCACCATCGTCCGTCTCCGCGTCCTCGGGTTCCGGTTGCGGGTCGGCTAGAACGGGTACGCCGGCGGCGCCCCGCGCATGGTCACCCAGCGGGTGTCCGTGAACGCCTCGATGTTCGCCTCCGCACCCCCGAAGCGCGCCCCGGTCCCCGAGCTACGCACGCCGCCGAACGGGATCGTGGCCTCGTCGCTCACGGTCTGGTCGTTGATGTGCACGATGCCGGTGGGAATCCGCTGGGCGACCTCCCAGCCGTGCATGACGTCCCGGGTGACGATGCCGAGGCTCAGGCCGTACGGCGAGTCGGCGGCCATCCGCACCACCTCGTCGAGCGAGGAGAACGCCCTCACCGGGGCCACCGGCCCGAAGACCTCCTCGGCGTACGCCGGGGTCTCCGGGGGCACGTCGCCGAGGACCGTCGGCCGGTAGAACAACCCGTCGTACTCGCCTCCGGCGACCAGACGCGCGCCACCGTCGACACTCGCGGTCACCAGCCCGTGGATCTTGTCCCGCTGACGCTCGTCGATGATCGGCCCCAGCGCGACCGGGGACGTGGCCGGATCGCCGACCGGGAGGGCGTCGGCCTTCTTGCCGAGCCGTTCGACGTACTCGCCGGCGATGCTCTCGTGCACCAGATGCCGCCCGGTCGTCATGCAGATCTGGCCCTGATGCAGCCACGATCCCCACGCGCCGAGGCCGGCGGCGGCCTCCACGTCGGCGTCGTCGAGGATGACCAGCGCGGAGTTCCCGCCCAGCTCGAGGTGCACGCGCTTGAGGTGGCGACCGGCGAGCTCGCCCACCGTGCGGCCCGCAGCCGTCGATCCGGTGAACGACACGACGCTCACCGCCTCGTCGCAGACCAGGGCCTCGCCGACGTCCGAACCGCCGGGCAGGACGTGCAGCAGCCCTGGCGGGAGCCCGGCCTCCTCGAAGACCCGGGCCAGGGAGACGCCGCCGCAGACCGCGGTCCGCGGGTCCGGCTTCAGCACCACGGCGTTGCCGAGCGCGAGCGCGGGCGCGACCGACCTGATCGCGAGAATGAGCGGCGCGTTGAACGGCGAGATCACGCCCACCACGCCGGCCGGGACCCGCACCGCCATCGACATCCGCGGTTCGTTGCTGTGCAGCAGGCGGCCGTACGGCAGGGAGGCCGCGACCGCGGCCTCGTAGCATTCCTGGGCCGCGATGTCGGTCTCCAGCGTGGCCTTCGGCGGGACCGAGCCGGACTCCCTGATCAGCCACTCATGCACGTCCGCGGCATGCTGCGTCCAGAGATCGCCCGCGCGCCGAAGGACCGCGGCACGCTCGTGGTACGACCGCGCCGCCCACTCGGGCTGGGCCTCGGACGCAGCGGCACACGCCGACCGGACGTCCTCCACGCCAGCCAGCCCGACCTGCTCGAGCTCGTTCTGAGTAGCCGGTTCGACGACCGGCGAGACACCCCCGGAGCCGGACTGCCAGCCCGCGCTGAACAGCCGACCGCTCCAGGTCTTGCTGTCGAGTATGGTCATCTCACACATCTCCTTGTTTTCTTACGCTTTTCTGGTGTGCACGTCCTCGACGTACACCGGCCGGGCGGCGAACAACCCGGCGATGAGCTGCGGAACCAGCAGGCCGATCAGCAGGCCGATCGGCGCGGTCCAACCCCCGGTCACGTCGTACAACAGGCCGAGCGCCACCGGACCACTCGCGGCCACGACGTACCCGATGCTCTGCGCGAATCCGGAGAGCCGGACCGTGCCCTCCGGTGTCCGCGCGCGGAGCCCGATCATCACGAGCGCGAGCGGGAACGCCCCGCCACCGATACCTAGCAACACCACCCAGAGCCACGGCAGCGTGGCCGGCACGGTCATCAGGCCGAGGTAGCCGGCGGCGAACGCGGCCACGCACACCACGACATAGGGCCGCTGGTCCGGCCGGCGGGCGGCGAGCATCGGAAGCGCGAGGGCGACCGGAATCCCGAGGGTGGGCACCACCGCGAGGAGCAACCCGGCGGTCGCCGGGTCGAACCCGGCGTCCCGGTAGATCTGCGGCAGCCAGCCGAACGCCGCGTACGCCTGCAGCGACTGGCTGCCGAAGTAGACCGCCAGCGCCCAGGCCAGCGGCACCCGAGCCATGCGCGGCACCGGTACGGCCGGCTCCGGGCCCGGACCGCGAGACGTGACACCGGCATGGTCGGCTCGCAGAACCAGCACCCAGGGAATCACCGCGACCCCGGCCGTCACACCCCAGACGAGGAGCCCGCCGCGCCATCCGCCGACGACCTCCCCGACCGGGACGGTCACCGCCGCCGCGGCCGTGGTCCCGACCGCGATCGACGTGGTGTAGAGCCCGGTCATGCGGCCCACCCGCCGCGGGAAGTACCGCTTCACGATGGCCGGCAGCAGCACGTTGCCGGTCGCCATGCCGGCGAGCGCCAGACCGGTCATCACGAAGAACACCACGGCGTTCCCGGCGAGCGCACGGACCAGGAGACCGAGCATGATCGCGGTCACCGATACGACGATGACCCGGCGAGCGCCGAACCGGCGGGCCAGTCCGGGGGCCGCGGCGCCGAACGCCGCGAAGCACAGGACGGGCAACGTGGTCAGCACTCCGGCCGCGGTCGCCGACAACCCGAGATCGCCGCGTACGTCGTCCAGTACTGCACCGAGGCTGGTGACCGCCGGACGCAGGTTGAACGCGAGCAGCAGAATCGCGAGGCCCACCAGCCAGACCGTCGCAGCTCGCCGAGTCGGCGGCTCGCCGACCACTCTCGCCGAGTCGGCCGCTCGCCTCGACGCGCCGGTCACGGCGAGTACACCCGTCCATCGCCGCTCTTCGCCCGCTGGATCTCCTCGTAGATGCGGCTGCGCAGCTCGGTGAAGAGGGGCAGCGCGCGGGTCGAGACCTGGTCCCGCTCGTCGGGCAGGTCGACGGCGACGTCGTCCTGGACGACGGTCGGAGCGTTCGTCAGGACGATGACCCGCCCACCCAGGTAGACCGCCTCGTCGATGTCGTGCGTGACGAAGAGGATGGTGACCCCGAGCCGTTGCCACAACCCGCGGAGCAGATCCTCCAGGTCCGCGCGGGTCTGCGCGTCGACCGCGGCGAACGGCTCGTCCATGAGCAGCACCTTGGGCTGATAGGCCACCGCACGCGCGATCGCCACGCGTTGCTGCATCCCGCCGGACAGCTGCCACGGATAGGCCGACGACACGTCCTCAAGACCGACCGACGCCAGGGTCTCGGCGACCAGAAGGCGGCGTTCCTCCTTGGGGACGTTGCGCTCTTTCAACGGCAGCTCGACGTTCTGAGCGTTCGTCATCCACGGGAAGAGGCTCCGGCCGTACTCCTGGAAGACCATGGCCATGCCCTCGGGAGGCTCGTGCACCGGTTCACCAGCCAGGCGCACCTCACCGGCGGTGGGCGCCAGGAGCCCGGAGACGCACTTCAGGAGTGTGGTCTTGCCGCAGCCGGAGGGACCGACCAGGCAGGCCAGCTCGCCCTCCTGCAGGGTGAAGGTCAGGTCGCGCAGCGCCTCGACCGAGCGCCCGCCCTCTCCCCCGTAGACCTTCCTGAGACCTCGTACGTCGAGCATGGACATCGTCTCCAGAGTCAGGTCTTCGAGGGGCTGCCGCCGCGTTCGGCGAGCCGAATACCTTCGTACCACCGCAGTGCCCGGGATTCGACCAGACGGAAGAGCAAGGAGAGCCCGAACCCGATGATGCCGAGCAGGATGATCCCGCTCCACATCTCGGGTATCGCGAAGCCGCGCTGGAACTGCACGATCGTGAACCCGAGACCGCTGCTGGCCGCGAACATCTCGCTGATGACCATGAGGATGATCCCCAACGAGAGCGCCTGCCGCAGCCCGGCGAAGATCTGCGGGCTGGCGGCCGGGAGCACGAGATGGTGCAGTCGGGACCTGGCCCGCATGCGGAACGTCCGTCCGGTGTCGACCAGCACCTCGTCGACCGCGCGCACCCCCTCCACCGTGTTGAGCAGGATCGGCCAGATACAGCCCGAGAGGATCACCAGGATCTTCATGCTGTTCCCGTGGCCGGCGATCAGCATGAGGACCGGGACCAGCACCGGCGGAGGTATCGCACGCCCGAACTCCAGCACCGGCTCGACGGTCTCACGCAGCGCCTTCGAGGACCCCACCGCGATCCCGAGGCCGACGCCCACGAGGGCGGCCAGCGTGTAGCCGGCCGCGAGCCGCAGCAGGCTCGGGAGGACGTCGCTCACGATCCGTCCGGAGAACCACACCTCGCCGAACGTGGTCAGGATCTCCGACAGCGGCGGCAGGTAGAAGTTCTCGCTGCCGGCGCTGGTCACCCACCACACGGCCAGCAGGACCACCGGCAACGCGAGTACGACGAACACCTGCCGGAGAAGGCTCAGCATCCGGGTCATGCCGGCACCTCCCGGCGTACCGACGGATGCCAGGCGAGCACGCGTCGCTCCACCAGACGCACGCCGACGTTGACAAGGACGCCGATCACCCCGGTCACCAGCACGAGGGCGTACATCGTCTCGACCGCACCGCTGGACCGCGCGGTCGCGATCTGCTTGCCCAGGCCCGGGTTGCCGATCACCAGCTCCGCCGTGATGGCGAGCACCAGGGCGACCGTCGCGGCAAGCCGGAAGCCGGTCATGACGTACGGCAACGCGGTCGGCCATACGACGTGCCGGATCCTCGACCAGGCGCCGAACCGGAACGACCGCGCGGTGTCGCGGGCCACCGGGTCCACATCACGTACGCCGTACAGAACCTGGATGAGCACCTGCCAGAACGCGGCGTACACGATGAGCATCAGCTTGGACTCGATCTCCGTGCCGAACATAAGCACCGCGAGCGGGATGAGTGCCACCGAGGGAATGGGGCGCAGGAACTCGATCGTCGAGGCCGTGAACCGCAGCAGCAACCCGGACGATCCGATGAGCAGCCCGAGGACGATACCCGCGCCGAGCGCGATCGAGAGCCCCAAGCCCCAGCCGCCCAACGTGTCCCCCACCGCGATCCAGAACTCAGCCTCGCTCACCGCGGCGCCCAGTGCCTCCCCGATCTCGTGCAACGGGGGGAGGTACCGGCTGGGCACGAGCCCCGACAAGGGCACGATTTCCAGCATTACAAGGAAAACAACGAATCCGAACAGTCCTCGCGCCCACGACGGCGTACGTCTTTCGCGGGCGACCGTCGTCATGGGAGAAGCTGGTCGAGATCCACGGGCTCCTCGATCAAACCGTCCTCGACGGCGAGCTCGTTCAGCGTCTCGACGGCATCACGGTTGATCTCCGACGGCCAGACCGGCAGGGTGAGCTCCTGGATCAGATTCTCGTCGATCTCGGTGTAGGTGGGGACCACCTCCCGGATCTCGTCCTCGTTCTCTCTGGCGTACTGCAGCGACTCCTCGACCGCCGCGGCGAAGGCCTCCACGACGTCGGGGTTCTGCTCGGCGTACTCGTCGGAGGTGAAGTACGCCGCGATCATGAGGTCCGGTGCAGTGTCCACGAAGTTCCACGCGACCGGCCGAGCGTTCTCCTGAGCCGTGATGGTCAGGAACGGCTCGACGACCCACGCGGCATCGACCCGGCCCGCGGACAAGGCCGCGGGCATGTCCGGCAGCTCGAGCTCGGTGTACTCGACCTGGCTCGGGTCGCCGCCGGCCTCGCGCACCGACGCGTTCACCGTGGTGGTCCCGATGTTCTCCAGCGTGTTGACCGCGACGGTCGCGCCTTCGAGGTCGGCGGCGTCCTGGATGGGGCTGTCCTCCGGTACGACGACGGCCCCGAAGTCCGCGCCCTCCTGACCCGTGGAGTTGTTGCCGTTGGCCACGACCTGGATGCCGAGCCCCTGGTTCTGTGCGATCAGGAGGGACGTGACGTTGCTGAATCCGAACTGGAACTGTCCGGAGGTCACACCCGGCAACAACGCCGCGCCGCCCTGAGCGGTCTCCATCTGAAGGTCGATGCCGCGCTCCTCGAAGAAGCCCTGCTGATCGCCCAGGTAGATCGGGGCGACGTCGACGATCGGGATGACACCCACGGTCACCGTCGTCGTACCGCCGTCACCCGCAGCGTCCTCGTCACCACCACCGCCGCAGGCAGGGGCCAGCAGCAACATCGTCCCTGCTATCGCGGCGAGCGCCCGGCGGAACATCTGTCCGCCTCCTTTCCACGAACGGGCCAAACCTCTGGGGAGTGCCCTGGAGATGCTCGCTCCCCAGGGCGGGTGCCGCCATCGTGGTGTCGGCCAGGCCCGGTGTGATATGCAAGCCTTCTACTGAGCGGAAGGGTTGCGGAAAGACATGGCTGGCAACGCCCGGGAGACGGGACGTACCGTCGCGTCCCGCATCCTTGCGATCTTCGACGCGTTCGACATGCAGCACCCCCAGCTGAGCCTGTCCGAGATCTCCCGTCGCGCGGGTCTCCCGTTGACGACGACGCACCGCCTGGTGACCGAGCTGACCCGTTGGCGCGGCCTGGAGCGGGACGAGAACGGGAACTACTTCATCGGCCTCCGGGCGTGGGAGGTAGGGCTGCTCAGCCCGCTCCACACCCGGCTGCGCGAGGTGGCGCAGCCGTTCATGCAGAGCCTGTACGAGGCCAGCCGGGAGAACGTCCACCTCGCGGTGCGTGACGGTCTTGACGCGATGTACGTCGAGAAGCTCGCCGGTCCGCGCTCGGTGCCGATCATCTCCCGGACCGGGGGACGGCTCCCGATGCACGCGACCGGGGTCGGGAAGGCGCTGCTGGCGTGGGAGTCACCTGAGCTCATCAACACCGTGCTCTCGCGTCCTCTCGAACGACCCACCCGCTACACCATCACCGCGCCGGGACGCCTGCGCCGCGAGCTCGAGGAGACGCGGCAGCGCGGGTACGCGGTGACCCGTGAGGAGATGACGCTCGGGAGCTGTTCGGTCGCGGCGCCGGTCCTGGATCGCGCCGGCGCACCGGCGGCGGCGGTCGGCCTCGTCGTACACAGCGTGCACGTGGAGCCGGAGAAGCTGGCACCGCAGATCCGCATGGCCGCGGACGGAATCGCGTCCCGGCTCGAGGCGACGCGGGACGATCCGTACCCCGGCTATGTGCACGACTTCGCGGCGAACCACCAGAGACCGTCCCCGGGCACCGGCCGCGCCGGACGCGACCGGTAAACGCACTCCCTCTCGTAGCACACTCCCTCTCGTAGCACACTCCCTCTCGTAGCACACTCCCTCTCGTAGCGCACTCCCGCTCGTCATGCACTCCCCTCTCGGATCGGATTGCGACAATGTCCGACTCTCGTCTGCACGAGCCGGCACCGTCATGCACATACCCAGGACCGACCGTCGTGCACATACCCAGGACCGGCACGTCGTCTTCGCTCGCTGGCCCGTTGTTTGCTCGCTCAACCGTGCCGCATACGCAGCATTTCGGACGCCGGCCGGCAACCCGGCGAGCAAAGCGCGGCGTGGTGGGTGAAGAGGGCTTGGACGGCCAGATGTGCAATGTCGGCGCGAGGGTGCGGCCAGATGTGCAATGTCGGCGCGAGGGTGATATTCGCGCGTCGTGACACGTTGCGTTACGCGTCGGGCGAGGTTGGCGTGATCGAGCGTGTCATGGCGACGCAGATGAGACGGCCGGGACCAGGCTCTGGAATGACCTCCGACCTCGGTCCGGATTTGCGGTATTAAGCGAAGAACCGCCCGATACGCCGAACACGCGCGCGCGGGGCCCGAGAACCGCCATCATCTACGGGCAGTCGACACCAACGACCCACGCGGCGTTCCGGTCGACCGCGAACCACCCGCGGGAGGGAGTCATGGACCGACTCATGCCGATCGCCTTGACCGCCTGGGCGATCATCATCTTCATCGCGATGCTCGGGATCATCGTGCACTGGGCCACGGTGGCCCGCCGCCGGCGGCGGGCCACCGTCCAGGAGGGCGCCGAGGACCGCTCCGTCCTCTTCATGACCAGCGAACCCTGATCCGAACCGCCGCGTCTTCCGATCGCGGCACCGGACGCGCGCTTGCGCGAGATCACTGGTCATGAGCCGACAGCCGGCCCTCCACGCTCGCCGACGAGAGCGAGGACATCGCTGTCGCTAGGGAGCGATGTCGTCACGCAGGCCGTTGGCGAGCGCCTCCAGCGCCGGGAGCGCGGCCAGCAATGGGGAGGTGGTCTCCTCCGGCAGGCCGTCGAGGATCTTCGCGACCGTCTCGTTGCGCATGGCTCGGATGCGTTCGTCGACCTCAAGACCGGCGTCGGTCACCTCGACCTGCGCCGCGCGGAGATCGGCCGGATCGGGCAACCGGCGGACGAGTCCGCCCTCGACGAGCTTGCCGACGATCCGCGAGAGCATCGTCGGGTTCAACGCCTCTATCTCGGCGAGTTCGGCCGGGCGAAGCGGACCACGGTACGCCACCACGGCGAGCACCGACGCCTGCGTCGGGCTGAGCCCCTCGCTGGACGACGACACGTTGAGCACGCGCGCCAGTCGCGCGATCACGCGCCGCAGCCTCGCGACGGACTCGGCGTCAAATGTCGGCTCGTCGGCCACCCAGGTCCTCCAATTTGTTTGCTTGCCGATAAGCAACCATATTAAGATCACCCTTGACGTGAACAGAGGGTATTCCGGCAGCCGTCTCCACCGCACCGGCCTCCTCATCGCACCGAGGACGGCCCGCACCGCATCGACCAAGGAGTCGCGCCCACGCCGCCCGGCCAGGTGCCGCACCGGCATACCCCGAAACCGAGACCAGCGAGGCACGAGAGGGGGTCGCGTGCTCGCCGTGGACGGTCCGACCCGTGGCTAGAGATCCGCGTGTCCGGCACGGCGGGGACATCGGGGAGCGCCCGAACCGCTCCCCCGGCCCCGCCGGCTGCTCGCGCTCCCCTGGTCCGGCCGTCTCGCCGCGCTCCTCGCGCTCTCCTGGTCCGGCCGGCTCCCCGCGCTCCCCCGGTCCCGCCGGCTCCCCGCGCTCGGCCGACAGCCGCAACGCGGGCCCGGCCGGCGGCGACGAACCCGCACCCAACCGCTGGTCGGTCTTCGCGATCGTGTCGATGGGCCTGCTGATGGTCTCGGTCGACATGACCATCGTCGCGACCGCTCTCGCCACCATCCAACGCGACCTCGACGCCTCGTTGAGCTGGAGCGGATGGACCATCACCGTCTACTCGCTCGGCCAGATCATCGCGATGCCGGTGGGCGGCCGGCTCAGCGACCAGTTCGGCCGCAAGAAGGTGCTGCTGGTGGCGACCAGCGTATTCAGCGTGGCGTCCCTGTGCTGCGGGCTGGTCGACAACATCTACGCCCTCATCGCGTTCCGCGCCGTACAGGCCCTCGGCGGCGGCGCGGTCGTACCGTCAGCGACCGGGATCGTCGCCGACCATTTCGGCCGCAACCGCGACCGCGCGATCGGGATGTTCAGCAGCATCTTCCCGATCGGCGCGATCATCGGACCCGTGATCGGCGGAGTGCTGATCACGTACACCTCGTGGCGGGCGATCTTCTTCGTCAACGTGCCGATCGGACTCCTCGTCATCGTGCTCGCCGCGCTGCTGATCACCCAGGCATCGCCGCCGCAACGAAGCCGGCTCGACGTCCCGGGCACGATCATGCTCGCCGTGCTCCTGCTGTCCGCGATGTACGGCGTGACCATCCTCGGCGTCGGCGCCACGCTCACCGATCCACGCTTCGCCGCCGCCGAGGCCACGGCCGCCGTCACGCTCGTGCTGTTCGTACGCCACATCAGGCGCCGGGAGGCGCCGATCATCCCCCCGGCGCTGCTGCGCGGTCGGGGATTCGCCGTGATGCACGTCGTGAACGTGCTGTTCGGCGGCGTGGTGATCGGCATGGGCGCACTGATCCCCCTGTACGCCGAACTACGCTACGGGCTCGAGCCGCTCCAAGCCGGCAGCATGCTGGCGGCCCGCGCGATCGGCATGATCTGCGTCGCCGGTTTTGCGGTCCTCGTACTGCGGCGCCTCGGACACCGCATTCCCATCATCGTCGGCTTCGCCACCGTCAGCGCCGGGCTGTTCCTGATGTCCACGACGCCACACGGCATGACGGCGTACCACTGGCTGGCGCTCACCGCCGGCATCACCGGAGTGGGCATGGGGGTCGCCATGCCGGCGTCCAACAACGCCACATTGCATCTGGCACCCACGGAGATCTCCACCATCGCCGGCCTGCGCGGCATGTTCCGCCAGACCGGAGCGATCGCGGCCATCTCGATCACCACCGCGGTGCTCGCCCGAAGCGACCAGCCCGAGATCGCACACGCCGCGGCGTTCGCCGTGTTCGCGTTCCTCCTGCTGGCCACGGTGCCTCTGATCTTCACCATCCCCGACCATCGCGGCACCTGGTAGTACGAGGACGCGCCGGTGACCCGGGTTTGGACCCATGCGGGGCCGAGCACGCATCATCGGGCACCGAGACCCGCACACCGTGCTGGAGGCACTTCTGGTCGAACCGCGGTCGGCCAGATGCGCAATCTCTCTATGCGAGAGAAACGACCAGATGTGCAATCTCGGCGCGAAGGGGTGCGGCGCTGCGGGCCGATGTGTGGCGACCTCTTCGTCGGTTTCACCGGCAGTCGCGGCAGCAACCTTGCCCACGCCATGCCTCGACGCCCTCGCGCACGGCCACCGCCGCGATGACCAGCCCGGCCAGCGGATCCGCCCACGACCAGCCGAGGGTCGCATTGAGCACGAGACCGGCCAGCAGCACCGCGGAGAGGTACGTGCACAGCAGCGTCTGGGTCCCGTCCGCCACGACCGCGTCGGAGCCGAGCGCTCTGCCGGTACGACGCTGCGCCCGGGACAGGAGCGGCATGATCGCCAGGGACACGATCGCCAGGCCCATGCCCACCGGAGACGCGTCCGGCCGTACGTCTTCGAGCAGGCCTCGACCCGACTCGAACCCGACGTAGGCGGCAAGTGCGAAGAACGAGATCGCCAGCATCCGCAGGGCCCGATGTTCCCGAGACTCGGGCAGCCGGTGCCGGAACTGCCACAGGATGATCAGGCCGCTCGACACCTCCACCAGCGAGTCGAGCCCGAATCCCACCAGGGCGATCGATCCGGCGACCAGGCCGGCGCCTACCGCGATCACGGCTTCGGCGAGGTTGTACGTCACCGACGCGGCCGCGAGCAGCTGGGCCCGACGGCTCAGTCGACGCCGCATCGCGGCGTCCTCGACCCACCTTCCCGGTTCGAGGCTCACCTCGTAGGTACGCTCATCCGTCACGACCGACGCCCGCGGCCGTAGACGGGGCACAGCTCGACGGCGTCACCGGTCGACCGCAACAGCCGCTCCGCCGCGGAGAACAGGTCGGTCAGCGCCTCGGGATGAGTGAGGCGGAACATGGACGCCCTCCCCTGCGGCCGCGAGGTCACCAGACCGCAGTCCCGCAGACATGCCAGATGTTTCGACACCGTCGACTGGGCCAGGCCCAGATGCTCGGTCAGGTCCACCACCCGGTGCTCACCCAACGCCAGGTGACGCAGGATCGCCAGCCTCGACGGGTCGCTGAACCCATGGAACAAAGACGAGGCCGCCGTCAGGGCCGCGGCCTCGTCGACGTGTCCTGGATCGTCCACGCGCACTGTCATCGCCATATAGCGATACTACGACACCGGGCCGTCGCCGAGTCAAGCACCGGCCCGCGGATCAGTCCTTTCGGCCGGTGAACGCCAGACCGACGCCCAGACCCACCATGGTGACCCCACTCGCGCCACCCACCAGCTCCAGCCGGCGGGCGGACCGCGCGAACCACGAGCGCACAGTGCCCGCGGCCGTGCCCCATATCGAGTCCGACACCAGCGCGATCACGGCGAACACACCACCCAGCATCACCATCTGCAGTCCCGCATCGCCGTTCGAGCGGTCGACGAACTGCGGAAGCACCGCAGCGAAGAAGACCGCCGACTTCGGATTCGTGACGCTGACGACGAACCCCTCCAGGCAGGTACGCCGGCTGCCGACAGTGCGGACCTGCTCCTCGAACGCGGCGCGCAGCGCCCGGCGGTCCCGGAAGGCCCGGACACCCAGGTAGATGATGTACGCCGCGCCGACCAGCTTGATCACCGTGTAGACGGTCGCGGAGGTCTGGACGACGGCGCCGATCCCGATCGCCACCGCGGCCGCGGCCACGAAGCTGCCGATCGCTCCCCCGACGACGGTCGCCAGGGCCACCCGCCTGCCATACGCCAGAGCGCGGCTGATCACGAACAGCACCGACGGACCCGGAATGACGATCAGGACGAAGGACGCGAGACTGAACGCGAGCAGTCGGTCGGGCGCGGGCATCTTCGCAACCTAGGCGGCCTCGTCGTCCACGACAACCGGAATTCCCGCGGGCCACCGGGCCAGACTCGCGAGTACGCTCTCGGGCATGTCAGTCGAGTTCCTGGTGACGTCCCTCGTCGTGGCCGCGATCCCGGGCACCGGGGTGGTCTACACGATCTCCTGCTCGATCGGCGGTGGCCGGCGAACCGGGCTGTTCGCGGTCGTCGGCTGCACGCTCGGCATCGTGCCGCACATGCTGGCGGCCATGCTCGGACTCTCGGGACTGATGCACGCCGGATCGGTTGTCTTCGAGGTGGTTCGATGGGCGGGCGTGGCGTACCTCGTCTACCTGGGCATCTCCATGATCCGGGAGGGTGGCGCGCTCCGGCTGGAGGGCCGGACCGACCAGCGCGGCGAGGCCGGCCCCATGCGCGGGGTCGTACGGCGCGCGATCCTGCTGAACCTGCTGAACCCGAAGCTGACCGTGTTCTTCTTCGCGTTCCTCCCACAGTTCCTGGACTCGCCGCCGGCACTACTCGATCCGCGGCTGGTCGGGCTCGGCGCGGTCTTCATGCTCATGACGTTCGGCGTGTTCGTCGTCTACGCGTACGCCGCCGCGACCCTCCGCGAACACCTGCTCGGTGCGCCCTCCGTACGCCGGTGGTTCCAGCGATCCCTCGGCACCATCCTGGTCGGGTCCGCCGCCAGGCTCGCGGCCACCGATCAGTGATGTTCGCCTACGACGCCGAGGTCACCGAGCGGTACCCGTCGATCCGCGCCGGAGTGGTCCACGCGACCGGCCTGGTCAACGGACCCAGCCCGCCGGCGCTGTCCGAGGAGTACGCCGCCGTGCAACACTCCGCGCGCGAGCGGCTGAACGCGACCGCGATCGCGGATCTGCCCTCGATCGCCGCATGGCGCCGCGCGTTCTCCGCGTTCGGAGCCAAGCCGACGCAACACCGGAACGCGGCCGAGGCGTTGCAGCGACGGCTCGCCAAGCACGGCGATGTTCCCTCCATCAACGCCCTGGTCGACATCGGCAACCTCGTCTCGATCCGCTATGCGATACCGGTCGCCGTGTTCGACAAGGCGGACGTCGCCGGCTCCACGACGGTCCGCTTCGCCACGGGCGCCGAGCTCTTCACCGACCTCGGATCGAGCGACAGCACGCACCCGGAACCCGGCGAGGTGGTCTTCGTGGACGACGACGACGTCGTGAGCGCCCGTCGCTGGTGCTGGCGGCAGAGCGCCCAAAGCGCCACCGGCGCTACTACCGTCGACGCGCTCGTCGTCGTCGAGGGTCTCCACGACACCGCACAGCGGGACGTCGAATCGGCCACCCACGATCTCGTGGAGCTCCTCGCCGCATATCAGCCGCAGAGCCGGGTCACGTCATACCTGCTGTCACCGGAAAGTCCCGCCGCGGAGAACGCCGGTCGCTAGATTCCCTACCTCACGAGAGAATCTCGAGGCTCCGTGCGGGGAGCGGATCACCGTGCGGACCACGCATCGGTCGGTTTCGTCTTAGATACCAAGACACTGGGTTGTCGGCCCGCCGCGGCCGCTTGGGAGAATCAGCACTCCATGCGTACGTCGTAGAACGCTCCGTAACCACCACCCGGCTCGGTGGCCGGTGTGGAGAACGGGATGTGACAGATGCGGCAATCCGAGTACGAGACGCTTGTCCTGATCAGCGGCGGACGTTCGACACTGGATCACCTCGTCCAGGCGTTCGACATCCACACCCCCCAAGCTCGTTCGCTCGTGAACGAGCTGGAGGCGCAAGGACTGATCGAGACGACGAGCGAGTGGTGCGCCGGGTCCCTGTGCTACCAGACGACGGCCCGCGGGAAGCAGGTGCTCGAGCAGCAAGAGCCGGACGGCGCGCGCGGAGCGAAGACCCTGGCGGCCGACGAGTCCGCCGTCCTCGACGGCATCGCCCGTACCGGAACGTTGCCGGAATCCACGGACCTCCATTGGAGCGCGAGCTCCACGGTCCAATACCTGTGGGAGACCGGCGCGATCGCGGTCAGCGGGATGCTCAGACCACAGCTGGCGATCGAGGGGAGCCGCTGATATGGACACCGGCGCCCTTCCGGTCATGTGGACGGCGTTGGTGATCTACGCCGTGGTGGTCATCGGGATCGGACTCGTCACCGCACGATGGATCCGTTCGAGCACCGACTTCATGGTCGCGGGCCGCGGAGTCTCCTGGCCACTCCAGGGCGTGGGGATGACGTCCATCATCGTCGCGGGCACGACGGCGGCGACACTGGGTGCGCTGGGCTATACGGGAGGCTACGTCGCCCACTGGTGGATCAGCGGCTGGATCATCGCCGTACTCCTTGGCGCGTTCACGGTCGCGCCGTTCGCCCGCCGGACCGGTGCCGCGACCGTCACGGAGTGGCTGGAGGCGGCGTACGACGGCAAGGTACGCGTGCTCGCGGGCGTTGTGCTGGCGTTCGGGCTTTTCTTTTCTCCACTAGCGAATATTCTCGGCGGTGGTGCGGTCGTCTCGGGGCTCCTCGGCCTTCCGGTCGAGACCACGATCGTCATGGTGGGCGCGATCGCGCTGGTCTACCTCGTACTGGGTGGGCTCTGGGCGGCGGTGTTCTCGAACCTGTTCCAGTACGTCCTGGTCTCGTTCGCGTTCATACTCGCCATCCTGTACGTGCTCATAACCACGGACGGGTTCCAGCTCATGACCGAGAACCTGCCCAGCGGTTTCCTCGATCCCCGCCCACACGGCCCGGTACCGGGCATCGACTGGACGACAGGCAGCGCGTTCGGACTCTTCTTCCTCCAGTTCTCCATCGCATTCGGAGGTACCTACTGGCACCGAGCCGCAAGCAGTCGGTCACCACGCCAGGCCCGTCGAGGCTGGCTCTTCGGCGCTGCGCTCGCGGCTCCGTTCGCGATCATGATGCCGCTTGCCGGGATGTACGTCCGGGCCAAGGGAATCGAGCTGGCCGATCCGCAACAAGCGTTCGGGGTGCTGATGGGTGAGCTGCCCGTGGTGGTGGCCGCGTTGGTGCTCACGGGGATTCTGGCGGCCACCATGTCAACCGTCGAGGTGGGCGTCGTCGCGGGCATCTCCATCCTCTTCCGAGACGTGCTCCAGAAGTCGCCACGACTCGCCCGGCGCCTGACCGAGGACCGGACCGTGGGCACGGTCCGCATGCTGACGTTCGGGTTCACGGCGTTGTCCGTGGTCGCCGCGGTGCTCTTCTATCGACTGGTGCCTGAGCTGGGCGCACTGGTCGGGCTCGCGTTCTTGAGCTCGTTCAGTGCGGCCGTGCTGCCGTCGGTCCTGGTCTCGATGCTGAACCGTCGCTGGTGCATGAAGGAGGCCTCGGCGTCGAGCATCGTGGCGGGCGGGATCTACACGCTCTACAGTCTCGTGACGGGCAGCTTCCAGGAGGTGCACCCGATGCTCCCGAGCGCGGCGATCGCGTCGGTCACGTACGTCGTCGTCGCCGGGGTGGTCGCGATGACCGGACCGTGGTGGGGCCGGAGCGCGGCGGCACCGCCCCCGGATCGACCGGATGCACACGCCGATGAACTGGCCGAGGAGGGTACGACGCAGTGACGACCTACGAATCCGGCGTCTCCGGCGCCTTGCGCAGCGAGATCGCGGACGGAATGCGGATCGACTGGGATGTGCCGATCGAGATGGACGACGGCGTCGTCCTGCGGGCGGACGTCTACCGGCCGGTCGAGGAGGGCGCGTACCCGGTCATTCTGAGCTACGGGCCGTACGCGAAGAACCTCACGTTCCAGATGGGCTATCCCGATCAGTGGCGGCGCATGACCGAGGAACACCCCGACGTCGCGGCGGGATCGACGAACAAGTACCAGGCCTGGGAGGTCGTCGACCCCGAGAAATGGGTGCCCGAGGGTTACACGTGCGTTCGGGTCGACTCACGGGGCGCCGGTCGTTCTCCCGGCTTCCTCGACTGCTTCTCGCCGCGGGAGCGGAAGGATCTCTACGACTGCGTCGAGTGGGCGGGGACCCAGCCGTGGTCGAACGGCAAGGTCGGGCTCAGCGGAATCTCCTACTACGCGATGAACCAATGGCATGTCGCCGGCGAGCGGCCACCACATCTCGCCGCGATGTGCGTATGGGAGGGCGCGGCGGACTGGTATCGCGACGGGACTCACCATGGCGGGATCCGCAGCACCTTCTGGGACCGCTGGTACCCGCATCAGGTGACGAACGTGCAGTACGGACTCGGTGAACGCGGCCCGCGGAATCCGCACAACGAGATGCTGGCCGCCGGAGACGAGACGCTCACCGAGGAAGAGCTCGTACGCAACCGGGTGGACCTTGGCAAGGAGGTCGCCGGTCATCCGCTCGACGACCAGTACCACCGGGATCGCTCTCCCGAGTGGGACAAGATCACGACGCCGTTCCTGTCCGCCGCCAGCCTGGCGGGTCATGGCCTGCACCCGCGCGGGAACTATGAGGGCTTCATGCGCGCGGCCTCGTCCGAGCGCTACCTCGAGATCCACGGGTTGGAGCACTGGACGCACTTCTACACCGACTACGGACGCGAGCTGCAGCTGCGCTTCTTCGACTGGTACCTCAAGGGCACGGGGGACTGGAAGGAGACCCAGCCCCGCGTACTCCGGCAGCGACGCTGGCCGGGCGAGCGCTTCGAACTGCAGGCCGAGGACGAGTGGCCGTTCGCGCGCACCCGATGGACGCGGCTCTACCTCGACATGCGCGAGCCGTCCGAGCTCACGCTCAACCCGTCACCGATCGCCGAGGGTCACAGCGTCGAGTACGAAGGGCTCGGAGACGGAGTGGAGTTCTCGACGCCGGCCTTCCGGGAGGAGACGGAGTGGGCGGGTCCGTTCGCCGCCAAGCTCTTCGTTTCCTCGGACACCGAGGACGCCGACCTCTTCCTCACCGTACGCATGTGGGACCCGAACGGTGAGGAGATCGTCTTCAAGGGCACCGTCGATCCGCATACCCCGATCGCACAGGGATGGCTCCGCGCATCGCATCGCAAGCTCGATCCGCGACTGTCGCGGGAGTGGTGGCCGTACCACACCCACGACGAGGTCCAGAAGCTCACGCCCGGCGAGGTCTACGAGCTCGACATCGAGATCTGGCCGACCGGGATCGTGATCCCGCCGGGATATCGCATGTCCCTCCAGGTGCGCGGACGTGACTATGAGTACCCGCCCGCTCTGAAGGAGACCTCGAAGATCGGCTGGTTCCCGCTCACCGGTTGCGGGCCGTTCCT
>WHTJ01000071.1 GCA_009377795.1 Propionibacteriales bacterium | reverse complement strand
CTCACGCAGCTCATCGGGGTACTTCCTCGGTGCTGCCACGAAAACTTCCTCTCCGGTCTGACACAAGATCAAACCCGGTTCGAAAGTCTCCGGGAAAGCGGGGGAAGCTCAAACCCGACCGCCGCGCTACGCCTGGCCCACCAGGCCGCCACCAACGCCGACGGCGGGAATGCGGCGGCGCCGAACCCGGACGCTGCTGATGGGCGGCAGCCACCCGAGGACCTGCTCGACCCGGACCTGTGGCCACACGCGATCGTCTACGTACACATGGATCCGCGGACATTCACCCGGCGCGGCGACGGCTCGGTGGTCCTCGAAGGCGCCGGCCCGATCACCACCCAGCAGGCACGTGTAGCGTTGCGGCATCACCACGTCAAAGTGCAACCGGTGATCGACCTCAACACGATGCCACCCTCCGACGCCGACACGTTCAGGGGACGGCTACGCGAGGCGGCGATCCTGAAATCACAGACCACCGCATTCCCCTACTCCGATCACTCCTCACGCAAGGCAGACCTGGACCACACCCGACCGCGCGGACAGCCCAACCCCCGTGGACCCACATCGATCGACAACGCCAGCGCGTTGACCCGCTACCAACACCGCGCCAAGACCCACGGCCGCTGGTCCCTCCTGCAGATCGTCAACGGCCTCTACCTGTGGCGAAGCCCCCACCAACGGCTCTACCTCATCGACCAGCACGGCCACACCCACGACCTCGGCAATGCCGCCTGAGGCCACCGAGAGCCGGGACGTGCTCGCCTGACTCAGGAGAGGCCGACGATCTCGCCGTTCTCGTCGATGTCGATCCGCTTCGCCGCCGGACTCGATCCGAGACCCGGCATGGTCCGCATCTCGCCGCACACCGGATACACGAACCCGGCACCGACCGAGGCGCGGACCTCACGCACCGGCAGCGTCCAGCCGGTGGGGGCGCCGGTACGCCGGGGGTCGGACGTGATCGACAGGTGGGTCTTGGCCACGCAGATCGGCAGATGCCCGAAGCCCGCCCGCTCGTAGGTGTCCAGTGACCGCGCGGCCTGCGGGTAGTACTCCACACCGGCCGCTCCGTAGACCCGGGTCGCGATCGTCTCGATCTTCTCCCGCAGGGTCGCCTCGTCGGCGTACAGCAGCTCGAACCGGGACGGCTCGTCCGCCGCCTCGGCGACCGCCTCGGCAAGCTCGGCAGCACCCGCCCCGCCGTGAGCGAAGTGCGTGGCGACGGCCGCCCGCGCGCCCGCCTCGTTCGCGATCTCGCGGATGACGGCATGCTCGGAAGGATGGTCGCCGGGGAACGCGTTGATCGCGACCACCGGCGGTACGCCGTGCATGCGGATGTTCTCGATCTGCTTGCGGAGATTCGCCGCGCCCTCGTACACCTCGTCCGGCCGCTCGTCGAAAAGCTCAGCGGGCAACCGCTTCCCGGCCACGATCCGGTGCGCGCCGGAATGCGCCTTGAGCCCGCGTACCGTCGCCACGAGCACCGCCGCGTCCGGCGCCTCCCCCGACACCCGGCACTTGATGTTGAAGAACCGCTCCGCGCCCATGTCGGCACCGAAGCCGGCCTCGGTGATGAGGTAGTCGCCGCAGCGCAGCCCGATGAGATCGGCCACCACCGAGGAGTTGCCGGTGGCGATGTTCCCGAACGGCCCGGTGTGTACGAGCACCGGGGTGTGTTCGAGGGTCTGGAGCAGGTTCGGCTTGATCGCCTCTCGCAGGAGTACGGTCATCGCACCGGCACCGCCGAGCTGCTCGGCGGTCACCGGCTCGCGGTCCCGGGTGTAGCCGACGACGATGCGCCCGAGCCGGACCCGCAGGTCGTGCAGCGAGGTCGCGAGACCCAGTGTCGCCATCACCTCCGAGGCCGCCGTGATGTCGAACCCGGCCTCGCGCGGAATCCCGTCGCCCTTCGGGCCGAGGCCGATCACGATGTTCCGCAGGGCCCGGTCGTTGACGTCCAAGACCCTGCGCCAGGTGATGTCGTGCAGATCGAGCCCGAGGTCGTTCCCGCGATGCAGATGGTCGTCGACCAGCGCGCTCAGCAGGTTGTGCGCCGCGGTGACCGCGTGCATGTCGCCGGTGAGGTGCAGGTTCAGCAGCTCCATCGGCACCACCTGGCTGTACCCACCACCGGCCGCACCGCCCTTGATGCCGAGCGTCGGTCCCATCGAGGGCTGCCGCACGGTGACCGTGGCCCGCTTGCCGATGTGCGAGAAGCTCTGCCCGAGGCCGACAGTGGTGGTGGTCTTCCCTTCGCCCAAAGGGGTAGGCGTGATCGCGCTGACGACGACGTACTTCGCGCGCGGACGGTCGGCCAGTCGCTCGACGGCGGAGAGCTTCACCTTCATGACGTCTTCGCCGTACGGCTCGAGCAGGTCGGCGCTCAAGCCCATCTCGTACGCCAGATCCCCGATCGGCTTGAGCGCGGTGGCCCGCGCGATCTCCAGGTCACTCGGGAACGACATCTCGGCACTCACCCCTTGTTCACCGTGGTTCGTCGACTACAGCATCCCACTGAGGTCGCGGTTGTGGTCCGAACGCACGTCGTCGCTCCCGAGAAAGGCGTGCTTGGACATGTCCTCGGAGTACCGGCTCGCCGGCGGTATCTGGCCGAGGGACTCGGCCATGCTCCGGATGTGATGCGGTGCTCCTCCACAGCACAGTCCCACATACTGAGCACCCAGCGCGCGGACCTCCCGGGTGAAGTCGGCGATCTCGAATCGGTTGCAGGTAAAGGGATCCAGCGCAGTCGGGAACGGCATACCCGACGTCTGGCGGTCGTACTCGGGGTCGCGCAGCGACTGGAACGTCGGCTGGTCGGGGCGGGTACGGTACGGCACCGGGAGTACGGCGACCGGTACGTCGACCGCCGCCACGACATCCGGCACCAGCGGCAGCATGGTCGCGGGTCCGCGGCCGCAGTTGAGCCCGACGACGTCGGCCCCCGCGTCGGCCAGCCGGCGGCACGCGTCCGCGAACGACCATCCCTCGCGGGTCACTGGATCGCGGTGCGGAGCAAGGGTGATCACCGCGGACAGACCGGCCTCGCGGATCACTTCCAGCGCCAGCAGGGCTTCCGCGGCGTACCAGAACGTCTCGCCGATCACGAAGTCCACCCCCGCTTCCGCGGCCCACCCCACCTGCTCGGCGAACATAGCACGCACCGCCGTCTGCGTGGCCGGATCCGCGGGATCGTACACATTGGTATTGCAGACGTTGCCGGCCAGCAACGCCCCGCTCTCCACCGCTACCTCCCGGGCAAGGCTCAGCGCCTGCCGGTTGAGTGGCTCGAGCAGGTGATCCTTGCCGATCACCCGGAGCTTGTCGCGGTGCCCGTAGTAGGTGAACGCCTCCACGACGTCCGAACCGGCGTGCAGGAACTGCCGGTGCAGCGCGGACACCTCTTCCGGATGGTCGAGCACGACCTCGGGCACGAACGGCCCCGCCTGGACATAGCCGCGACGCTCCAGCTCGAACAGGTAGCCCTCGGCGCACACCACCGGGCCGGTCCGCAGGCGGTCGAGCAGCCCGGCGCGACCGGGGCGGTCGGGGGAGGTCATCGGCTCGCTCCCACCAGATCGGACTTCGGCGTCTCCTTGCGCGGGTCGAGGAACGGCTTGGGTACGACGACCGCATCCGCCTCTCCGCGCGCCGAAGCGACGGTCATCTTGCGGCCCAGCTCGGCGTACTCGATCGGGACGAGCGCGAACCCGATGTTCTTCTCCAACCGTGGCGACCAGAACGCCGAGGACACCTGCCCGATCCGGCGCCCGTCGTCCGTGACCGGGAGGTAGTCCTCGTGATACCCGATCAGCGGGTCGCCGCCGATCTGGACACCCACGACCTTCCGGGAGACACCCTCGGCGGCGATCCTCGCAAGTGCCCGCTTTCCGATGAAGTCCGTCTCCTGGTCGAGATCGACGGTCCAGGAAAGGCCCGCCTCGTACGGGTTGAGGAACCGATAGTCGCTGTACACGTTGTTGTCCAGGGCGATGTCCGAGCCGTAGCTGAGAATCCCCGCCTCCACGCGGCGGATCTGGCACGGCCCGATCACCACGAGATCGTGCGGTCTCCCGGCCTCGAGTACGGCGTCCCACAGCTTGAGCGCATCCCGGCTCGCGTTCCGCAGATAGATCTCGTAACCGACCTCGCCGGTGTATCCGGTGCGCGACACCACCGTGCTCATGCCGTCGAGCTCGAACTCACCCATCCGGTAGTACGCGAGATCCAACACCCGATCGCCGAGCAGACCACGCATCAACGCCTGCGACTTCGGGCCCTGGATCTGCACCGGCGCAACGTCCGGCTCGGTGATCTCGACGTCCATGCCGGACATCGCCGCGACCCCCTTCGCCCAGAGCAGCACGTCGCCGTCCGCCACCGACAGCCAGAACTTGTCTTCGGCCAGACGCAAAAGCACGGGGTTGTTGATGATGCCGCCGTCCACGTCGGTGTTGAGCACGAACTTGCACTGGCCGACCTCGCACGTGGTCAGGTCGCGCGGGGTGAGCATGTTGGCCAGTGCGAACGCGTCCGGTCCCGAAATCTCGACCTGTCGCTCGACACCCACGTCCCAGAGCGTCACATCGCGGACCAGCTTCCAGTACTCGTTGATCGGGTCGTCGTAGTGCCGTGGGTGGTACATGCGGTTGCAGACGCTGTACGACTGCACGCCGTGCTGCCGCGACGCGTAGAAGTACGGCGATTTGCGGATCCGGGTGTACATGTGGATCCTCGGGACGTCGTAGGGGATGCGCATGGCCAGCCGTCCTTTCTGATCAGCTCCAGGGGAACGGCGAACTGCTGACCGGCAGCAGGTCGCCCTTTTCATAACGGGAGAAGCGGAACGGGCTGAGCAGCTCCTGCGGCTCGCCGAGCACCTCACGAGCCACCAATGCGCCGACGCCGATCATCTTGTAGCCGTGGTTGGAGTCGGCGATGACGTACGCGTTCTGGCGGAACGTGTCGAAGACCGGGAAGCTGTCCGGCGTGAAGCAACCCAGCCCACCGGACCGCTCGGGCTTGTAAAGATGCGCGGCGCCCTCGAACCGGCGGTGGCAGTGCGCGAGCGCGGCGGTCCACATCCGGGCGAAGCCGTCGTCCACGGCGTACTCGTCGCTGTCCGGCCCGTACGGGTCGACCGCGACCTCGGCGGCCCGCCCGTCCACGGCACGGGGCATCGCTCCGCCCTGCACGCCGTCGAATGAGAAGTCCGGCTTGTAGTAGACGCCCCACATGTCGCCGGTGACCAGCCGGCCGTCCTCGTCACGTAGCGGTACTTCGGAGTCGACATGCATCACCGGGGGTGGATTCCCATGTACGTCGGTGAAAACCGCCGGATCCACGCCGAGCGTTCCCTCCTGCAGGAACAGGTAGCGCCACATCGGGACATCGGAGTGCGACTCGCCGTCCGGCCGCCGTACGTCGATGCGATCCGGCAGACCGAGCATCGCCCACAGGTCGCGGATCCACGGACCGACCGCGACCACCAGGTGGTCGCACTCGACCACACCCAGCCCGGTCTGCACCGCGCGCACCGCTCCTTCGGCCAGGTCGAGGCCGACCACCTCCACACCGGAGACTATGCGCACCCCTTCCGCCTCGGCCTTGACCGCCAGCCCGTGCATGGACGCCCGGTTGTTGGCATAGCCACCCCGGTGCTCATGCAGCACGGTGGTGATCCCCGGCGCCTTCCAGTCGCCGAAGAGGTCGTCGAGATAACGACGGCACGCGGACTCGCCCTCGATCAGATCGGACGGATAGCCGATCTCGCGCTGCTCGTCGTGCACCTGCACCGCACCGGCGTGCATCGGCTCGCACGCCGCCTGCAGATATCCGACCGGGTGATAGGAGAATCCGGCCGGGTCGGATTCCCACACCGACACCGAGTGCGCCATCAGACGGCGCATCGCGGACTGGAAGTAGTTGTTGCGGATCACGCCGCAGGCGATGCCCGACGCACCGGCGGCGACGCCCGTCTTGTCAATGACGAGGACGTCACGCCCGTCTCCCAGGCCCCGCGCCCTCAGCTCGCGGGCAAGATGCCACGCCGTCGAGAGTCCGTGCACTCCGGCACCGACCACGACGTAGCGGACTGCCCGCGGCAAGATCTCGGACAACTGCCTCATCACCTTGTTGCCATATCGGCAACGCTGTTTCATAATGGTCCTATTCGCAAGCTAGCACTGGAGATCCGTGCAGACAACGGCTCGTCCGCTCGAGACCGTGGAGCGGGCAATCGCAGTACTCGACCTCCTCGCGGAGTCGGACTCCGATCTGGGCAACAACGAGATCGCCCGGCGTACCGGCATCAACGCGAGCACGGTGTCCCGGCTCCTCGCCACCCTGGTCCGCGCGAACCTGGTCCACCGGGTGCCGGAGACCGGGCGCCATCGCCTGGGCCCGCGCCTCGTCGTGCTCGGCAACGCGGCTCTATCCCGCATCGACCTCCGCGCTCTCGCACATGCGCACCTGGAGGAGCTGGCCGAGACCACCGGCGAGACCGCGACCCTCTCCATCCCGGACCGGAATACGGTGATGACTGTCGACTTCGTACAGAGCCCGCAGTCGGTGCGCAGTGTCGCGGAGATGGGGCGGCCGTCGGTTCCGCATGCGACCGCGACCGGCAAGGTGTTCCTGGCGTACGGCGGGACCCTTCCGCCAGGGCGGCTGCGGTCGTACACCCGGCGTACCATCGTCAGCCGCGCGAGGCTCTCCGCCGTGCTCGTGCGGGTGCGGGAGTCCGGATGGGCCGAGGCCGTCGAGGAGCGCGAGGAGCATCTCAACGCGGTGGCCGCATCCATCAACCGGCCGAACGGCGAGCTGGTAGGCGTGCTCGGCCTGCAGGGACCGTCGACCCGGCTCGACCTGGCCGCGCGAGAGGCCGCCGCGGACCGGCTGGTCGACCACGCCGCGGACCTCGCGCGAGGCGCGGCGCGCGGGCTTGTGTGACGCAGCCCGGGGGTGGCATGGTCGACTACCGGCATGGTCCACGCTTGTCCGCCACTGTGATCCCGCGGGATTTCGCCGGACCTGTACGACCGTACGCCGGATGGTCTGAACACGACGTGAAGGACAGGCTATGCGGATTACCCTCGCGCAGGTCGACTCGCAGCTGGGCGACGTCGACGCGAACGTCGAACACGCGGCGCGGGTCATCGAGCGCGCCAAAGAGGAGCACGCCACCGACCTGATCGTCTTCCCCGAGCTCCACCTGTCGGGCTACTCGGTCGGCGAGGTGGACGACGATCTGGCGATCCGCCCGAACGACCCGCGGATCGAGAAGCTGGGACAACAGGCCGGGCGGGCCGGCTTGCTGGTCGGTTTCATCGAGTCCGGCCCGCGGGGCCCGCACACGTACAACAGCGCGGTGTACTACGAGAACGGCCGGCTCGTCCATCTCCACCGCAAGCTCTACCTGCCGGCGTACAAGCCCTTCACCGAACGCGACCATTTCACGCCCGGGCCGAGCCTGCGCGCGTTCCCGGCGTTCAACGACGACACCCAGATGGCGATCCTCATCTGCAACGACGCCTGGCAACCACAGCTCGCGTTTCTCGCCACGCAGGACGGCGCTCGCATCCTGCTGATCCCCACCGCGAGCGCGCAGAGCATGTTCCCGGAGCGCTATGACTCCCGCGAGTACTGGCACGCCATCACCCGGTTCTACGGCCGGATGTTCGAGCTGTACGTCGTCTTCGTCAACCGGGTCGGCGTCGAGGGCGATCTGCGGTTCTGGGGCGGATCGCACATCATCGATCCGTGGGGCAAGGTGGTCGGCGAGGCCGCCGAGCATGTCGAGGACCTGATCACGGTCGACGTCGACCTGGCAGAGGTACGCCGCCGGCGGCGCAGCATCCCGCTGGTCAAGGAGGCCCGGCTCGGACTGCTCCAGCGGGAGATCCGCCGGCTCCTGGAGGAGGGCGGCGACCTCTAACCCCGCCCTCTCCCGCCGAGATTGCACTTCTGGTCGACCAGAAGTGCAATCTCGGCGGGAAGTGGAGCGGACTAAAGGATCGCGGCGAGCAGCACGACGAGGAGCAGGGCGACGAGGGCCCCGGTGATGACGAGCCGGCGATAGCGCGGGTGCACTGCCGCAGGTTATCGAAGCGGGTATCGGGCCCGGATCTCGTGCCGCACCTTCGCCCCCAGGTGGGACTCGACCAGCACGAACTCGGTTACCTGGAACGACGGCCCGGCGTACGCACCTTCCGCGGTCAGCACCTCGCGAAGATCGGCCGGCGTACGACGGCGACCCAACGTGAGATGCGGCCGATAGGCGCGGCCCTCGACCTCGATGCCCGCCTTGCGCGCCGCGGCGGCCACCGACCAGGCCAACCGCCGGAGCGGCTCCCGGTCACCGTCCACGCCACACCAGAACACGTGCGCGCGAGCAGGACGCTGGAACGCGCCGAACCCGTTCGCCGACAGCTCCAGCGGCTCGTGCCGGGACGCCACCCGCTCCAGCCTGGACTCGAGGCGGCCAGATCGCAGATCGTCGACCTCACCGAGAAAGGCGAGGGTCAGATGCCACTGCTCCTCGGGGACCCAGCGCCATCCGTCCATCATCGGCTCGAGTATGGCGACCCGCCGCCGCAGATCCGCACGCACCTCGGCGGGCGGATCGACGGCGACGAACAGCCTGGCCACGGCCCGAAACTACCGCGCTCCGCGCACCCGGCCTCATTTTCGCGCCGAGATTGCACAGATGGTCGACCACAACTGAAATCTCGGCGCGAGGGGATCGGCCACTTCTGCAATCTCGGCGCGATTTGGGGGGTCCGGGGATCAGGCCGCGGTGCATGCCGGGTCGCGGGTACGCCGAGCGGCGTACTCGTCCCGGTTCATCACCGCGACCCCCGGACGCCGCAGGATGTACGGCCGGATCACCAGCTCGTTGCTGCGGGCGAAGATCAGCGTGGCCAGCAGGATCCCGACCAGGGTCAGGGCACCGCCGCCGATCAGGGTCCATCGACCGCCGTACTGCTCGGCCACCCACCCGAGGAGCGGCGCGCCGAGCGGGGTACCGCCCATCAGGATCGCGATGTAGAGCGCCATCACCCGGCCCCGCATCTCCGGCGACACGCTCATCTGCACGTACGAGTTGGCCGCCGTGAGCATCGTCAGCGCGGACAGCCCACACAGCGGCAGCACGGCCATGAAGGTGAGGTACGTCGGCATCAGGCCCGCGACTATCTCGACCACCGCGAAGACGACCGCGGCCATGATCACGAGGCGCTGCCGGGGTTGGGAGACCCGCCTGGCCGCGAACAGCGCTCCGGCGAGCGAGCCCACGGCCATGACCGAGCCGAGGATGCCGTACTCCCCCGCACCCTTGTCATAGACGGTGGTGGCCATGACCGCCATCGTCATCTGGAAATTCAGCCCGAACGTACCCGCACTGAACGCCACCGCCAGGATGAGCATGACGTCCGGCCGGGAGCGCACGTAGCGGAAGCCGTCGCGCAGCATGCCCCGCGACCGGGGCGCCCGCTCGGGGGTGTGCAGCTCCGCGACTCTCAGCCGGGTCAGCGAGAAGACCACGGCGCCGTAGCTGATCGCGTTCAGCAGGATCACCCAGCCGGTCGCCGTGACCCCCGACCCGAACAGCGCGATCAAACCGCCGGCGGCGGCCGGGCCGGCGACCCGGCCCAGGTTGAACGAGGCCGAGTTCAGGCCGACCGCGTTGGAGACGTACTCCCGGTCCACCATCTCGCTGACGAACGACTGCCGGGTCGGGTTGTCGAACGCCGTACCCGCGCCGAAGAGGAACGCGAGCACGTAGACGTGCCACACCTCCGCCAGCCCGGTGACCGCGAGCAGGCCGAGCAGGCCGGCGGTCAGTCCCAGCGCGCTCTGCGTGACCATGAGGACGCGGCGCTTCGGGAAGCGATCCGCGATCACCCCGGCGTACGGCGAGAGCAGAAGAATGGGCAGGAACTGCAGTCCGGTGGTGATTCCGAGGGCTGCGGGGCTACCAGTGAGTACGAGGACGAGCCAGTCTTGGGCGACCCGCTGCATCCAGGTGCCGACGTTGGAGACCATGGCTCCGGATGCGTACAGACGATAGTTCCGGATGCTCAGGGCCCGGAACATGGATTTCAAGCTTGAGCCAACCTTTCCAGGATCGGGGCCACCTGCCGGAGCAGATGACGCTCATCGGGTGTGAGTTCCTTCAGCCGCTGCGCCAGCCACGCGTCGCGCCTTCGGCGATCCGCCTCGAGCACGTCGGCCGCCTTGTCGGTCAGATGTACGACGATCTGGCGGCGGTCGGTCTCGTGTGACCTTCGCTCCACGAGACCCAGCTCACAAAGGCTGTTGACCGTGCGGGTCATCGACGGCGGCTGCACCTTCTCCGCGGCCGCCAGCTCGCCTACCGTCAGCGGACCGCGGCGAACCAGCGTCCCGAGGACCGTGAGCTGGTTCAGGCCGAGGTCGGTGCTCGCACGCTCGACTCGCAGTCGCCGCGCCAGACGCATCACCGAGTTCCGGAGGGCGCCCGACAACGCCGCGTCGCTGCGTACGTCGAGTGGCACAGTGCTAAGCATGATCATTAGCATAGCTCATTAGCTTTGCTAATCAAATTCGAGGAGCGGCGCGGGTCTTCACTCGATGCCGAACAGCGCCCTGATCGGTGCGATGGCGAAGTAGATCACGAACAGGACGGAGGTGATCCACATCAGCACATGCACCTCACGGAGCTTGCCGCGCACCAGCTTGATCAAGGCGTACGAGACGAACCCGGCGCCGATGCCGACCGTTATGGAGTACGTGAACGGCATCAACACGATCGTCAGGAACGCCGGCACCGCGATCTCGAAGTCGTCCCAGTTGATCCGCGCCACCTGCGTCATCATCAGGAAGCCGACGATCACCAGCGCCGGCCCCGCCGCCTCATAGGGGACCACCTCCACCAGCGGGGAGAGGAACATGGCGCCGAGGAAGAGCGCCCCGGTCACGACGCTGGCCAGGCCGGTACGCGCGCCCTCGCCGACGCCCGCCGCGGACTCGATGTACGACGTGTTGCTGGAGACCGCGGCGGCACCGCCGGCGGCGGCCGCCATGGAGTCGACCACCAGGATCCGCTGCGTGCTGGGTGGATTGCCGTCCTCGTCCAGCAGCCCAGCCTCGGCGCCGATGGCGGTCATCGTGCCCAGGGTGTCGAAGAAGTCCGCGAGCATCAGGGTGAACACGAACAGCACGACGGCGACGAACCCGACGCGTTCGAACGAACCGAGCAGGCTGAACTCACCGAGCAGCGAGAGATCAGGCAGGCCGATCCAGTCCGACGGCCACGTCGGGACGGTGAGCCCCCAGCCCTGCGGGTTTTCGACGGTGTTCTCTTCAGGGTTGTACTGCTGCGCACCCTCGTTGACGGAGGCCTCGACGATGATCGCGAGCACGGTGGTGGCCACGATGCCGATCAGGAGCGCGCCCCGGGTCCGGCGTACGAACAACGCCACCATGAACAGCAAGCCGACCGCGAAGACCAGCAACGGCCATCCCTGCAGCAAGCCGCCGACCCCGAGCTCCAACGGAGGCCCACTGGCGGAGAATGGCCGGCTCGTGAAGCCGGCGTCGAACAACCCGATCAGCGTGATGAACAAACCGATGCCGACGCTGATCGCGAACTTGAGCTCCTTGGGCACGGCGCGGAACACCGCCTCCCGGAAGCCGGTGATCACCAGGATCAGGATGATGATCCCCTCGATCACCACCAGCCCCATCGCGTCCGCCCAGGTCATCTCCGACGCGATCGCGAACGCGACGAAGGCGTTCAGGCCGAGGCCGGTGGCCAGCGCGAGCGGGTAGTTGGCGACCAGACCCATCAGGATCGACATCACCCCGGCCACCAGCGCGGTCGCCGCGGCTACCGCGGCCAGGTCGGGCTCGGCGGCGCCGCCGAGGAAATTGCCGTCCTCGTCCGGCACTGGCCCGATGATGAGCGGGTTGAGGACGACGATGTAGGCCATCGTGAAGAACGTGACCAGGCCACCCCTCAGCTCCCGGGCCAGCGTCGACCCTCGTTCGGTGATCCGGAAGAAGCCGTCCAGCCGACCCGGCCTCTGGGTGTCTTCTGTCCTCGCCGTACTCATCGGACCATCCCGTCGAAAATGGGCGCTGTGACCGAGACAGCAGCATGCCAGAGTCGGCCGCCCCTCACCACGGTCGTTTCCGAGGCGTAACCTGTGGATATGGGCAACCATGAGCAACCGCAGCCGCTCCTGGTGAAGGCGCATGTCGAGCCGCTCGACGTCGACGGGGTCCGCACGGTCGCCATCGGTACCGCGGCCTGGATGGTGGCGTTCCTCGCCTTGCTGCCGTTCTACGGCACACTGGTGGACACCGGGCGTAGCTGGTGGCTGTGGACCTGCGTCGCGGGTTTCGGGCTCGGGTTGCTCGGCCTGGAGTACTGCCGTCGGCGGCGCAACTACCTGCGTACCCAGCCGGAACGCAAAGTGGAGACCAGCCCGCTGGGCGCCGCCGGCCTCTGACCGTCGACCGGCGAGAACGCGGCAGTGGGGGTGAGGTTGGACATCGACCGTACGAACCGAGTGCCGGACGCCACCCTCGCCGAGTGGAGCGCCCGACCGGGCCACGAGTCGTTCACGACGCTGGCCAATCTGGTCACCGTCCTCCGGACGATCGGTGCGGTCGGGCTGGCGATGGTCGCCGCGCAGCAGGGTTCGCTTGCCCTTCTGCTGGCGTCGCTGGCGGTGTACTGGATCGGCGACGTCGCCGACGGCTGGGTCGCCCGGCTGACCCACCACGAGACCCGCATCGGTGCGGTGTTCGACATCCTGTGCGACCGGCTATGTGCCGGAGCGTTCTACATGGGGCTGGCGTGGCTGCAGCCGGATCTCGCGATTCCGATCGGGATCTACCTCCTGCAGTTCATGGCCGTCGACGCCTTCCTCTCGATGGCGTTTCTCGCCTGGCCGATCCTGAGCCCGAACTACTTCTACGTCGTCGACCGGACCCTGTGGCGGTGGAACTGGTCCAAGCCCGGGAAGGCGATCAACTCCGCGGCGTTCGCCGTACTGCTCGTCCTCACCCAGAATCCGTGGCTCGGTAGTGGTGTAGCGCTCTGCCTGCTCGGACTGAAGGTCGCCTCGACGGTACGGCTCAGTCGGCTCGGCCTGCCGATTCCGCCCGGCACGCAGGACTCGACGCGCTGACCATCCCGGCCCGTCCGGCCGATCCGGGGAGCGGGCTCGGTGTCAGAACGGCTCGAGGTCGTCGTACCCGATGGTGTCGAGCACCGGCGCGGGCAGCTCCTCCACCGGAGACGCGGTCCCCAGCCGCACCTGCGAGTGCGCACCGCAGCCGTGGTCGAAGGCGACGACCCGGCCGTCATCGGGCGAGAACTCGTTCGCGCACGCCCCGAACATCGTGCCGAGCGGGCCGGACAGCCCGACCAGGAAGCCGCACGTCGCGCACGGTGCGGGCGCCGCTCGCGCGATGTCGGTGTCCGGACCGTGATCCCCGGAGTGCCACCGGTCCGCGGCGTCGTCCCGGCCCTCTCGGGAGATCACGCGCTCCCGGCGCAGGCCGAGGTCGTCCAGCCACTCGGACTCCGGGTCGACGCCGGTGTACTCGTCCGACAGGAAAGCGGGGACCAGGCGGGAGTCCTTCTCGTCGGTGGGCAACAGGTCACCGGGACCGAGGTCGCCCTTCGTGATGCGTTCCCGCCACGGCAGCCACTCGGGGGCGGTCAGCGCGTCGGGGCCGGGGAGAAGCACGATCTCGTTGACCGTCGGCTTGCGCTGGCGGCTCGCCCGGGACAACGTCACCGACCAGCGCCAGCCGGTGTACCCCGGGACGTGCGCCTCGAAATGATGCGTGACCACCCGATCGTCCTCGACGTCGAAACCGCAGGGCTCGCCAACGTGATCGGGATCGACCGTCTCGAGCAGGCTCTGGTGAGCGACGTCGATCGCGGCGATCAACACCGTGTCGGGCTTCTTCGTACGCGGGGACACCATGGCGGTCATTCTTCCTCATTCCGAGCCGCGGTTTCATCCGGGAGCCCGCGGGGCGGCCATCGCCGGGCGATCCGGTGCGCCGATTCGACGGCACAACCAGGCAGGATAGACGGGTGCCCTCGGACGACCGGCCGACCGAGCCGCTGCCGCCACACCCGGACGACTCGCAGCGGCCGCCTCGCGCTGCATCCCGAGGGGCTCGCCGGCCGGCGGGATCGGGCCCGGACTCCGACCCGGCGTTGAGGCGCGGCGCCCGCAACGTCGCGCGCGCGTCCAAGGCGACCGCCCGTGCGTCCAAGGCGACCGCCCGCGCGACCGGCACCGGCGCCCGCCGGGCGTACACGCTGGCCCGCAAGGCCTCCCATGCCGAGGGCGCCGGCGAGTCCGGTCTGGCCCGCCTGTACGAGCTGCATGCCCTCAACGCGGCCGGGGACTCGGCCGTCGCGGTCGCGCTCGCCGGAACGTTGTTCTTCCAGGTCCCGTCGGGCGAGGCGCGCGGCCAGGTGGCGTTGTTCCTCGTGCTGACCATGCTGCCGTTCGCCATCATGGCTCCGCTGATCGGCCCGTTCCTCGACCGGTTCCGGCGGGGCCGCCGGTGGGCGATCGGCTCGACAATGGCCGTTCGTGGGTTTCTGTGCTGGGTGCTCGCCGACGCGGTGGTCAGCGACTCCATCGGGCTCTTTCCGGCCGCCCTGGGCGTTCTCGTGGCGTCGAAGGCGTACCACGTGACCCGCAGCAGCGCCGTACCCCGGCTGATCCCGCCCGGCATGATGCTGGTCAAGGTGAACGGGCGCATGGGCCTGGCCGGCCTGGCCGGCGCGGGCATCTCGGCGCCGGTGGCGCTGCTGGCTGCGTCGTTCGGCTCGGACTGGACCCTGCGTTATGCGTTCCTGCTGTTCGTCGGGGGCACCATCCTGGCGATCCTGCTGCCGGCGAAGGTCGACTCCTCTGAGGGTGAGGAGCAGGTGCACTACGGCGAGATGGGCGGCGGCTCCCGGCGCAGCATGGGGTTCGGCTTCACGCCCACCGTGGTGACCGGGCTGCGGTGCAACGCGGGGCTGCGTGCGCTCTCCGGCTTTCTCACGATGTACATGGCGTTCGTGCTGCGAGAGCTGCCGTTCTCGGGTTGGGAGGACAACAAGGGTGTGCTCCTGGCGCTGGTGGTGGGCGGCGCCGGCACTGGTGGCGCGCTGGGCACCGTCTTCGGTTCGTGGGTACGCCGCTTCCGGCCCGACCTGGCGGTGATCGTCGTACTGGTGGCAGACGCCGCGATGGCCGTACTGGCGGCGGCGTTCTACGGCATCTGGTTCGCGGTCGCCCTCGCCGTCACGGTCGGGTTCTGCCAGCAGCTGGGCAAGCTGAGCCTCGACGCCCTGATCCAGAACGAGATCCCGGAGGACGTGCGGACGAGCGTGTTCGCCCGATCCGAGACCCTGCTCCAGCTGTCGTGGGTCGTCGGCGGCAGCCTCGGCATCGCGATGCCGCTCGTTCCCCAGCTCGGGCTCGGGGTGATCGCGGCATTGTTGCTGGCCCTGCTGGTCGTCGTACTCCGTGGTCGCGCGTCGCTCCGGCGACGGCAGTCCCGCCTGGAGCGGCGCCCGTCGCAGCTATAGCTCGAGCTCGTCGGCCAGCGCCCGCAGGAGCGCGGCGGTCGGCTTGGCCGTCTTGGCGTCCGGGTGCCGGCCCCGGCGGTAGCTGCGCTCGACGTTGTCGAGGAGCTGGATGAGGTCCTCGACGATCCGCACCATGTCCTCCGGCTGCTTGCGCTTGGCCTTCGACACCGACGGCGGCGGATCGACGAGCCGCACCTGCAGAGCCTGGTCGCCCTTGCGCCCTTGGACGATCCCGAACTCCACGCGAGCTCCGGACTTCAGGGCGGTCACACCGGCAGGCAGCGCCGACGACCGCACGTAGACGTCGTCACCATCGTCTTGGGACAGGAAGCCATAGCCCTTCTCCGCGTCGTACCACTTGACCTTGCCTGTAGGCACCGATGACCTCGCGTGTGTGTAATAGGACGGAATCTCTGAACCCTGACCGTGGGAGAACCCAGCGTACGACGGAAGGCTCAGCGGAAGCGCTCGGGTTGCGCCAACAGCTCGTTCATCGAGCCGGAGCGGAACCCGTGCGGATCGACCTCTACCTCGACAAACCCAGCGTCTCGCACCACGTCGTGTGCCCCCGGCGAGCGCATCAGGACGGGTACGGCGTCCGCGTCGACCTCGATCCTCGCTCGGTCGCCGACGTCCCGTACCCGCAGGTCGCGCACGGCGACCCCGGCCGACGCCAGCCACGATCGCAGGGCCGTCTCGGCCCGCTCCACGCGAGACAGCCGATGCGGCGACACCTCGATGCCGTAGGCGATCCGGCTGGACAGGCAGGCGGCCGCCGGCTTGTCCCAGGTGGGCAGGCCCCAGCGCCGCGAGGCGGCCCGGACCTGCTCCTTCGTGAGCTCGGCATCACGAAGCGGGGTCACGGCGCCGCGTTCGGCCGCCGCGCGGATCCCGGGGCGGAAGCCGGCGACCGCATCGTCGGCGTTCGTACCGGTCGCCACATGCGCGATCCCGAGCTCGTTCGCCAGCGGTCTCAGCACATCGATCAGCTCCGCCTTGCAGAAATAGCACCGGTTGCCGGCGTTGGCGCGGTAGCCCGCCCGCTGCATCTCGTCGGTGTGCGGGGTGACGTGGCGTACGCCGAGGGACGCGGCGAACTCGCGGGCCTTGTCCAGCTCCGACCGCGGCAACGAGTCGGAGTCCGCCGTGGCGGCGACGACGTTCTCGGCGACCAGGACGCGTACCGCGGCCGCCAGCAGGAACGCCGAGTCTGCGCCACCGCTGAATGCGACCAGCAGGCTGTCCAGCTCCCGGAGCCGGTCCGCGAGCGCGGACAGTCGCGCGTCCAGCGACTCTTCTCCCGAGGAAGGTGCCCGTGCCGCGCCTCTCGCCATGCTCGACAGCGTATGTCCTTCCCCACCGGTCTGTTGACGACCGGTCCGCGGAAGCCGACCCTCGTGACAGGATGGGTGTCCGGGTGCACGCGATGTGATCACATTTCGTACCCCCACCGTCGCTGTGGTTGGGAGCCGATCGATGGTGAGTCGCCGCATATGCACCGCGTTCGCCGCGGTGGCGCTGGTGGCTGCCACACCGACCGGCGCATCCGGCTCCGAGGCCCCGCCCGGACCGGCGACGGCGGTCTCCCCCGGACTTTATGTCGTGATTCTGCGGGACGCACCGATCGCGACGTACGCCGGCGGCATGGCGGGATACCCGGCCACCAGGGCCCCGGCCGGCCGGCACCTCGACCTCGACCGGCCGGCGGTCCGTACCTACCGCGCGCTGCTGCTCGAACGGCAGCACGCCGTCCTCGGCCGACTCGGCGGGCCGAACGTCCGGTATCGCTATCTGTACGCGCTCAGCGGGTTCGCGGCCGATCTCACGTCCGAACAGGTCAAGCAGGTGCGTTCCATGCCCGAGGTCGTGTCCGCGGAGCTCAGCACCGTCGAACGACTCGACACCCTGCCGTCGACGTCCCCGCCCGGACTCGCGATCCGGGGCCAGGCACTGCCTGGTTTGGGCCGCCGCGCTGACGCGGGCGAAGGCGTCGTGGTCGGCGTCGTCGACTCCGGCATCTGGCCGGAGAACCCGTCGTTCGCGGGTCGCCTGGCCCAGCCCGACCCCCAGGGGTTCACCGGCACGTGCGAGCCGGCGACCGACTGGTCGCCACGGGACTGCAACAGCAAGGTCGTCTCCGCGCGCCACTTCGCCCGGGGCTTCGGCGAGTCCAACCTCGCCCAGGGCGAGTTCCTCTCGCCGCGCGACTCCACAGGTCACGGCTCGCACACCGCCGCGATCATCGCCGGCAACCACGGGGTCGACGTCGAGGTCGACGGCGAGCACATGGGTACGGCCTCCGGCGTGGCACCGGCCGCCCGCCTGGCGATCTACAAGGCGTGTTGGGCGTCGCCCGACCCGGCCGACGACGGCTGCTCGACCGCCGACACCACGCGGGCCATCGACCAGGCCGTCGCGGACGGGGTCGACGTGCTCAGCTACGCCATCTCCGGTTCTCGGGACAGCGTCCTCGATCCGGTCGAGACCGCCTTCCGCAACGCGGCCGACGCCGGCGTGTTCGTGGCCGCGTCCGCCGGGAACCACGGATCCCGCTGGCGGTCGGTCGCGCATCCCAGCCCGTGGGTGACCACGGTCGGCGCGTCCGTGAGTCGCGGGTATCCGGGCGAGGCGACGTACGGCGGCGAATCCGCGGCAGGCGCCATGGCCAGCGACCGGACAGTCCCGCGCAGCCGGCTGGTCGTCGCCGGGACGGCTGTGGCGCCGGGCGCGCTCTCCGAGCATTCGCGGCTCTGTTTCCGGGGGGCCCTCGATGCGGCCGAGGTGACGGGCGCGATCGTGGTGTGCGACCGCGGACGGATCGCCCGGGTCGAGAAGAGCCGTGCCGTCGCGCTGGCCGGGGGCGCCGGGATGATCCTCGTCAACACCGGACGCGAGGGCCTGCGGCCGGATCTGCATGCCGTGCCGACGGTGCATGTCACCGCGGCCGCGGGCCAACGGATCAAGCGCTATGCGGCCGACGCCGGCGACCGGGCATGGGCCCGGCTCTCGCCCGTCACCCGGGAGCCCGCGCTGGCCCGCGCACCCCGGGTCGCGGGATTCTCCTCGCGGGGCCCGACGACGGCGGCCGGTTCCGACCTGCTCAAGCCGGACGTCACGGCACCCGGGGTCGGCGTGACCGCGGCCGCGTCGCCACAGGGCACACCGGGAGGGATCTGGGACAACCGCTCGGGCAGCTCGGTCGCCATGGCGCATGCCGCGGGCATGGCCGCTGTGTTGCGCGCCGAGCATCCCGGGTGGTCACCGGCGGCGGTCAAGTCGGCGTTGATGACCACCGCGGCCGCGAGCACCGAACCGGTCCACCCGTTCGCGGAGGGTGCCGGCAGTATCGACCCGCGACCGGCCCTCGACCCCGGTCTGGTGTACGACAGCGGCGGCGTGCGTTGGCGTAATTTCCTTGCCGGCCTAGGCGAACTCGGTCAGCGAGCCGCCGCCTCCGATACCGCGAAGGCGTTGCGCGCCGAGAACCTCAACCAGCCGGCGATCGCGGTCGGAGGGTTCGCCGGACGCACCGCGGTAACCCGCGCGGTGACGAACGTGTCCCGCCGGTCCGAGACCTACACCGCGTCGATCGCCGGCCTTGGCCGCCTCGACGTCGAGGTCGAGCCGTCCGCGCTCACGCTCGCCTCCGGTGAGACCGCGAGGTTCGCGGTCCGGTTCGCGGCCACGCAACGCACGTCGTACACCCGCTATGCCAAGGGATCCCTGACCTGGGTCGGCTCCCGTGGCCATGAGGTGCGATCGCAGATCGCCGTTCGGCCGCTGTCGGTGGACCCGGTGACCGAGGTCGCCGGCGAGGGCCGGTCCGGCTCCGTGGAGCTCGGGGGACGTGCCGGCCTGTCCGGCACGCTGGACATGACGGTCTCCGGGCCGGTCGGTGCCAGGCCGGAGCGGCTGACACTGACTCCGGACCCGATGGACGAGGCGCACCCCACCGAGGGGCCCGGTACCAGACGGTGGCTGTTCTCCGTGCCGCGCGGCACCGCCGCCGTGCGGTTCGAGGTGGCGGCACAGAACCCGCAGGACGACCTCGACCTCTACGTCTACCGTGACAACGAGCTGGTCGCGTCGGCGACGAGCCCCAGATCCGCCGAGCGGATCACGATGCGGGCACCCGAGTCCGGCATCTACTCGGCCTACGCCAACGCGCACTCCGCGGCGGACGACGTCTCGTCGAGTGCGACGTTCACCGGGTGGGTCGTACCCGACCGGGACCTCGGTCACCTGAGGCCGGATACCGAGCAGGTGGATGTCCGCGGGGCGCGACCGTTCCTTACGACGGCCTCCTGGTCGGGTCTGGACGAGCGGCGGCGCTGGTTCGGGGTGGTCGGTTTCGAGGACGCACGGGACATCACGTACGTGTCTGTGAACTGACCGTGTCAGAATCTCGGCCATGAACCGTGGACGACCGCGGCCGAAACTTCGGCCGGTCTCCGAGAACGACAGCGCGACCACGTTGGAGCTGTTCTTCGACCTGGTCTTCGTCTTCGCGCTGACTCAAGTCACCGCGTTCATGGCCCATGACCTCAGCGGGACGGGCATGCTGCGCGGGATCCTCATGCTCGGCCTGCTGTGGTGGAGCTGGGTGGGGTACGCCTGGCTCGGAAACGTGGTCAGGGCGGACGAGGGGCCGGTCCGCCTGCTGGTGCTGGCGGCAATGCTGCCGATGTTCGTGCTCGCACTCACCATCCCGGAGGCCTTCGTGGACGGTGAGGGCGGGTTGCCCGGGCCGGTGGTGATCGCGGTCTGCTATTTCCTCTTCCGGCTGATGCATCTGCTGATGTTCTGGGTCATCGCCCGTGACGACCCGGTGCTGCGGCACCAGCTCATCCGGTTCACCCCCTCCGTGCTCGGTGGCACGCTGCTGCTTTTGGTCGCGTCCCAGCTCGACGGCGGGATGCAGACCCTGTTCTGGGCGCTGGCCCTGCTCGCCGACTACGGCGGCACGTTCCTCGGCGGCGCCCGCGGCTGGCGGCTCCGCTCGGCCGGCCATTTCGCCGAGCGACACGGGCTGATCCTGATCGTGGCCCTCGGCGAGTCGATCGTCGCGATCGGGGTCGGCGTCGGCGAGCTGCACATCTCCTGGCCGATCGTGGTCGCCGCGGTGGTCGGCCTGTGCCTCGTGATGAGTCTGTGGTGGGCGTACTTCGACATCAGCGCGCTGCAGGGCGAGCACGCGCTCGCCGCCGAGCCGGAGGAGACCCGGCCGAGGCTGGCCCGCGACGCGTACAGCTTCCTCCACTTCCCGATCGTCGGCAGCGTCGTGCTGATCGCGCTCGGCATCGAGCAGGCCTTGAAGTACGTCGCGGACGTCGAGAATCACGACCTGAGCGATCCGGTCAGCGAGATCGGTCTCTACGCGCTGTACGGCGGGGTGGTCGTCTATCTCCTCGGTCACGTGGCGTTCAAGTGGTGCGCCCTACACCAGCTGCACACCGACCGGGTGGTCGTCGCCGCGCTCCTCCTTGTACTCATCCCGGTCGCGGCCCAGGTGCCGGCCCTCGCCGCCCTCGCGATCGTGGCGTTCCTGATGATGGGGATGATCGGCTTCGAGACGGTGGTGTACGCAGAGCACCGGGAGCGGATCCGGCACGGGCTGTCCCGCAGCGACCACGCCGGCGAATAGCCGACCAGTGAACTCCCCGCATCGAACGTCCTCCCGACACCGGCCGACGTAGGGGGTTCGTCGGACTGCTGCTCCTGGGCGGGAACTTCGACAAACACCGGGTTTGCGAGAACGCCCTAGTCCTGCGATTGACCCCTGGCCCGGTCCGCCGTACGTCATTCGTGGACGGTTTCCCCCGACAGCGTGACCCTCCACGACCCGGCCAACGGCTGCCTAAGGCCGCCCGAGGGAGCACGACTCTGCTGCGGTTGATCACTGGTTGAATTTCTTTGTGAATAACTGAAAACGGGTTCCGTCCATAGGTGGTTGGGTGTGAGCTTCCCCCGCTTTCCCGGAGACTTTCGAACCGGGTTTGATCTTGTGTCAGACCGGAGAGGAAGTTTTCGTGGCAGCACCGAGGAAGTACCCCGATGAGCTGCGTGAG
>WHTJ01000173.1 GCA_009377795.1 Propionibacteriales bacterium | reverse complement strand
GCGCCTCGAGCGCTGACCAAACACACGCCGCACAGACCGCCTTGCGGGTCCCCGCCCGTCACCATACGCACTAGTCAACCGCCGAAGCAGCCTTCTTCAGCAGTCTCCTAGAGTCTGGCCATGGTCAACGACAGTCAGACGGTGACCCGGGTACGGGCCGCCCTGGAGGACGCCGGCGCCATCGGAGAGGTCCGCATCCTCCCCGACTCCGCGCGTACCGCGGCCGCCGCCGCGACGGCGCTGGGCTGCGAGGTCGGCGCGATCGCCAACAGCCTGATCTTCGACGCGGCCGGCGAGCCCGTGCTGATCCTCACGTCCGGCGCGCACCGGGTGGACACCGACAAGGTGGCCGCCGACCACGCCCTGCCCGGCCTCCGCCGCGGACAGCCCGAGTTCGTGCGCACCCATACCGGTCAGGCGATCGGCGGCGTGGCTCCGGTCGGCCATCCCGCGCCGTTGCGGACCCTCGTCGACCGATGGCTCGACCGGTACGACGTGGTGTGGGCGGCCGCCGGGCACCCGCACGCCATCTTCTCCACGACGTACGACGAACTGCTGCGTCTCACCGGGGGCCGCCCGGCAGACGTCGAGAACCCCTGACTCATGGAGCAGCGGCCGCCCGGACCCACACAACCCGTCGACATGGCGGCCTGGACCAGGCGACTCGCCGACATTTTCGTCGGTCGCAAGGTCATCATGGCGTTCTTCGTCCTGGCCGGCATGACCCACCGCGTCGACCAGCTTCTGCGGTACGGCGCCCGGCGTCCGCTGCTCATCCCGCATGCCCTCGGAACCGGCGCCGTGCCGAGCGCCGCCGACGCCGACGTCCATCTGCTCGCGATGCCGCCGGAGCGGCTGGTCACCGACGAGGTACGCCGCACCGAGCAGCTCAGCATCGAACCGACCGAGGACATCCGGCGTGCCGTGGAGGCCTACGACCGCGACCGGCGGGCCGTGTGGTGGCTCGCGCCGCCGTGCCGGACCGGTGAGCTGCTCGGGCGGCCCGCCTACGGCGGTCGGCCGGCGTCATGGGCGGCGCTCGAGGACAAGCTGATCGCCGACGACATCTGGGCGGCCTGCAAGGTGCCCGGACCGCCGGTGCGGGTCGCCTCGTGTACGTACGACGAGCTCGTCGGGGCCGCCCGCGAGCTGGACCGCGGTTCCGGAACCGTGTGGTCCGGCGACGCCCGCGACGGTCTCAACGGCGGGGCGGAGTACACCTTCTGGGTCCGCACGGAACGGCAGGCCCGGTCGTCGTACTCCTTCCTGACCGAACACTGCGAACGGGTTCGGGTGATGCCGTTCCTGGAGGGTACGCCCTGCAGCATCCACGGGTTCGTGCTGCCGGACGGCGTCGCGGTCTTCCGGCCGGTGGAGACCGTGGTGCTGCGGCGGCCCGACACCGGACGGTTCGTCTACGGCGGCCTGGGCACCTGGTGGGACCCGCCGGACGGCGACCGCGCGCACATGCGGATCGTCGCCCGGCGGGTGGGCGGCTGGCTGGCCGACGCCGTGGGCTACCGGGGCGGGTTCAGCGTGGACGGCGTCCTCACCGCCGACGGGTTCGTGCCCACCGAGATGAATCCCCGTTTCACCGGAGGGCTCACCACGGTCGCGCGCGCGACGCCCGACGTGCCTCTGGAGCTGCTGCAGCTCAACGTGGTCGCCGGCAACGACCCGGCCATCTCGGCGGCGGACTTCGAGTCCCTGGTGGTCACCGCCGCCGACGAGAACCGGGGTGGCCGGATGATGGGGATCTCGGTCGGCGGTGAGATGTCCACCCAGCGTTCGGTCGAGGTGATCTGGGAGGCCGACCGGTTCCGGGAGGCGCAGGACGGTGAGGAGCCGACGGGTACGGCGACCCTCGGGCCGGGTCCGGTCGGCGGCATCGTCCTGCTCGAGACCGCGCCCGACGCCTTGAGGTCGGGAATGCGGATGGCCGAGATGAACGCCGCTCTGCTGAGGTTCGCCGACGCCGAGTGGGGTACGGACTTCGGCCGCGTCGAGCCGGCCGCCGACGTCCGGCGTTAGGCTCGCCGGTCATGGCACGGGTGGTGGTGGCGGGCGGCGGGCTCGCCGGCTCGGCGGTCGCCGCACGACTCGCGAAGCTCGGACACGAGGTCACGCTGTGCGAGAGGTCCGGCAGGCTCGGTGGGTCGATCGGCTTCGTCGAGGCGGACGGCTTCCGCTGGGACTCGGGTCCCGCGACGACCACGCTGCCCGCCGTACTCCGCGATCTCTTCCGCAAGTCCGGGCGCCCGCTCGAACGCGAGCTGGAGCTGGTTCCGGTCGATCCGGTACGCCGGCACCGGTTCGAGGACGGAACCGAGCTGGACATGCACGCGGGCAGCCGGGCCCGGCAGCTCGACGCCATGACCGAGGCCCTCGGGGCGGAGTCCGCACAACGGTGGATGGAGTACGTCGACGGCCTGGCCCCGCTATGGGCCGCCCTGCGTACCCGCGTCCTGGAACACCCCTTCGGCGGATGCGACGCGCTGGACACCGAGACCCGCCGCCTGCTCGACACCGGGCGGTCGCTGCGCCGGGTGGCCCGGCGGACGTTCCCCGACGCGCGTCTCCGTACCCTGCTCGAACACCCGACCGAGCTGGCGGGATCCGACCCGAGGAACACGCCGGGCCTGGTCGCGGTCGAGGCCTTCGTCGAGCGCACCTTCGGCAGGTGCCGGCCGGCCGGTGGCATGGGCGCGCTCGCCGAGGTCCTCGCCGCCCGGCTGGACGAGCGGGGCGTCGAGGTGCTCCTCGGCCACGAGGTCGTGGAGATCGACTGCGACCACGCCGGGAGGCGGAACGTCGTGACGGCGGACGGGACGGCGATCCCGGCCGACGTGGTCGTGGCCGCCGGAATCGATCCCCGGCGGTTGATGCGCTGCCTGGTCAACGCTCCGCGGGCCGCCCGGATGGCCCGGAGGATCCGGGGGACGACGCCCGCGTTCCCGCCCGCGGTGACTCATCTCGGGCTCACCTCGCGGGTTCCCGACCTACCCGCCGAGCTGGTCCTGCACGGCGACCCGACGCTCGTCGTACGCACGACGGACGATGCGCCCGATGGACATCGCGCCTGGACGGTCGTACGACGCGGCGACGCCGAGGAGGACGTCCTGTCGACGATGACGCGCCGCGGACTGGACGTAAGGCTCGAGGTGGTGAGCCGGGTGGACCGCGCGCCGTCCGACATCGTGACCGAGCTGAACGGGTCGCCGTACGGCGTCAGCTGGGACGGCACGGGCACCGTCTCGCGCCGGCTGCCCAACGAGACCCCGGTCCCCGGGCTGTACTGCGTGGGCGCGTCGGCGCATCCCGGTGCCGGGGTGCCGCTGGCCGGGCTGGGCGCCGCGCTGGTCGCCCAGCTCATCGGCAAGGCCTGAAGGCCCCTTTCTTCGCGCCGAGATTGCACATCTGGCCGAATCAGGTCGGCCAGATGTGCAATCTCGGCGCGAATTCTGGGATGCGGGTCAGGCGTGCACGCTCAGGTTGGCGAAGATCTCCCGGGTCGCCTTCGATCGGTTGAGGGTGTAGAAGTGCAGTCCGGGCGCTCCACCGGCGAGCAGCTCGTCGCACAGTCCGGTGGCCAGCTCGATCCCGGCGGCCCGCACGGCCGCACGGTCGTCGCCGTACGACTCCAGCCTCCGCACGATGTCCGCC
>WHTJ01000172.1 GCA_009377795.1 Propionibacteriales bacterium | reverse complement strand
GAAAAGGGGGCTAGCCGGCGGCGTCGTGTCCGGTGAAGAGCGTACGCACGACCTCGCCCGCCCACTGGTCCGGCGTACCGCCGAAGTCGTCCGGCGGCAGCACGCTCAGGAACGAGTCGGCGCTCTCCTCGGTGGCCGGGTCCAGCTCGAGGCGAAACGGCGCGGCGGTGTCGAGGCCGGCGTCCTTGCCGAACCTCGCGTGATCGGAGTACGCCGCCGCGATGTCGCGCAGCGACACCTCCTGGGTCGCCGGCACCTCCCGCAGCGCGGCCGATGGGTCCTCCGCGAGCGCGCGGGCATGCTCGCGGAGCAGTACCTGCGCGATACCCGTGAGTACGGCGCCCCACGCATTCGCGAGCGGCTGCGGGATGCCATGACTTTGCAGCTCCGAGAGCCCGAAACGGGTCAGGCCCTTGGACGTGAACCAGAGCAGGGACCCATGCAGCGAGTGCGGGAGCACCATCCAGTCGGCCAGCCGGAAGTCGTCACCCACGTCTCGGGGCCGGGTCACCAGCCGGGGGATGAGCGTGTCGACGAGTACGCCGCCGCTCAGGTCGGAGATCGTCTGGGCGGCCTTGTAGGCGGCGAACTCGTGCGCCGGAGGAAAGGTCGCCGTACCGACCGCTCGCACGAGCACCGCGTGGCTGCCGGCCTCGTACGCCTCCAGAGTCGCGGAGTCGGCACCCATGGCCCTCACCAAGGCGGAGGCGGGCAGCGGCGCCATGTCGCGGGGTACGACGTCCGCGGCCAGGCCGCCGGAGCTCGGCAGCAGATCACCGTCCGGCGGATCGCTGGTCACGACGGCGTAGACCGCGAGCAGCCGCTCCGGCACCGAGGTCACGATCGTGTCCGCCACGCGATGCACGCTATCTCGCCGCCACAACCGGCGTGACAGGCGTCCGGCCACACCTTCCCCGGACCCTCGGCGATGCGTCCAAATCACGAGAAAGCTTTCCATCTGCTGGTCGATATGGGATGCTCGACCACATGACGCGACACTTCGTGATCATTATTTGCTAGCGCGCCAGGGTTCCCCGGCGCGCAAACCTCTCGTATCCACGGGAGGTTTTTTGTTTGCCACCACCAGTTCCGACACCCTGATACCCAGAGGACGAGATCGTGGATCGCCCCACCAGCCCGACAAGCCCGGCCGGCGCCTCCGACCCGACGGGTCCGACCGATGCCTTCCATGTCTACGACACGACGCTGCGCGACGGCGCGCAGCAGGAGGGCCTCAACCTGTCCGTCGAGGACAAGCTGGTCATCGCCCGCCATCTGGACGAGCTCGGCGTGGGGTATATCGAGGGGGGCTGGCCCGGATCCAACCCGAAGGACACCGAGTTCTTCGCCCGGGCGCGTGAGGAGCTGCCGCTGAAGCACGCGACGCTGGCGGCGTTCGGGGCGACCCGGCGGGCCGGGGTGGCCGCGGCCGACGACCCGCTGGTGGCCGCGCTTCGAGACTCCGGCGCCGACGTGGTGACGCTGGTCGCGAAGAGCCATGACCGGCACGTGGATCTCGCTCTGCGTACGACGCTGGAGGAGAACCTCGCGATGATCCGGGACACCGTGCGGCACCTGCGGGCCGAGGGTCAGCGGGTCTTCCTGGACGCGGAGCACTTCTTCGACGGCTACCGGGACAACCGGGCCTACGCCCTCGAGGCGCTGCGGGTCGCGGCCGAGGCCGGGGTCGAGCTGGTGGCGCTCTGCGACACGAACGGCGGCATGCTTCCGGCTCAGCTCGGTGACGTGGTGGACGACGTACGCGACTCCATCGGCGTACGCATCGGCATCCACTGCCACAACGACACCGGATGCGCGGTCGCCAACACGCTGGCCGCGGTCAGAGCCGGGGCGACGCACGTACAGGGCACGGTCAACGGGTACGGCGAGCGCACCGGCAACGCCGACCTGGTCGCGGTCGTCGCGAACCTCGAGCTCAAGCTCGGGCAATCCGTGCTCCCCGCCGACAACCTGCGCGAGGCGACCCGGATCGCGCACGCGGTCGCCGAGGTCACCAATGTGCCGCCGGCCTCCCGCCAGCCGTACGTCGGAGCGTCCGCGTTCACCCACAAGGCGGGCCTGCACGCCAGTGCGATCAAGGTCGACCCCGACCTGTACCAGCACAGCGACCCGGTCGAGGTGGGCAACGACATGCGGCTGCTGGTCTCCGAGATGGCCGGCCGGGCCAGCATCGAGCTCAAGGGCCGCGAGCTCGGGTTCGACCTGAGTGCGAGCCCGGACAAGCTCCGCCGGGTCACCGAACGGGTGAAGACTTTGGAGCGGTCCGGCTACACGTTCGAGGCCGCGGACGCGTCGTTCGACTTGCTGCTGCTCGAGGAGATGGAGGGCGCCCGCCCGTCGTACTTCGAGGTGGAGTCCTGGCGGGTGATCACCGAGAGCAGTACGAGCGGCGAGGCCGAGTCGGAGGCGACGGTGAAGCTGTTCGCCGGCGGCGAACGCATCGTGGTCACGGGGGAGGGCAACGGCCCGGTAAACGCCCTGGACCACGCGCTGCGCTCGGCGATCGGCCAGGTCTATCCGGAGGTCGCGAAGTTCGAGCTGATCGACTACAAGGTGCGGATCCTCGACCAGGGACACGGAACCGACGCCGTGACCCGGGTACTGATCGAGACCTCGGACGGGCAGCGCAGCTGGGTCACGGTGGGAGTCGGAAGCAACATCGTGGAGGCGTCCTGGGAGGCACTGCGAGACTCGGTGGTCTACGGCCTGCGCCGCGGCTGACGCTCCTCTCGGCGGGATTTCCGGCGCGGCTAGCCGAGCAGGGAACGCGCCGCGCTAGCTGCCAACCTGGCCGGCGCCGCCGTAGACGACCATCCAGGTCGGCTGCAGCCGGTAGTAGACGATGTCGTCGCCGAAGCTCAGCGGCGATTCGCCGTAGTGCTTCGTGAGGTGATCGAGCACCGCCGGCCAGTCGGGATGGTCGCCCGGATAGAGCATCTCGGCGGTGCCGTGACTGAAGACGCCGAGCTCCTCGCCGCGAATGTGTGCGACGGACACGGCCGGCCGCGCTCGAAGATGCTGGGCCTTGGCGGCGGTTCCTGCGGTCCCGAAGACCCAGCGTCCATGCCAGAAGTGCCCGTCGACGGCGCTGATGCGCGGCTCTCCGTCGGCCGTGACCGTGGCGACGGCGAGCACGCACATCCCGCTGAGAGCCGAAGAGAGCTGGGCGGCGGTGAGCCGGTTGTCGACGATCGAGCGCAGGTGCCCGGTCGATCTCGACAAGGAGGCGTCAAGCAGGGCCTGGAGCTCCGTGAGCTCGGAGTCGGTCTCGAACATGGCATTCACTATGGACGGCCGGACCGACACCCGGGTATTCGCGCCTAGGTCGTGACACGACCTAGGCGCGCAGAGTGTGGCAGACGTCGACGAGGCGTCGTCGAAGCGGTGCGGCGCGTGCGGTGAACCCGCGCTGCAGCTCGGCGTACTCGGCCTTCCCATCGGCGGTCTCGATCCGCACCGGCGGGTACCCAAGGCCGGTGAGGTCGTACGGCGAGGCGCGCATGTCGAGCACCCGGATGTCCCGCGCCAGTTCGAAACAGTCCGCGACCAGCTCCGACGGGGTCATCGGGCTCAGCTTGTACGCCCACCTGTACAAGTCAATGCCTGCGAGCTAAAGCAACAGGCGGTGCCCTATTGAACGCTCCGTGAATGGAGCAGCCGGGCCAGTGGTTCATGGCTTGCTTGGAACGCTGCAACGTCGCATACCTCGCTGAGTGTCGTAGGCGTCGGCGGGCCCGCATCAAGGCTCTAGCAGGTGCTAGGAG
>WHTJ01000007.1 GCA_009377795.1 Propionibacteriales bacterium | reverse complement strand
GGTTTGGCGGATGAGGGTGGTGAGTCCGGTGAGCAGGTGACGTTGAATTTGTCGCATCAGTGGCCTGCGCCGGATCAGAGTGGTGAGGGTGATTTCCGGGCGGTGCTGGCGGAGCGGTTCGCGGAGGAGGTGTCGGAGCGGACTGATGGGGAGGTGGAGATTCGGTTGCATCCGGGGAATTCGTTGATTGAGGATCCGACGGAGCAGTATGAGGCGATCACGCAGGGGGCGTCGGATTTGTCGGTGTTTCCGTTGGATTATGCGGCTGGGGATGTGCCGGAGTTCAGTATCACGTTGATGCCGGCGATGGTGCCTAACCACGAGGTGGCGCAGGAGTGGCAGGATGCGGAGATCGGTGAGCGGGTGGAGCAGATCACCGAGGAGAATGGTGTGAAGGTGTTGACGTGGGTGTGGAATGCGGGTGCGGTTGGTACCCGGTCGGCGGATCCGATCGTGTCGCCGGATGATGTGCCGAATGGTTCGGTGACGCGGGCGGCGGGGGTGCGGGTGGAGGAGATGTTGGAGAGTGTGGGGTTCGGGTTGTCGAGTATGGCGTCCTCGGAGATCTATAACGGGATGCAGACCGGTGTGTTGGACAGTGCGATCACCTCGACCGGTTCGTTTAGTTCGTATCGGTTGGATGAGTTGGTCAAGACGTATACGTCTCCGACCGGTGGTTACACGTTCTGGTTCATGTTCGAGCCGTTGATCATTGGGATGGATCAGTTCGAGCAGCTGTCCGAGGAGCAGCAGGATGTGTTGGTCGAGGTGGGGGCGGAGTTGCAGGACTTCGCGTATGAGGCGTCGCAGGAGGACGACGTCCGGGTGGATGAGGAGTTCGAGAGCGCGGGGGTGAACGTGGTCCCGATGGACGAGGCGGCGTTCCAGGAGTGGCAGGAGGCCTCGCAGCCGATCTGGGACAACTTCGCCAGCGACGTCGACAACGGTCAGGAACTGATCGACCTGGCCAGCCAGGTGAGCGGTGACTGAGGACGGTCCTGCCGAGGAGACGCATCGGCGCAGGTCGCCGATCCCGCGGACCGTCGACGCCCTGGCGGAGCTGTCGGGGTACACCAGCGCCGTACTCATCATCGCCGCGACCCTGGTGGTCTGCTACGCGGTGGCGCTGCGGTACGTCTTCGGTGCCTCGACCATCTGGCAGACCGAGCTGTCGATTTACTTCCTGATGTACGCCTCGTTCGTCGGGGCGCCGTACGGGATGAAGTACGGTGACCATGTCCGGATCGACCTGGTGGTCGGCCGGTTGCGTCCCCGGACCCGGCAGCTGATCCGGGTCGCGACCAACCTGTTGGGGTTCGGGCTGGTCGCCGTGGTCGCGGTCCTCGGCGTCGACCTGTGGTGGCAGGCTGTGGAGTCGGGTAAGCGTTCGGGGACGGCGTGGAACCCGCCGCTGTCGGTCCCGTACTTCATCCTCCCGCTCGGCATGTTCATCCTGGCGTTGCAGTTCCTCGTGTTCACCGCACAGTCCTGGCGACGGTTCCGGTCGCCGTCGCCGGAGGCCGTTGCGGACGAGGAGCCCGAGGGAAAGGTCCCACCCGCATGAGCAGCATGACGATCGCGGCGGTCATCGGCGGCGTCTTGTTGACGTTGCTGGCGTTGGGTGTGCCGGTGGCGTTCGCGTTGGGTCTGACCGCGTTGATCGCGACCGTGCTGTTCCTGGACGCCGCGCAGTTCGGGTTCTTCGCGAACCTGACGTTCGAGTCGTTGAACAGCTTCTCGCTGCTGGCGATCCCGCTGTTCATCTTGATGGGGGCGGTGTTCGGCCAGTCGAAGGCCAGCACTGATCTGCTGGAGGCGGCGAACGCGTGGATGGGCCGGCTGCGCGGCGGTCTGGCGATGAGCTCCGTGCTCGCGTGTTCGGTGTTCGCCGCCCTGACCGGGTCGAGCCCGGCCACGTCGGCGGCGATCGGGCGGATCGCGATCCCGGAGATGCTGCGGCGGGGGTATCCGAATGGTGTGGCGACCGGTGCGATCGTGGCCGGCGGCACGCTGGGGATCCTGATCCCGCCGAGCGTGACCCTGATCCTGTACGGCATCGCCACCGAGCAGTCCATCGGGCGGCTGTTCCTGGGCGGGGTGGGTCCCGGGATCCTGGTCACCGTCCTGTTCTGCGCATGGATCGCGGTCGCGATGTCGCTGCACCGTTCCGGCCGTGGCGCGGGGTCCGCGGCTGCGGCCGAGGGTACGGGTGAGCCGTCGGTGGGCGGGACGGCCGGTGGCCGAACCTCGCTGGCGACCGCGACGCTCGACAGCCAGCTCGTGGCGTGGCGTACCCGGATCGCGATGCTGGTCAAGGTGATCCCGTTCGTGCTGCTGATGGCCGGGGTCCTGGTCGCGCTGTACGCCGGGATCGCGACGCCGAGCGAGGCCGCGGCGGTCGGGGCCGCGCTCGCGGTGGTACTGGTCGCGGTTCTCTACCGGTCGATCACCGTACGAAAGCTCCTGGACGTCGCCCTGGAGACCACGCGCACCAGCACCATGATCCTGATGATCGTGGCGTTCTCGGCCGTGCTCGGCCAGATCATGAGCTTCCTCGGCATCCCTCAGGACCTGGCCCAGGCGGTCGCCGAGATGGACGTCAACCGGTGGATCGTGTTCTTCGCGATGAACGTGCTGTTCCTGGTGCTCGGGTTCTTCATCCCACCGGTGGCCATCATCCTCGTCACGATGCCCGTACTGTTCCCCATCGTCACACAGTTCGGCTTCGACCCGATCTGGTTCGGGGTAGTGATGACACTCAACATGGAGATGGGCCTGATCACCCCACCGGTCGGCCTCAACCTGTACGTCGTACAAGGGGTCGCCCCCGAGGTCCCGCTCCGCGACGTCCTGATCGGATCCCTCCCCTACGTCGGAGTGCTCGCGGTCGGGATCGTGCTGCTGATCCTCTTCCCCGACGTGGTCACCTGGCTACCCGACCAAATGTGAACCGGGCCTACGAGCCCGATCGCTGGCCCTGGCGCCGTCTTCGGGCATCGGGTCGGGAAACGGTCGTCAGGTGGCCGATGCCGACGCCCGGGCCGGTAACGATGCGCCGGGCTCGCCCTCAGCCGGTGGACAGGACGAAGAAGGTCTCGGCCAGCCGGTCGTCGCCGAGGCGGTGCTCCTGAGCCCGGGCCGCCAGCCAGTGGCGAAGGCGGGGCTCCAGCTCGTCGGGTTCGGTGTGCTGGCTCTCATGGGACAGCAGCGCCCGCATCTTCTGGTCGAACACGTCGGTGATGTCCACGGCATGGTTGTCGGTCCGGTGGGCCATCAGCCAGGTGTCTGGAACGCTCCACGGCTCGAGGCCGTCCTCCACCAGCTCCGGGAACGAGAACGGGTTGCGGGCCGCCGGATAGATCGCGCGGATCGCGGCCTCGCCGGCCGCGAGGTGGTCGGGGTGGCTGCGGGCGATGTGCCGCCAGTCCCGCTCCGGGCTCGGAATCAGCATCCGCTGCGGGCGGACCTCGCGGATCATCCGGCTGATCTCCCGGACCAGCTCGCGAGAAACCTCCAGCTCGCCGTCGACGTACCCGAGGAACCGCACGTCGCCGGCCCCCACGGCGACCGCCGCCGTGCGTTGCTCCCGGCGCCGGATGCGCACCATCTCGGCACGCGAGACGCTGCGGTCGAAGCCGCCGGCCTGGCCGTCGGTGACGATGCAGTATGAGACGTCGATCCCCGCCTTCGTCCACGTCGCCACCGTGCCCGCGGCGCCGAAGTCCACGTCGTCCGGATGGGCGGCCACCACCAGGACGCGTTCCACCTGGGTGTCCGGTACGGGAGTCGTCACAGCCCCGGACGTTAGCAGGACGGCCCGACCGGCGGCCGTTCGTTCAGCGGATGCATGCCGGCGTACGGCAGCGCGCCACGGCGGCCTGCGCGGGGTGGTCGTAGCTTCGGCATAGGCTGGTCGGCGATATGAGTACTCCGTTCCCGATCCCCGAGGCGCCGGCCGCATCCGAACCCACGGAGGAGCGCCCGCGCCGGCGGTACGCCGACCCGGAGACCCTCCTCGACGGTCTGAACCCTGCGCAGCGCGCCGCCGTCGTGCATGAGGGCACACCGCTGCTGGTCGTCGCCGGCGCCGGATCGGGCAAGACCCGAGTGCTCACCCGACGGATCGGCTGGCTGATTTCGCACCGTGACGCGCACCCCGGCTCCATCCTCGCGATCACGTTCACGAACAAGGCCGCGGCCGAGATGCGCGAGCGGGTCGGCGAGCTCACCAGCCCACGGCTCGCGGCCTCCATGTGGGTGTCGACCTTCCACTCCGCGTGCGTGCGGATCCTGCGCCGCGAGATCCAGCGGTTCGGCTACAAGTCGTCGTTCTCGATCTACGACGACGCCGACCAGCGCCGGCTGATCACCATGGTCTGCCGCGACCTCGACCTCGACCCGAAGCGCTACAACCCGCGCGCCGCCCTCGCCTGGATCTCCAAGCAGAAGAACGAACTCCGCGACCACGAGGACGTCGGCAAGCAGGCCCAGAACCACCTCGAGGAGACGTTCGCGGAGGTCTTCGCCGCCTACCAAGCGCGGCTGCGCGAGGCCAACGCGCTGGACTTCGACGACCTGATCATGATGACGGTGCACCTCCTGCAGTCGTTTCCGGAGGTGCGTGAGACCTACCGGCGGCGGTTCCGCCACGTGCTGGTCGACGAGTACCAAGACACCAACCACGCGCAGTACGCCCTGGTCCGCGAGCTGTGCGCGCCGCAGGCCGCCCGGCGTACCGTCGACGGCGACGTCGTAGGCACGGACGGCGCGGCTGCGGACGAGCCCCGTGCCGAGCCCCGCGCCGAGCCCGCGGAGCTGATGGTCGTGGGCGACGCCGACCAGTCGATCTACGCGTTTCGCGGAGCCACGATCCGCAATATTCTTCAGTTCGAGAAGGATTTTCCGGACGCCGAGACCGTACTCCTGGAGCAGAACTACCGCTCCACACAGACCATCCTCGACACCGCCAACGCGGTGATCGGCCGCAACGAGGGCCGCAAGCCGAAGAACCTTTGGTCGGACGCGGGCAGCGGCGAACCCATCACGGGGTACGTTGCCGACCACGAGCACGACGAGGCCCGGTTCGTGGCCGAGGAGATCGACCGGCTCAGTGACGACGGGGCCGCGAAGCCGAAGGACGTCGCGGTCTTCTACCGGACGAATGCGCAGAGCCGGGTGTTCGAGGAGGTGTTCATCCGGGTCGGTCTTCCGTACAAGGTCGTCGGCGGCGTGCGGTTCTACGAGCGCCGCGAGGTGCGCGATGCGCTGGCGTACCTCCGGCTGCTGGCGAACCCAGCCGACACGGTGTCCCTGCGCCGGATCCTCAACGTGCCCAAGCGCGGCATCGGCGATCGTGCCGAGGCGTGCATCGAGGCGCTCGCGGCCCGGGAGAAGATCCCGTTCTTCGAGGCGCTGCGGAGGGCCGACGAGGCGACCGGGATCGCCACCCGGTCGCTGAACGCCATCGCGGGCTTCGTCTCCCTCGTCGACGGCCTGTCGGACCTCGTGGCGGACGGCGCTCCCGCCGACACGGTGCTGGAGGAGGTGCTGAACCGCAGCGGCTATCTCGCCGAGCTGGAGAACTCCAGCGACCCACAGGACGAGACCAGGGTGGAGAACCTCGCGGAGCTGGTGGCGGTGGCCCGGGAGTTCGCCGACGAGTCGGAGAGCCCGACGCTCGCGGAGTTCCTGGAGCGGGTCGCGCTGGTGGCCGACTCCGACGAGATCCCGGACGCCGGTGACGACGACGGCGTCGTGACGTTGATGACGCTGCACACGGCCAAGGGCCTGGAGTTCCCCGTCGTCTTCCTCACCGGCATGGAGGACGGCGTGTTCCCGCACATGCGCTCGCTGGGGGACACCAAGGAGCTGGAGGAGGAACGCCGGCTGGCCTACGTCGGCCTCACCCGGGCCCGCGAGCGGCTGTACGTGTCGCGGGCCGTCGCCCGGTCCGCGTGGGGGGCTCCGCAGCACAATCCGGCGTCCCGGTTCTGTGCGGAGATCCCGGAAGCCCTGGTGGACTGGCGGCGTACCCAGGCGGCGCAGACCCGCTGGGTGAACACCTCGGCGTCCAGCCGGTCCGCGGACGCCGCCGGGCGCAAGCCCAAGACCACGTGGACCGGTGCCTCGACGGTCACGACGAAGACCGCCGCCCGGAGCATGCCGTCGCTGTCGCCGGGTGACCGGGTGGTGCACGACAGCTTCGGGATGGGCAGCGTGGTCGCGGTGCGGGGTGAGGGCGACCGGACGCAGGTCTCGGTGGACTTCGGGTCGGAGGGGGTCAAGCAGCTGCTGCTGCGGTTCGCCCCGCTGGAGAAGCTTTAGGGCACGCCTTAGACGGCCGCGACGCGCGTCGGCGCCCGTGAGTGCCGGTCAGGGCTCCAGGCCGTGCTCGGCGAGGACGCCGTACGGGTCGACGGGCACGTCGGGCGACGGCCGCACCTCGAAGTGCAGATGCGGGCCGGTGGTGTTGCCGGACATGCCCACCGCACCCACCTGGGTGCCGGGGCTCACCTGGTCACCGGTGCTGACGGTGTAGCTGTCCAGGTGGCAGTACCAGGTCTCGCTGCCGTCCTCGTGGGTGACGATGACGCGGTTGCCGTACGCGCCGGCGGACCCGACCTCGGTCACGATGCCGGTGGCGACGGAGGCGACCGGCGTGCCGTACGTCGCGGCGAAGTCGAGGCCGGTGTGGGTGGTCGACCACAGGCTGCTGCTGGCGCCGAACGTCGCGGTGATGTCGTAGCCGGAGATCGGGAGCACCCACTCCTCGAGCTTCAGCTCGTCCGCGCGCTCCTCGGCCAGGGCGGCGAGCTTGGAGAGCGCCTTCTTCCGCTCGACGACCTGCCGTTCGGCTGCCGCCTCGAGCCGGGCCTGCCGGAGCTCGTTCAGCGCCGCCCGGCCGTTGCCGCGGCTGACCTGGATCGGCTTGCCGTCGCGGGTGAGGTACGGCCCGAGCCCGTCGGTTCCCGCGTGCATGCCGTTGTCTTCGGCCTTCTGGGTGGCGACCTGCGACGACTCACGGCTCCCGTCGACGGCCTGGGCACCCACCGACGTGGCGCCCGCCGCGGCGACCACCAGGGCGGAGATGCCGGCGATCAGCGATGCGGACGGGCGGGTGAAGGCCCGTGCCTGGTTCTTGGGCACCGGGTCTCGTCCGGCGCAGTGCCGGCCGGCACTGCCGGTCTCCTCCGGGGCCGGAGACCGCTGCTCCGGGATCACTGCTGAGCGTTTCCGGCGGCTGTGCACAGCGCGGCGCCCGGGAGCGCGATGCTGAGACACGTAATCCTCCGGATCGGCGGGCGTAAACGGAGATGACAATAACGGAACCGCAACCGTTGCGAAACGGTTGGGTGCCGGGTGTGGACGATTAATTCGCGGAGAGCAGAACTTAACCGGGGGCCGATCACCGGGTGAACTGTACCAAAGGGAATATACAACTCAAACTCCCGACCCGGGTGGCCGATCGTCACCTCGGGGCTTAGGCTGCGGGCACACCGAAGGTCGGTCGTACGCAGCCAAAGGTCGGTCGTTGGAATGAACACGATGAGTCCCATCCGAGTGGTCGTCGCCAAGCCGGGTCTCGACGGGCACGATCGCGGCGCCAAGGTTGTCGCGCGCGCGCTCCGCGATGCGGGCATGGAGGTCATCTACACGGGCCTGCACCAGACCCCCGAGCAGATCGTCGAGACCGCTATCCAGGAGGACGCCGACTGCGTGGGGCTGTCGGTCCTGTCGGGCGCCCACATGACGTTGTTCCGGAAGCTGCTGGACCTGCTGGCGGAGCGGGACGCCCGGGACATCGTCGTGTTCGGAGGCGGCATCATCCCCGAGGCGGACGTCCCGAAACTGGCCGAGATGGGGGTCTCCACGGTGTTCACCCCGGGCGCGACGACGCAGGAGATCGTCGACTGGGTCCGGGCGCACGTCGGGGACGGCTCGGCGGCCGAGCCGGCCGACGCGCCGGCCTGAACGACGCCCGCGTCGGACGCGGGAGCGACGGCCAGATGTGCAATCTCGCCGCGAGAGACTTCGCGCCGAGAGTCGGTACCCGAGGAGGCGGCGGCCGCACGGTCTGGTTAGGCTCCCAGAGACACCCGACCGGCCGAGGCGACAAGGACGGGCCCAGACGTGGACTTGATGGAGTACCAAGCGAAGGAGCTCTTCGCGAAGCACAACGTGCCGCTGACCGCCGGTACGGTCGCGGAGACACCTGAGGAGGCGCGCGCGGCGGCCGAGGCGCTCGGCGGCCGGGTGGTCGTCAAGGCGCAGGTGAAGGCCGGCGGCCGAGGCAAGGCCGGCGGCGTCAAGCTTGCCGCCGATCCCGACGAGGCGGCGTCGAAGGCGGCCGAGATCCTCGGCATGGACATCAAGGGTCATACCGTCCGGCGGGTGCTGGTCGTGCCGGCCGTGGACATCGCCGAGGAGTACTACTTCTCGTTCCTCGTCGACCGGGCCAACCGTTCGTACCTCTGCATCGCCAGCGTCGAGGGCGGCGTCGAGATCGAGGAGGTCGCGCGGACCAATCCCGACGCGGTCGCCACGGTCCCGGTCGATCCGGTCACCGGGGTGGACGAGGCCAAGGCCCGCGAGATCGTGGCGGCCGCCAAGTTCCCGGCCGAGCTTGCCGACCAGGCCGTCGACATGGTCGGCAAGTTGTGGAACTGCTTCGTCGGGGAGGACGCCACGCTGGTCGAGGTCAACCCCTTGGGGCGGCTATCCGGGAACAGGCTGGACGCACTCGACGGCAAGGTCAGCGTCGACGAGAACGCCGACTTCCGGCACTCCGAGCACGAGAAGTACGCCGACCGCTCCGCGGACGACCCGCTGGAGGCGGCGGCGAAGGAGAAGAACCTCAACTACGTCAAGCTGGACGGCGCCGTCGGCATCATCGGCAACGGCGCCGGGCTGGTCATGTCGACGCTCGACGTGGTGGCGTACGCCGGTGACGCCCTGTCGTCGGGTGATGGCGGCGGTGTGAAGCCGGCCAATTTCCTCGACATCGGCGGCGGTGCGTCCGCCGAGGTGATGGCCAACGGTCTCGAGATCGTACTCGGGGACGCCGGCGTGAAGGCCGTTTTCGTCAACGTGTTCGGCGGGATCACCGCATGCGACGAGGTGGCCAACGGCATCGTCTCGGCGTTCCGCCTGCTGGCCGAGCGCGGCGACCGGGTGACGAAGCCGCTCGTCGTACGCCTGGACGGCAACAACGCCGACGAGGGCCACCGGATCCTCGACGAGGCGAACCTCTCCGGCGTGGAGCGGGTAGACACCATGGATGGCGCCGCGCGACGTGCGGCCGAGCTGGCAGCGGCGAACTGAGGGGCTCAGATCAATGGCAATCTTTCTCGACGACCAGAGCAAGGTCATCGTCCAGGGCATGACCGGAGCCGAGGGGCAACGGCACACCCGGCGGATGCTCGCCGCGGGCAGCAACGTTGTCGGCGGGGTGAACGCGCGCAAGGCCGGTACCTGGGTGGCCTTCGATTACGGCACTAGCGACGGCACCAGCCTCCCGGTGTTCGGCACCGTCGAGGAGGCGATGAAGGAGACCGGCGCCAACGTGTCGGTCCTGTTCGTGCCGCCGAGGTTCACCAAGGACGCGATCGTCGAGGCGACCGACGCCGCGATGCCGTTGATCGTGGTGATCACCGAGGGCGTACCGGTGCACGACACCGCCGAGGCGTTCGCGTACGCGCAGAGCAAGGGCGGCTCGCGGATCATCGGCCCGAACTGTCCCGGGATCGCCTCGCCGGGCAAGTCGAACGCCGGCATCATCCCGTCCGACATCACCGGCCAGGGCCGGATCGGCCTGGTCTCGAAGTCGGGCACGCTGACGTACCAGCTGATGTACGAGTTGCGCGACGTCGGCTTCTCCACCTGCGTCGGCATCGGCGGCGACCCGATCATCGGCACCACCCACATCGACTGTTTGCAGGCGTTCGAGGACGACCCCGAGACCGACGGCATCATCATGGTCGGCGAGATCGGCGGCGACGCCGAGGAGCGGGCGGCGGACTACATCAAGCAGAACGTCACCAAGCCGGTCGTGGGTTATGTGGCTGGATTTACAGCCCCAGAAGGCAAAACCATGGGTCACGCGGGCGCCATCGTCTCCGGATCGTCCGGTACGGCGGAGGCGAAGAAGGAGGCCCTGGAGGCGGTCGGCGTCAAGGTCGGCAAGACCCCGACCGAGACCGCCGAGCTGATGCGCAAGACCCTGCAGACCACCGGCTGAGCCGGTCCACAGATCGACCACTTCTGCAATCTCGGCGCGAAAGAGCTACCTGTCCGCGACAAGGGGTGTCAGCCGGCGCTCGCCATCCGGGTGAGCAGGATCTGCGCGATCTCGTTCAGGTCCCCGGTCGTCGGAGTGTCCTGCGCAAGGTAGCGGATCTGGAGCACCTGCACCGGGCCGCCCTGCACCGATCCGGCCAGCAGCAGCTCGTACTGGCGGGCGCCCGCGTCGCCCGACTCCCCGTGGTCGTACAGCCAGGCCTGCGCGGCGCCGCCGTCCGCGGCGCCGCCGACGTGGTTGAGCTCCTCGCCCGGGCAGCTGGACAGCGTCGAGGTCACGGCGGCGAGGTCGGTGGTCGTGAGCACCTTCGCATCCGCGGCGGCCGACTCGGCCGTGTAGCTGGCCGCGCTCTGTGTGCCCCACGCGGGCAGGCTGCAGCGGGTCTCCGGCACGGTGACCGGGTTGCCGCCGAACGGGCTCCAGTAGCTCCGGTTGAGATCGCCCACGGTGAGCAGGGCGACCTGTGGGTCGAAGGTCGGCTTGGCCGGTGGCGGATTCGGCCCGCCGCCCTCACCGCCGTCGCCGTCACCCCCGCCAAGGCTGCCACCGCCGGTGTCCACGCCGCACGGGCGGGCGGCGAAGATGCACATCTCCTCGGCGAGCGCCTCCACGGTCGCGCCGACCGCCTGGACGCTGTGCTCCTCGGAGGTGGCGCCCAGGGTCGCCGCCCGGGTGTCCCGCAGCACGAGCAGCGCATTGCCGACCCGGGCGATGTGCAGCTGCGTCAGCTGGACGGGCGCCTGGCCGCGCGGCTCCAGCTCGGGACGCTGCCGGACGAGGAACGCCTCGTCGCCCGCGGTGGTGTTCTCCGGCTCGTTCACCTGGTACTCGCCGACGGCGACGGTCTCCCGGTCGCACTCGTCGTACGCCGTGACGACCCGTTCGAGGGCGGCATGGGCGGCGTTCGCGTCCGCGTACAGGGTCAGATCGCGCTGTTGGGTCTGCTCCCCGCTCGTCCACGCGACTCCGAGATCGTCGACCGTACCCTCCGGCGGATAGACCGGCGACCCGCAGACCGTGACCGTGTCGAGCGGGCCGAGGGCCTCGGCCGGCCCGTCCAGCGTGGCCGCGGAGCTGAGGCCGTCCGCGAGCGGGAAGTCGTCCGGGACCTCGGTGTGCCATCCGGCCGGGATGACGTCGTTGTCCACGCTCGGGTTGATGGTGACCGGTCGCGTGGGGTCGTCGTCGGTCCCGCGCGGTGTCGTGGGTGCCTGCTCGGTCCGGGACGACGTCTCTTGAGGCGTGGTGGCCGGAGCCTCCGCCGCCTTCTCGTTGTCGGGCGGCCGGGTGATCCGGTCGACGGCCGCCACCGCACCGCCTGCGCCCGCGGCGGCCAGGAACGAGAACGACGCGACCATCGTCACGACCCGCCGGCGGTGGCGCCGTCCGCCCATCCGGCGTAGCTGCGCCACGGGCATCCGCTGCGCATGGTCCCCGGCCGTCGAGGCGAGGTCCTGCAGCCTCCGGGTCAGCTCGTCGTCGAAGTCAGGCATGGGAGGACTCCTCGGCCCGTGCATCCAGCAGTGCCGCCAGTGCGGTCCGACCGCGCGACAAGCGCGCCTTGACGGTCCCCTCGGCCACCCCGGTCTCGGCCGCGACCTCGGACACGGGCAGGTCGCACAGGTGGTGCAGCACGATGGTCCGCCGTTGTTCCTCAGGTATCTGCCTGAGCGCCGCGATCAGGGCGGAGTGTTCGACACCGGGCTCGCGCGGTGGCCGCGGTTCATGCGCCCGGTCGGGCAGCTGCAGGGCACGCCGGGCCTTCCGCCAGCGACTCACGGCGAGTCGCCAGGCCACCGTGCGCACCCACGCCTCGGGTGCGTGTGCACTGTCGAGCTGCTTGCGGTGGTCCCAGGCCCGCACGAACGCCTCCTGTACACAGTCTTGGGCCTCGGTGAAGTTGCCGCACATGGCGTACACCTGCCCCACGAGCTTTGAGAACGAGGCGCTGTAGAACGCATCGAACGCCTCAGCATCCATCGCTCTCACTCTCGTCTGGCTGTCGCAGTTCAATACGCCTGGGCTGGTCCCATGGTTGCAGGCCGCCGGGCCACATCTCGCCGGGGTGGCTCATGTCACCGGAGATCGCGAGGAGTACGCCGGATCGGCGTACTCCTCGCCCTGGAGCACCGCGACCAGCTGCTGTACGGCGTCCCAGACGTCGATGTACCGGAGGTATGCCGGCGCGAACCCGAACCTTGCCACATCGGGCTCCCGGAAGTCGCCGACCACGCCGCGCGCGATCAGGGCCTGCACCACGCCGTAGGCCCGAGGGTGCCGCAACGACACCTGGCTGCCGCGCCGCCGGTCGTCGGCGGGGGTCAGCACCTCCAGGTCGGTGTACGCCCGCACCAGGTCGAGGAACGTGCCGGTCAGCCGCAGCGACTTCCGCCGCAGGTCGGCCACCTCGACGCCCTCGACGGCGTCGAGCGCGGCGTCCAGCGCGGCCAGCGACAGGACCGGCGGGGTGCCGGCCTGTAGCCGGGTCGTCCCCGCGGCCGGGGTGTAGTCGCGGGCCATGGCGAACGGCTCCGCATGTCCCATCCATCCGGTCAGCGGCTGCCGCAGCTCGTCGTGCAGCCGCTTCGCCACGAAGCAGAACGCCGGCGCGCCCGGGCCGCCGTTGAGGTACTTGTAGCCGCATCCCACCGCGAGGTCGGCGCCGGACTCGTCCAGATCGACCGGTACGACGCCCGCGCTGTGGCACAGGTCCCAGAGCACCAGGGCGCCGCGTTCGTGGGCGCGCCGCGTCACGGCCTCCAGGTCGAGCAGGTGCCCGCCGCGATAGTCCACGTGGTTCAGGGCGAGTACGGCGGTGTCGTCGCCGACCGCCGCCACCGGATCGGCCCGGTCACACCAGCGCAGCTCCAGGCCGAGGATCTCGGCGACCGCGGCGGCGATGTAGCCGTCGGTGGGGAACGTGGTCGACTCGGTCACCACGACCCGCCGGCCGGGACGCAGCCGGGCGGCCGCGACCAGCAGCTTGAACAGGTTGACCGAGGTCGAGTCGGTGACCACGACCTCGTCCTCGGCCGCCCCGACCAGCCGGGCGATTCTGGCCCCGGTCCGGAGCGGCAGGTCGATCCAGCCGGCGGAGTTCCAGGACTTGATCAGGTCCTGCCCCCACTCCCGCTCGATGGTGTCGCGCATCCGGTCGGCGACCCCCACGGGCAGCGGGCCCAGCGAGTTGCCGTCCAGGTAGATCAGCTCGCCGGGCAACGCGAACCGGGCGCGCAGATGGCCCAGCGGGTCGGCGGCGTCCAGCCCGGCCGCCGTGTCCCGGTCGAGGGGTGTGGAGCTCACCCTGCCGACCCTAGAGCAGCGCCGGACCCGCGGTGGGTGAGAGCGGTCGGGTGCGGAGAGGGTGTTGCGCCGGTCAGTCCAGCAGGTAGAGGCGCTGCCCGGCACGGACCAGCAGTGCGTGGAAATCGTACGGGCCCACGTCGTACCGCGGCGAGGGCGACATCGAGACCAGCGCCACCTTGTTGTCGTCACGGACGAGCCCGACCCGGTAGAACACGGTCTTGTCCTCGGACAGCTCGAACTGGAACCGCCAGGTCACACCGCGCAAACGGCCCTCGGAGATCTCTCGCGCGTCCTGGACCGTCGCGCCCGCCTCGCGGTCGGCGCAGGTGCTGGCTCGCTCCCGGGCCGCGCCGACGAAGCTCTCCGCCCGCCTGGCGGTGGGGAATGTGGCCACGGTCTCGGAGAGCCCGAACGACTGCGGCATGCGCTTGGCGGTGGGGAAGACGGCCCCGTCGGCGGACCGGCGGGCGACCACGAACACCCGGGTGCGCGGGCGGCGGCTGTTGGGGAACTTCGCGCGCTCACACGGCGTGGCGACCGGGTTGGGTGCCTTGCGCTTCGGATCGGTGCCCACCCACGGAGCGTTGACGTGGGTCACCCGCGGCAGGTCGATCGCGGCCAGGAAGCCCGGGTACTCCTTCGGGGGCATCGGCGCCTCGTCGTGCAGCAGGGGTCTCGTCGGGCAGATGCCGTCCGTCGCGACGCAGATGCGTCGCAGCGCGGTCGCGGTCCGCTGCAATGCCCGAAGTGGCAGCATCTCGGCGGAGCCCTTGCTGCGGGCGAAGAGCGCGGTGTTCACCGGGCCGCTACGGGCCATCGTCACGGTGGCGAACGTGTCCTTCCGCCCGACCTTCCGCAGGGTGAACACCCGCGCCTCGTCCGCGAGCCCGCTCACCCGGATCGTGCGCAGCAGCTGCACGCCCTGCTCCTCGCACTGGCCGAACCAGCTCTCCATCCGGTCGAACGCGGCGGCCGCTCGCGCCGTGGTCGCGGACTCCTCGAGGACGTGGATGGCGCTTGCCTTGGCCCCGTTCGGGGTCTCGAACCTGCGAGCCAGCGCGAACTCGCTGCGCGCGTCGGCGACCCGGCGCTCCTGGCAGAAGGTGTACGGCCTGCCGGAGACCCCGGATCGCACGGTCCCCTTCACGTCCCATCGGCCGACCGCGGGGGTCAGGTCGCGCAGCTCGTAGTCGGTGAGGAACGCCGTACGCGAGGTGAGCGCGGAGGCCGGCTCCTCCTCGTCGGGGGCGTCGTGTGACGCCGAGGCGACCTCCACCTCCTCGGGGTCGTCGTACGAGATCAGCATCCCGCCGCCGACCAGCATGGCGACCGAGGCCGCGACGCCCACGAAGGTCTGCTGCCGCCGCCGCCGCTCGCCGCCGCGGCGGACGCTCGGCGAGCGCATCAGGGAGACGCCGTCGAGGTCGTCGGCGAGCCAGGAGAGGGCCTGCGGGATCGGGGTGTCCGGGTTCGACCACTGCGCCTCGCCGTTGGTCAGCAGAGCCGACGCGCTGGTTACGGAGATCCCGATCTCGCGGGCGATCTGGTCGATCGGCAGCCGCACCAGATGGTAGAGCACGACGACCCGGCGTTCGGCGTCCGTGAGCGATCGGATCGCCTCCAGCTCGTGCACCCGCGGCTGGTGGTCGGAGGCGTCGTACATGCGGTGCCGGCGCCGGCTCATCCGGTTCCGGATCGGCAGCTGGCTGCAGGCCATCCGCCACGCCTCGTTGCGCACCCAGCCGACCGAGTCGGTGAGGTGGCGGACCTTCGACCACTGGCTCCAGGCGCGTGCGTAGGCGGTCTCGACCGCGCTCGCGGCGCGTTCGACGCTACCCGTGACGGCATAGGTCTGGTGAAGGAGTGACGTACGGGTCGAGTGGTAGAACGTGTCGAAGTCGCCGGCTCTCGCCATCGACACGCCTCCTTGTGCACAGCCGCGTACGTTTCGTGACCGTCCCGCACATAACGGAACACAGAGACGGTAGCGACAGACGCGCAAGAAGGCCAACCCCGGCGCATGACTCCGGTCACATCGCGATACTCGGCGGGGTGGACGCCGAGCGCCGCGCGGCGTGTCAACCGGAGCCGGCGGGCGCGGCCGACGACGATGGACCCGATGACCGATCTGCTCGATCGCCCGGCCACCGGCGCACCGTCGGATCCCTCGGACCTCCCACGGCCGCTGGCTCTGATCACCGCGCTCGCCGCCGCCTGGACGGCCGGAACCGGGCTCATGCTGTGCATCGCCGCGACGGTCGCCGGCTGGTTCGCGGGCGCGAGCGGAAGCGTCATGGACGCGGTACGGATCGGCGTCGACGTCTGGCTCCTCGGACAGGGCGGCGGACTCCACGCCGGCGGCACGTACGTCGGCGCGATCCCGCTAGGCCTCACGGCGTTGTCCGGGCTCATGTTGTGGCGGACCGGCCGGTGGGCGGCCTCCAGAGCCGGCGTGTCCGACCCGAGGGGGGCCGCGATCGGGACCGCGATCATCGGCGCCTGCTATGCCGTGGCCACGACCCTGGCGTCGCTGGTCGCCGCCACCGAGGCGTTGTCCGTGTCGCCGATTCGCGCGTTCTTCGCCGGTGTGGTCGTCGGGTCGCTGTTCGGTGGTGCCGGGGTCTGGTCCGGGTCGTCGTCGCGCGCGCGGGAGGTGCTGGCGCGGGTGCCCGAGGGTGTGCGCGCGGCGGTGTACGGCGCGGTCGCGTCGGTGCTGGCGGTAATCGCCGTCGGGGCGATCGTCGTCAGCGTCTCCCTGGCCCTCGATTTCGGTGCCGCGGCGACCGCCGCGGAGTCCCTGCGGGCGGGCGTCGTGGGCGGCGTACTGCTCACCCTTGCCGCCGTCCTGGTGCTGCCGAACGCGTCGCTGCTGGCGGTCTCGTTCGTACTCGGGCCGGGCTTCTCCTTCGGCACCGACACCGCGGTCGCGCCGAGCGGGGTGGAGCTTGGCCGGGTGCCCGCGTTCCCGCTGCTCGCGGCGCTGCCCGGCGAGGGCGCGCCCCCGTGGTGGGTCGCCGGACTCGTCGGCGTACCCGTGCTGGCCGGAGGGCTGGCGGCCGTGGTGGCGCTGCGCCGGTATCCCGTGTACGGATGGGATCGGGCGGCTCTGGCCGGTGGTGGCGCGGGACTGCTCGGCGGCGTGATCACCGGTGCACTGACCGGGCTGGCCGGTGGTTCGGTCGGTCCCGGGAGGATGGCCGACGTCGGCGCCGACGTGTGGGAGTGCCTGCCCTCGGCCGCGGCCGCGATGGGCCTCGGCGGGCTGGTCGGCGGCCTGTTGGTGTGCTGGTGGATCCGGCGTACCCGATAAGGTGTCCGCGGCTGCTCACCTCGACCGAAAGGTTGCCGATCGCCGGTGTCCGCCCGACTCGTGGTCCTCGTCTCGGGGGCCGGCACCAACCTGCAGGCGCTGCTGGACGCGTGCGCAGATCCGGCGTACGGCGCCGCGGTGGTCGCGGTGGGCGCCGACCGGCCGGGCGTCGGAGCGCTGGAGCGGGCCGAACGCGCCGGGGTGGCGACGTTCGTGAGCCGGGTGGACGACTTCGACTCGCGGGAGGCGTGGGACCACGCGCTGGCCGAGGCGTGCGCGTCGTACGACCCCGACCTGATCGTTCTCGCGGGCTTCATGCGGCTGACCGGGCCGGCGTTCATGTCCCGGTTCGGCGGGCGGGCGGTCAACATCCATCCCGCGCTGCTGCCGGCGTTTCCCGGGACCCACGGGCCACGAGATGCGCTGGAGTACGGCGTGAAGGTCACCGGCGCCACGCTGATCGTGGTCGACGACGGCGTGGACACCGGGCCGATCGTCGACCAGGTCGCGGTCCCGGTCGAGGAGGACGACACCGTGGACTCATTGCGGGCGCGCATCCAGTCCGCGGAGCGGCCGATGCTGGTGGAGAACGTCGGCCGGATGGCCCGTGAGGGGTTCACCGTTAGTGGCAGAAAGGTGCGGATCGGCTCGTGAACACACCAACTGGGGATGCCGGCGGCCGGCTGCCGGTCCGGCGCGCACTGGTCTCGGTGTACGACAAGACCGGGCTGGAGGACCTCGTACGCGGGCTGCACGACGCCGGTGTCGCGATCGTGTCCACCGGATCGACGGCCGCCCGGATCGTCGACGCGGGCGTACCCGTCACCGCGGTCGAGGAGCTGACCGGCTTTCCGGAGTGCCTGGACGGCCGGGTCAAGACGCTGCATCCGCGGGTCCATGCCGGGATCCTGGCCGACCGGCGGCTGGAGTCGCACGTCGAGCAGCTCCGCGAGCTGGACGTGGAGCCGTTCGACCTCGTGGTGTCGAACCTCTATCCGTTCGCGGACACGGTGGCGTCGGGTGCGTCGCCGGAGGAGTGCGTCGAGCAGATCGACATCGGCGGGCCGTCGATGGTGCGCGCCGCTGCGAAGAACCACGCCAACGTGGCGGTCGTGGTGTCGCCGGCTCGCTACGCGGAGGTTCTGGACGCCGTACGCGCCGGCGGGTTCACGCTCGCCCAGCGGCAGCGGCTCGCGGCCGACGCGTTCGCGCATACGGCGACGTACGACGTCCATGTCGCCTCGTGGATGGGCAGCGTCCTCACCTCCCCGGCCGATGACTCGGTTTTTCCTTCCTGGATAGGCGGAACGTGGGATCGCAAGGCGGTCCTGCGGTACGGCGAGAACCCTCACCAGGCCGCGGCGCTCTACGAGTCCGGCTTCGTGCCAACGCCCGGACTGGCGCAGGCCGAGCAGCTGCACGGCAAGGAGATGTCGTACAACAACTACGTCGACGCGGACGCGGCCCGGCGAGCCGCCTACGACTTCGAGGAACCGGCCGTGGCGATCATCAAGCACGCCAACCCGTGTGGCATCGCCATCGGCGCCGACATCGCGGAGGCGCACCGGCGGGCGCATCAGTGCGACCCGGTTTCGGCGTTCGGCGGGGTGATCGCGACCAACCGGCCGGTGTCGCTGGAGATGGCACACCAGGTCGCGGAGATCTTCACCGAGGTGGTGGTCGCGCCCGGGATCGACGACGAGGCGCTCGAGGTGCTGACCGGCAAACGCAACATCCGGCTGCTTCAGTGCGTCGCCGCCGAGCGTCGTGGGGTGGAGACCCGGTCGGTGTCGGGTGGTCTGCTGATGCAGATGCGGGACGCGATCGACGCACCCGGCGACGCGCCGAAGTCGTGGTCGCTCGCGGCCGGTTCGCCGGCGAGCGAAGACGTGCTCGCGGACCTGGCGTTCGCGTGGCGGGCCTGCCGTTCGGTGAAGTCGAACGCGATCCTGTTGGCGGCCGAGCGGGCGACCGTCGGCGTCGGAATGGGCCAGGTCAACCGGGTCGACTCCGCGCGGCTGGCGGTGTCGCGCGCGGGGGAGCGGGCCGCCGGGTCGGTCGCGGCGTCGGACGCGTTCTTCCCGTTCGCGGACGGGCTGCAGGTGCTGATCGACGCCGGGGTGCGGGCCGTCGTACAGCCCGGCGGCTCGGTGCGCGACGAGGAGGTCGTGAAGGCGGCCGAGGATGCCGGGGTGACGATGTACCTCACCGGGACCCGGCACTTCGCCCACTGAGCAGACGTACGTAGCGCCGCGTGGCGCGTTCTGGTCGTCTTTCCCGGCTCGGTATTTCGCCGCCAGAACGCGCCACACTACGTCATCTCTGACCGGTTTCCGGCCTCGGGCCGGCGGTCATGCACCGCGGCGGGCGAGATGGCAGACTGGCGCACCGTGACAGCGCAGACTCTCGATGGCAAGGCGACCGCGGAGAACATCAAGGCCGATCTCAAGGAACGGGTGACCCGGCTGCGCGAGCTGGGCGTCGTACCCGGTCTCGGGACGGTTCTGGTGGGCGACGACCCGGGCAGCCGTTCGTACGTCGCCGGGAAACACCGCGACTGCGCACAGGTCGGCATCGAGTCGATCCGGGTCGACATGCCCGCCGAGTCGACTCAGGACGAGGTCGAGGACGCGGTCGCGCGACTCAACGCCGATCCCGCCTGCACCGGCTACCTCGTACAGCTTCCCCTGCCGGACGGGCTCGACGAGAACCGCGTGCTCGGGCTGGTCGACCCGGCGAAGGACGCCGACGGCCTGCACCCCACCAACCTCGGCTGGCTGGTGCTGGGCAAGTCGGCACCGCTGCCGTGTACACCCCGCGGGATCGTGGAGCTGTTGCGGACGTACGACGTCCCGATCGCGGGCGCCGACGTCTGCGTCGTCGGCCGGGGCGTGACCGTCGGCCGCCCGCTTGGCCTGCTGCTCACGCGGCGCAGCGAGAACGCCACCGTCACGTTGTGCCATACCGGCACCCGCGACCTGGCCGCCCATCTGCGCCGGGCCGACATCGTGATCGCGGCCGCGGGTGTACCGGGCCTGATCACCGCCGACCTGGTCAATCCCGGCGCGGTGGTCGTCGACGTGGGGATCACCCGCACCGAACAGGGGCTCGCCGGTGACGTGGATCCGGGGGTGCGTGAGGTGGCGTCCTGGGTGGCGCCGGTGCCGGGCGGCGTCGGGCCCATGACCAGGGCGATGCTCCTCCGCAACGTGGTTGAGGCGACCGAACGCGACGCGGGCGCGGCACGGCCGTGACCGAGCTGCCGTTCAAGACCCCGCGCGGCAAGTCATTGGGCACGGTGGCGTTCGTGGGTGCGCTCGGCCTCACCGGGATCGGCGTGCTGGTGGCGGCGGTCGGGTCCTGGCGGCAGGGCGCCGGGTACGTCGGGGCGGCACTGCTCCTGGCCTGCCTGGCGCGCATGGTGCTGCCGGACCGGATGTCGGGCCTGTTGCGGGTACGCCGGAAGGCGGTCGACGTGGTGATCCTCGGACTACTGGGCGGTGGCATCGTCGTACTCGCCCTGCTGGTCCCGGACGCATAAGAACGCCGGAACCGGGACGACCCGGCTCCGGCGTTCTCGAGGGACGCGACTCGTTCTACCTCTCGGGTTCGTCCGTCCTGAGAGGTGCCCCGCCGGCTCCGGTGGCGACGGGCCTCTCAGCACCCTCGCCGTTCGGCTCGATCAGCCCCTCATCGATCAGGCTCTGCGAGACGTGCTCGGTGAGCTCCTCGCGCTGCAGGCGACGCTGGATCCGCAGCGCGACCTCCCGTTCGGACCGGAACGCCTGGATCGTCGCCCAGCACATGGCGAGCATCACGATGCTGAACGGCAGGGCGATGATGATCGCGCCGTACCTGAGGGCCAAGAGCGCGTTGTCACCGCCGGCGATCAGCAGCGCGGCGGCGACCGCGCCCTCAAGCACCGCCCAGAACACCCGGCTCCAGACCGGCGGGTTCTCGTCGCCGCCGGACGCCAGCATGTCGACGACGAACGAGCCGGAGTCGGACGAGGTGATGAAGAACACCGCGATCAGAATGACCGCGGCCGCGGCGAGGAGCGTCCCGATCGGCAGGCCGTCCAGCAGGCCGAACAAGGAGGCCTCTTGGGAGACCACGCCGTCCTCACCGATGAGGCCACCCGCGAACGCCTGCTCTCCACCGCGCTGGAGCTGCTCGGAAAGGGCGCTGCCGCCGAAGACCAGGAACCACAGGAAGGTCACGCTCGTGGGCACCAGCATCACACCGGCGACGAACTGCCGGACGGTTCGGCCCCGGCTGATCCGCGCGATGAACACCCCGACGAACGGCGCCCAGGAGATCCACCAACCCCAGTAGAAGATCGTCCATCCGCCTTGCCAGGCGACGCCGGCGTCGCCGGACATGGCGCTGGTGTTGAAGCTCAGCTGGATGATGTTCTGCAGGTACAACCCGAGGGACTGCACCACGTCCCGGAAGATGAACAGGATCGGCCCGGCGAACGCCACGAACACCAACAGGGCGCCGGCGAGCCCCATGTTGAACTGGGACAGCCACTTGATGCCCTTGTCAATGCCGGTGACCACGGAGATCACCGCGATCGTGGTGATGAGGCCGATCAGCACGACCTTCGAGGCAGTGCCCGGGTCGCTCAGGAGGTCGAGGAAGCTCAGCCCGGCCGCGATCTGCGATACGCCGAGGCCGAGCGAGGTCGCGACGCCGAACAGGGTGCCGACGATGGCCGCGATGTCGATGACGTCGCCGATCCAGCCCTTGACCCGATCACCCAGCAGTGGCTCCAGCGCCCACCGGATGGACACCGGCCGTCCCTTGCGGTGGACCGAATACGCGACTGCGAGACCGACCACGACGTAGATCGCCCACGGATGCAGCCCCCAATGCAAGAACGACATGACCAACGAGCCTTGGGCGCGCGACCCCGGGTCGCCGCCGAGAACTCCGGCGGTCTCCGCGCCGGAATTGCTCACGAAGTGGAAGAGCGGCTCGGCGACCCCGAAGAAGACCAGCCCGATGCCCATGCCGGCGGCGAACAGCATCGAGAACCACGCGCCGACTGAATATTCCGGCTCCTCGTCGTCCGGACCGAGCTTGATGTCACCGAAGTGCCCGAGCCCGACCCAGAGCGCGAACACGATGAAGCCGGAGACGATCAGCACGTAGTACCAGCCGAGCTTCGAGACGACCTGGTTCTGCACCTCGAGCAGCCAGTTGTACGCCGTGTCCGGTGCGACCATTGCGAAGATCACGAACGCGAGGACGATGATCGCCGCGGGATAGAAGACCGGCCCGTGAACCGTACTTAACGCCCGTTGTACGGACCCGCCTTGAGTGCCTGTGTCTGTCTGAGAGGAACTGCTCATTGGGCTCGCACCCTCCGCCAATCCAGGTTCTCACCGTAGAGAAAATTGTAGTCCGCCGATCGACTCAATCACCTGAGGCATGGGTTTGTCGAGCAGTCGGCCGCGAGTCGGCTCGGCGAACGTCCGCCGTACGCCGAATCGTTACGCTGGATCGTTACGTTGAAGAGACATGCCCTTCACTCCCGGCGACCTGACTCACAAGGATCGAATTCCGCCGATGTCGTACGATCCCTGCGCGGCGCCCGCGGGTGCGGTGGGGGTGGTGCGTTATCCGATCAGGCCGAGTGACCGCACCGTGTCGCGCTCCTCGCCGAGCTCGGCGACGGACTGGTCGATCCGGTCCCGGGAGAAGTCGTCGATCTCCAGTCCGCGCACGATCTCGTACCCGCCGTCCTTGCAGACGCAGGGGTACGACGACATCAGGCCCTCGGGTACGCCGTACGACCCGTCGGACGGGATTCCCATCGAGACCCAGTCACTCTCCGGCGTACCGGAGAGCCAGTCCCGCATGTGGTCGAGGGCCGACGACGCGGCCGAGGCGGCCGACGACGCGCCGCGCGCCTCGATGATCGCGGCGCCCCGCTTCTGGACCGTGGGGATGAACTCGTTTTCCAGCCAGGCTTGGTCGTTCACCACATCGGCGGCGTTCTTGCCGTTGACCTCGGCGTGGAACAGGTCGGGGTACTGAGTCGCGGAGTGGTTCCCCCAGATGGTCATCCTCGTGATGTCGGCGACCGCCGCTCCGGTCTTCTTGGCGAGTTGGGCGATCGCGCGGTTGTGGTCGAGCCGGGTCATCGCGGTGAATCGCTCGTCGGGTACGTCGGGTGCGTTGTTCATCGCGATCAGCGCGTTGGTGTTGGCCGGGTTGCCGACCACGAGGACCCGCAGGTCGTCCGTGGCGTGGTCGTTGAGCGCCTTGCCCTGCGCGGTGAAGATCGCGCCGTTGGCCTCCAGCAGGTCGCTGCGTTCCATGCCCTTGCCGCGCGGGCGGGCACCCACCAGGAGGGCGATGTTCGCGCCGTCGAAGGCGACGTTGGGGTCGTCGGTGATCTCGGCGCCGGAGAGCGACGGGAAGGCGCAGTCGTCCAGCTCCATGGCCACGCCCTCGGCCGCACCGAGCGCCGGCGTGATCTCCAGCAGCCGCAGCTCGACCGGCGTGCCGGCGCCGAGCAGGTCCCCGTTCGCGATCCGGAAGAGCAGGCTGTATCCGATCTGGCCGGCCGCTCCGGTCACGGCGACTTTGACGGGTGGGATGCTCACGACGCGCTCCTGTGTCTCGAATCCGTACGATGGTTCGGACGCTAGCAGCACCGCGTCGGCTCAGGCTTGGGTGGCCTCCCCATCGGTTCGGCGCCGGCGCACATGGCGGGCCGGTGGAGTTCTGGCCCGGCGTAGCCTGGCGGCGGGACGTCGTTCACCCGTCCCCGCGGCTCGGAGCAAGGAGGCACGATGGTTGCGGACTTTCGCTGCGCGGAGTGCGGCGAGACCGAGGACCTGTCGGGTCGGCGTGGGCCGGACGGGATCCGCATCACCTGCGGGACGTGTGGCGCCTCGTGGCTGCGCGACACGGCGGAGCGCTGTGCCGAGTGCGGCGGCGCAGACCTCGTGCGGCGTACCCAGGTGCTGACCCAGTACTCCCGCGGCACCCAGCTCTCCGTGGTGGGAACCCGGCAGATCCCGCTGTGCCCGGCCTGCGACGCGGAGATGCTGGCGTACGCCGCGGAGGGCAGGCCGGTGCCCAACCACTACCGGCCGCGTGCCCTGGGTAAGCCCTCGGGTCCGGATGGGGATGACGGTGGTGACGGTGGTTCGTCCACCCAGATCCTCCCGCGTTGAGCACGCCTGTCCGGCGTGAGATATCTTGACGTCGAGCGATTTCGGCACGGCGAGGACAGGAGAACCGGCTCCCCATGTCAAGGACCAACACAGTCAAGATCAAGGTGCAGAACCCGGTCGTCGAGCTCGACGGCGACGAGATGACGCGGATCATCTGGCAGTTCATCAAGGACCGCCTGATCCACCCCTACCTCGACATCGACCTCGAGTACTACGACCTCTCCATCCAGAGCCGGGACGCCACCGACGACCAGATCACGGTCGACGCCGCGAACGCGATCAAGGAGCACGGCGTCGGCGTCAAGTGCGCGACCATCACCCCGGACGAGGCGCGGGTCGAGGAGTTCGGGCTCAAGCGCATGTACCGCTCGCCGAACGGCACGATCCGCAACATCCTGGGCGGCGTGATCTTCCGGGAGCCGATCGTGATCTCCAACGTTCCCCGGCTCGTGCCCGGGTGGACCAAGCCGATCGTGATCGGGCGTCACGCGCACGGCGACCAGTACAAGGCGACCGACTTCGTCGTGCCCGGCCCCGGCAAGGTCACCGTCACCTACACGCCGGCCGACGGCTCGGAGCCGATGGAGTTCGACATCGCGGACTTCCCCGGTGGGGGCGTGGCGGTCGGTATGTACAACTACGACGACTCGATCCGTGACTTCGCGCGGGCCTCGTTCCGGTACGGGCTCGAGCGCAAGCTCCCGGTCTACATGTCGACGAAGAACACCATCCTCAAGGCGTACGACGGCCGGTTCAAGGACCTCTTCCAGGAGGTGTTCGAGGCCGAGTTCCAGGACCAGTTCGACGCCGCCGGTATCACGTACGAACACCGGCTGATCGACGACATGGTGGCCGCCGCGCTCAAGTGGGAGGGCGGCTATGTCTGGGCATGCAAGAACTACGACGGCGACGTACAGTCCGACACCGTGGCGCAGGGCTTCGGCTCGCTCGGCCTGATGACGTCGGTTCTGATGACTCCGGACGGCACGGTCGAGGCCGAGGCGGCGCACGGCACGGTGACCCGGCACTACCGGCAGCACCAGCAGGGCAAGGCGACGTCGACCAACCCGATCGCGTCGATCTTCGCCTGGACCCGCGGGCTCGAGCACCGCGGCAAGCTGGACAACACGCCCGACGTGGTCGACTTCGCGGAGAAGGTCGAGCAGGTCTGCGTCGAGACCGTCGAGGGCGGGCAGATGACCAAGGATCTCGCCCTGCTGGTCGGTGGGGACCAGGGTCATCTGACCACCCAGGAGTTCCTCGCCGCGCTCGACGAGGGCCTGCAGAAGAAGATGAGCGGCTGACCGACCGAAGGGTTTAATCTCAGCAGGTGCCGCTGTATCTGTCGCGCCTGCTCGTCCGACTGACGCGTCGGGTGGGCTGGGGCGTCCCGATACAGGTCTTCCTGTTCGTTTACCTCACCAGCTGGCCGCTGATGGCGTGGGCGGAGCCGGGGAGCGGATCACCGACCCGGACGTCTACTGGTACTGGTTCATCGTCACCGCCGCCACCGTGGGGTACGGCGACTACACCCCCACGACGACCGAGGGATACCTGGTCAGCATCTACGTGATCATCGGTGGCGTCGCCACCATCACCACCCTGTTCGCCCGCATCGCACAGACGATCGACAACGCGAAGGGACGCCGCATGCTTGGACGGCAAGAGCTGAGGGTGTCGGGCCACATCGTCGTACTCGGTTACGTGCCCGGCCGGACGGAGACGATCATCGATCGACTGGTCGCCGAGGAGTCTCGCGAGATCGTGGTCTGCGCCTGGGAGGACCAGGTCGAGGAGCACCCCGTCGCACACCGCGAGGACGTGCACTTCGTACGCGGCAATCTGACCGACGACGACGTACTCCACCGGGCCGCGGTCTCCGAGGCCGCGGCGGTCCTGGTGGACGGCCGCGACGATTACGTCGCGAGGCGACGGCTGCGGCCTCGGGATCTCGAGCGCTACGTGGATCGGGCGGAGCGGGCGCTCATCTTCTCCGAGCGGGAACTGTTGCGTTCCGAATGGCACTGAGCAAGCCTCTTGTTCAGGCGTACGGCGGAGGGCTACGCTGCTCTCGTCGGTGCGTAATGAGAAATGGCGTGCACAATGCGCAACAGCTCACGTCGGGCGGGATTGCGGGCGGCGCTGGAGTCCCCGCGATACGAGATCATCCCCGCGGCCAAGGTCGAGGCGGCCGTCTTCGAGCTCCCGCGCGACGTCACTATCACGGTCACCGCGTCCCCGACCAAGGGCCTGGACGCCACGCTGGAGTGCGCGGAACGCGTGGCCGGCCAGGGATTTCGTACCGTGCCGCACGTCTCGGCCCGGCTGGTGGTCGACTACGCGCACCTCTCGGAGATCGCCGCCCGGCTCGCGGCGGCGGGCATCCGGGAGGTGTTCGTACCGGCCGGTGACGCCGATCCGCCGGCCGGGCGGTACGACGGGTCGCACAAGTTCCTCCTGGATCTGGCGCGCCTCGGATCGCCGTTCGCGGAGGTCGGCATCACCGGCTATCCGGAGAGCCATCCCGCGATCGCGGACGACGTCACCGTGCAGGCGATGTGGGACAAGCGGGAACACGCGACGTACGTCGTGAGCAACCTGTGCTTCGATCCCGCCGTGCTGCGCCGCTGGGTCGACCGCACGCGTGCGCGGGGGATCACCCTGCCGATCCAGATGGGGCTCGCCGGGCCCGTGGAGCGCACCAAGCTGCTGGCGATGGCCACCAAGGTCGGCGTCGGGGAGTCGACTCGCTTCCTCAGCAAGCACGGGTCGAGGTTCGCGCGGATCGCGATGCCCGGCGGCTACAGCCCGGAGCGGATGCTGAACCGCACCAAGGACCTCCTGAACGACCCGGTCGCCCACGTGGTCGGGCTGCACATCTTCACGTTCAACCAGGTCGCCGAGACCGAGCGCTGGCGGCAGCAGATGCTCGGGCGCGTGGCCGGGGTCGGCGCCGCCAGCTAGCCGTTTCCTCGCGCAGGCCGTCGGTCTCGCCGATCAGCTCGGTCAGGTAGCCGGTGGTGTGCGTGCCGGCGACGAACTCCGGTTGTTTCAGCAGCCAGCGGTGGAACCGCGCGTTCGTGGGGATGCCTTCGACCCGGAGCTCGCCCAGTGCTCGTCTGGCCCGGCGTACGACCTCGGCCCGGTCGCCGCCGCGTACCACGAGCTTGGCGAGCAGGGAGTCGTAGAACGGCGGTACGACGTAACCCGGGTAGCAGTGGGTGTCACAGCGGACGCCGGGACCGGACGGTATGTCGAACACCGTGAGCCGGCCCGGGCTCGGTGCGAAGTCGCGCGCCGGATCCTCTGCCGTGATTCGGAATTCCATGGCATGCGCCGAAGCCCGGACGTTCTCGGGGAGGTCGAGGTCCTCACCGGAGGCGATTCTCAGCTGCCATCCGACGAGATCCGTGCCGGTGATCTCCTCGGTCACCGGGTGCTCGACCTGGATCCGGGTGTTCATCTCGATGAAGTAGTAGTCGCCGGTGTCGACGTCGAAGAGGAACTCGACCGTTCCGGCGTTCAGGTAGCCCACCGCCTTCGCCAGCCGCACAGCGGCGTCGGCCATCTCCGCCCGGGTGGTGTCCGGGAGGTTGGGTGCGGGCGCCTCCTCGACCACCTTCTGGTGGCGACGCTGGATCGAGCAGTCCCGCTCGCCGAGCGCCGACACGCGTCCGGCGGCGTCCCCGAGAACCTGGACCTCGACATGCCGTACGCGGGGGAGATACCGCTCGACGTACATGCGGTCGTCGCCGAAGGCGCCCGCCGCCTCTTGACGTGCCAGGGAGAGCACGGCCGGGAGCTCGCGCTCGTCGTTCACGACCCGCATCCCCTTGCCGCCACCGCCCGCGCTTGCCTTCAACAAAAGGGGGAAACCGTGCTGTCGGCCGAAGACGAGGGCCTCCTCGTCGTCGGTCAGGACTCCGTCCGAGCCGGGTACGACGGGGACGCCCGCCTCCATCGCGGCCACACGGGCCGCCGCCTTGTCGCCCATGCGCCGGATCGAGTCCGCGGCCGGCCCGACCCACACCAGCCCGGCATCATCCACCTGGCGGGCGAACTCCGCGTCCTCGGCGAGGAACCCGTACCCGGGATGCACCGCGTCGCATCCGGTCGACTCGGCTACCTGCACCAAGACGTCCCGGCGCAGGTAGCTGCCGGCGGCGGCCGGTGGTCCGATGCAGACCGAGCGGTCGGCGACCGCGGTGTGCCGGCAGGTCTCGTCGGCCGTGGAGTGGACCGCGACGGTCTCGATCCCGAGGTCGCGCGCCGCGCGGGCGACCCGCACCGCGATCTCACCACGGTTGGCGATCAGCAGTCGTCGTATTCCGGCCATGGTCTGCCGGAGTCTTTCCAGCGCCCTCGTCGCTGTCAAGAACGGGCGCTCACCCCGGACCCGTCCAGGGGATCGCCCTCCCTCCTTCGCGCCGAGATCGAGCAATACGGCGAGCGCCCGCTCCAGGCCGGCGTCGCCGACCTCTACGACCAGCAGCGGAAGGTTCATCAGACCGGCCGCCCGCCGGGCGAGCGCGCGCAGCTCGCGATCGGGCCGCTGGGCGAGCCAGACCACCCGGCGGTAGTTCCCGAAGTACGCGTCCCGCAGCTCGGGGAACCGGTCGAGCCCCAGCTCGGCCCGGACGGTGCGGTCGAAGGAGCGGACCAGGAAGTCGGTGAACACGTACGTGCCGGGCTCCTCGTCGAAGAAGCGACGCAGCCGCTCGGCCCCGCCGTACACGTCGTAGCAGTGCAGACCCGGGAGCCGGCGGATGCCGAGCCGGTCGCAGACCTCGTCGAGTGCGCCGTAGGTCCCGCAGTCGGCGTAGGCGACCGCGAGCGTGGTGTACCGGCCGTCCAGTCGCCTCGCCAGCGCCTCGACCTCGGCGGCGATCCGCTCGGGCCGGTTGTGCAGGAGCGGCGGCAGCGGGTGTACGGCGACCGGCCAGCCTCGCCGCGCGATGATGTCCTCGGCCGGCCGGGCCAGCGCTCCGCAGGCGATCAATCCGGCCCGGTGGGCGGCGTCACGCGGGGAAGGCGAGTTGGTCGACGAACCGGTCGTTGAAGTCTGGACGGTCGGAGAGCTCGACATAGTTCACCTCCTCCAGCAGGGTGTCCGCCCCGGCCCGTTCGCGCAGGCTGAGGAGCACCATCTTGGCGCCTTCACCGGCGACGTTTCCCGCACTGACGATGCGCAGGATCGGTAGCTTCGGCACCAGGCCGATGCGAACGGCGCTGGCGGGGGACAGATAGCTGCCGAAAGAGCCGGCGAGCAGCACCTGCTGGATGTCGGCCGGATCGATACCCAGATCCTCGGTCAGGATGGACCAGCCGGTCGCGATCGCGGCCTTGGCGAACTGCAGCTCGCGTACGTCGCGTTGTGACAGGTACACCGACTCCGCCGGATCGCCCGAGCCCGTCGGCTGATGCAGAACGAAGACTCGCTCCTCGCCGATTTTCCGCAGTCTGTCGGCGAATTTCGGTGCTATCTCGTACGCCGCTTCCTCCGGTAAGAAACGCCCAGTGCCGTCCAGCAGGCCCACGCGTACCAGCTCCGCGACCACGTCGACTAGGGCCGAGCCGCACACGCCCTTCGGCTCCACGTCGCCGATCACCTGCAGCGCCACGTGGTCGTCGGTGAGCCTGACCGACTCGATCGCGCCGGTGGCCGCCCGCATCCCGCAGCGGATGGAGCCGCCCTCGAACGCCGGACCGGCCGGCGCCGCGGTCGCCAGGATGCGGTCGCCGTCGCTGAGCACGATCTCGCAGTTCGTGCCGACGTCGACGAACAGCCGCAGCCGCTTGTCGCGGTCCATGCCGGTGGCGAGCATGCCGGCGACGATGTCGCCACCGACGTACGCGCCGAGGGCGGGCATGGCGGTCGCGCGCGCGGCCGGATGCACGCGTACGCCGAGATCGGACGCCAACAGGGTCGGCACCCGGGCCGACGACAGCACGAACGGCGCCACTCCGAGCGGCTGCGGATCGACGCCCAGGGCCAGTGCGGTCATCGTCGCGTTGCCGGCGACCGCGACCTCGTAGACATCGGACGGGTCGACGCCGCCCTCCTCGCAAACCGCCCGGGCGAGCTCGTCGAGGGTCGCGTGCGCGTGCTCGGTGAGCCGTCCCATGGTCGCGGGGTCGATCATGGTGGCGCTGATCCGAGTGATCACGTCGCCGCCGTACGGTTGCTGCTTGTTGAGCATCGACTGGACGGCCACCGGTGTACCGGTCGTGATGTCGAGCAGAGTGGCGACCACCGTGGTCGTGCCGAGGTCGAACGCGATCGCGTACCTGCGGCCGGTGGTGTCTCCGGGCTCGACCGCGATGAGTGTGTCGTCGACCACGACCGCGGTCACCTTGAAGTCCGCCTGCCGCATCACGGTCGGCAGCTCCCGCAGCGCGTGCAGGTCGACCCGGAGCTCGAGGTCGTCGATCGCATCCAGCAGCCGGGTGACGTCGGGCCGCTGGTCGGTGAGGGTGGGTTCGTCCAGCTCGACGTATCGCTTCTGCAGGGCGGGGCGCAGGATCACCTGGCGTCCGGCGCCGACGGTCGCGGCCTTCGGGCGGGTTGCCAGGGGCGGGACGTCGACCACCAGGTTGCCCGTTGCCGACGCGAGGCAGGCCAGCCGCCAGCCCTGTTCGAGCTGCTCGGACGTGAACGCACGCACGTCGAGCCGGGACACCGGCACCGACCCGCTGGCGATCCGGACCTTGCACTTCTTGCAGGTTCCGTGGCCGCCGCATGTGGAGTCGATCGCGATGCCGTTCCAGCTGGCCGCATCGAAGACGCTGACCCCGGGAGGTACGCGCACCTCGCGCTCGGCCGGGTTGAAGGCCAGGCGAACGCGTCCGATCTGCTCCTCCGGCTCCTCCCAGAGCTCCTCCGCGGCGGCCGGCGGCTCGATCAGGCCCTCGCGCGCGTACGCGTCGAGGTCAGGCTCCGGTAACCGCTTCGGGGCCGGGCCTTCGTCGTGCTGGAGCGGGGCGGACGCCGAGCCGGGGCGGGTCAGGTCTCGTGCAGCTTGGCGCGGTGCGCGGCGATCCATGCGGCACCCCATTCGTCGTTGCCCAGAAGCAGATCCGCGGCCCTGACCGCCTCGACGATCTGCGGGCTGCGGGCGTCCATGATGGCGCTGGTCAGGCCCGCCGACATCGCCATCGGCAGGAAGGCCGCGCCGAGCGCATGCCGTCCGGGCATCCCGAACGAGACGTTCGACGCGCCCAGCGTCATGTTGACCCCGAGCTCGATCCGGATCCGGCGGATGGTCTCCAGCGTGGTGGCGACCACCGTGGTGTCGGCCCCGATCGGCATCGCCAGCGGGTCGATGACGACGTCCTCGGTCGCGATGCCGTACTCCTTGGTCGCGACGTCGACGATCTTGCGGGCCAGCTCGACCCGACGGTCCGCGTCCATCGGGATCTCGTCGGCGTCGTTGGGGAGACCGATGATCGCGGCGTCATGTCTCTTCACGAGTGGCAGGATCGCGGCCAGCCGGTCGTCCTCGGCGGTGACCGAGTTGACCAGCGCGCGGCCCTCGTACGCCGCCAGCCCGGCCTCGAGCGCCTCCACCACCGACGAGTCGATGCACACCGGCTTGTCGGTCAGCTTCTGCACCAGCGTGACGGCCCTGGACAGCAGGTCCGCCTCGTCGGTCAGCGGTACGCCCATGTTGACGTCGACCATGTCGGCCTCACCCGCGACCTGTGCGGCGACGTCCCGCTCGATCGCGGACAGGTCGCCGGCGCGCAACTGCTCCTGGAAGACCTTGCGGCCGGTGGGGTTGATCCGCTCCCCGATCACGCAGAACGGCCGGTCGAGCCCGATGACGACCTCCTGGGAGGCCGACCGAAGGGTCGTGTGCATGGGGATCCTCGGGGGTGTTGTGGACGGGAGTCGAGTCGGTCGGGGTCGGGTCGGTCAGGAGGCCAGGACGGCGCGGCGTTGGGCGAGCAGGTCCTTGGCTCGTTTGACGGTCGCGGACGCGTCGGCGGCGTAGCCGTCGGACCCGACCGCATCGGCGTACTCCTGGGTCACGGGCGCACCGCCGACCATCACGATCACCTGGTCGCGCAGCCCGGCCTTCTCCAGGGCGTTCAGGTTCGCCTTGAACATCGGCATGGTCGTGGTCAGGAACGCCGAGAAGCCCACGATGTCGGGCGAGTGCTCCTTCACCGCCTCGACGAACTTCTCGGGAGCGACCTGCACGCCGAGATCGATGACGTGGAAGCCGGCGCCCTCGAGCATGATGTTGACGAGGTTCTTGCCGATGTCGTGCACGTCGCCCTTCACGGTGCCCATCAAGAACGTGCCCATCGTCTCGACGCCGGTCTCGGCGAGCAACGGCCGGAGCACCTCGAGCGCACCGCTCATAGCGCGACCCGCGATGAGCATCTCTGGAACGAAAAAGTCGCCTCGCTCGAACCGTGCACCCACTTCCTCGAGCGAGGGGATCAAGGCGTCGAACAATAGGGTCTGTGGTTGCATGCCGAGCTGGAGACCGGTGTTGGTCAGCTCGAGCACGGCGGGGGCGTTGCCGACCAGCGTCTGGTCGTACAGGCCTTGCAGGATGTCGTCGGGTGTCATGCGGCACCCTCCCTTCGCATCCGCCGGCGGAGTACACCGGACAGGGACGTGGACTGCTTGATGAGAAGCCGGCCGATGTCGTCGAGCTCGTCGCTGAGCCGGGCGGTCGGTCCCGAGACGCCTATCGCGGCGATGACCTCTCCGTCCCGGCCGAGGACCGGCGCGGCGACACCGTCGAGCCCGACCTCGAACTCCTCCCTGGTGATCGCGTAGCCCTTGCGCCGAATCGTGGCGAACTGCCGCGCGAGCTGGGCGGCGCTGGTCACCGTGTGCTCGGTGAGCCGTGCGAGGTCGCCGTTGGGGTGCGGGATCCGGTCGTACGCGTACAGCACCTTGCCGGCCGCGGACGCGTGTGGCGGTACGACGACGTCCATCCAGTCCCGCGCGCCCAGCACGTACGACGAGGCGACCTGCGCGATGTGCACGACCGTGTCGCCGCGGGGAATCGCCAGGTTGACGGTCTCCCCGGTCTCGTCACCCACCTTGCGCAACAGCGGATCCGCCAGCCTCGCCACCTGCACCCAGGGGTCGTGCCGGGCGGCGTACAGCGCGAACAGCGGCCCGGACACGTATGCGCCCTGGGCGTCGCGCTCGAGCAGCAGGTTGCGTTCAAGCGCACCGAGCAACCGCGACACGGTCGAGCGCGCGAGCTCGGTCTCCTCGACCAGCTCGGTGAAGCTGATCGGCTCGTCCGCGCGTACGACGAGCGACAGCAGCTCCGACGCCCGGTCGACCGCCTGCGCACCCGTGCTTGCCACGTGGTCCTCCGGTTGCGATGGGTGTTTCCCCGGTTACCTGAAGTTCTATAATATGGAACCGTAGTTCCAGATTATGAGGTTAAGATGCCGGTGAACCATAGGTCAAGAGGGCGCGCGGATGTGATGCGCGGGCTCTCGTTCAAGTGGTGAGGAGGTCGCGATGTTCCGGAACGCGATGCCGCGCTACGAGGTGCTGTCGGACGAGGCGATGGCGACCCTCGACAAGGGGTGGCGGCGGCTGCTGACCGAGGTCGGTGTCGACTTCATGTCCGAGCGCGCGCGGGAGGTGTTTCGCGGCGCCGAGCAGCGGGTCGAGGGCGACACCGTCTTCCTCGACCCCGAGTTCGTGCTGGAGCAGGTGGCCAAGGTGCCCCGCGAGTTCGCGGTGGCGGCGCGCAACCCGGAGAACTCGTTGCGGATCGGCGGAGACGGGATGGCCTTCGGTGCGGTGTACGGTCCGCCGTTCGTCCGGCAGGGCGACGTACGGTGGGACGCGTCGATGGAGGACTTCCAGGCGTTCGCCAAGCTCACCCAGTCGTTCTCGGTGCTCGACTCCGCGGGCGGGGTGGTCTGCGAGCCGAACGACGTACCGCTGGACTCCCGGCACCTCGACATGACGTACGCCCTCCAGACCCTCACCGACAAGGTCTACATGGGCAGCGTCGTCTCCGGTGAGAACGCGCGGGACACGATCGCGATGGGAGAGATCCTGTTCGGAGGTCGCGAGGCGATCGAGCAGACCCCGGTGAGCCTCTCGCTGATCAACTGCAACTCGCCGCTGCGGTGGGACGACCGGATGCTCGACGCGCTGTTCGAGTACACCTTGGCCAACCAGCCGGTGATCGTCACGCCGTTCCTCCTGATGGGCGCGATGTCGCCGGTCACCATCCCAGCGGCGCTGGTGCAGCAGATCGCCGAGGCGCTGTCGGGGGTGGCGCTGACCCAGCTGATCCGGCCGGGCGCGCCGGTCGTGTTCGGGTCGTTCCTGTCCAACATCGACATGCAGTCCGGGTCGCCGTGCTTCGGTACTCCGGAGTCCGCGATCGGGCAGCTCTGCACGGGCCAGATTGCCCGGCACTTCGGGCTGCCGTTCCGGTCCGGCGGAGGGCTGACGTCGAGTCAGATGCCGGATGCGCAGGCGGGCTACGAGGCGCTGATGACGCTGCTGCCGACGTTCCTGGCGGGCGCGAACTGGGTGATGCACAGCGCCGGCTGGCTCGAGGGCGGGCTCGTCGCGTGCTACGAGAAGTTCGTGATCGACGTGGAGTTGTTGCAGATGCTCCAGGTGGAGTTCACCCCGCTGGAGATCGACGAGGCGTCGCTGGCGTTCGACGCGCATGAGGAGGTGGGGCAGGGTGGGCACTTCCTCGGGGCGATGCACACGATGGAGCGCTTCCGGACCTGCTTCTACCGGCCGCTGCTGTCGTCGTCGGAGAACTACGAGCGGTGGATGCGCGGCGGTGGCGCGGACGCCGCCGCGCGGGCCGCGAAGATCTGTCAGCAGCGGCTGGAGGAGTACGCACCTCCGCCGATCGACGATGCGGTCAGGGCCGAGTTGGAGGAGTACGTCGTACGCCGCCGTGCCGAGCTCGGCGACTGACGCCCTGCCCTGCCCGCCCATTCCCACGCGTTTCCTCGTGCCGAGATTGCACATCTGGCCGCTTCTTCGGCGCGAGGTGGGCGCGATCTCGGCGCGGGAAGGTACGGTGATTGCCGCATCGACAGACGGGAGGTCCGCGCCGTGAGGCTGGCCGTGTTCACCGGGAGCTCCATGGGTCGCCACGAGGAGTACGCGCACACCGCCCGCGCGCTCGGCAGGCACCTCGCCGAACGGGGTGTCGGGATCGTCTACGGCGGTGCGCACGTCGGACTCATGGGAGCCCTCGCGGACGCCGCACTCGCCGCTGGCGGCGACGTCACCGGGGTGATGCCGCGAAACCTGGTCGACGCCGAGATCGCCCACACCGGCCTGACCCGCCTCGACGTCGTGGACTCGATGCACGAACGAAAGGCCCGTATGGCCGCGCTCGCGGACGGGTTCGTCGCGCTGCCCGGCGGCATCGGCACGCTGGAGGAGCTCTTCGAGGTCTGGACGTGGCAGCGGATCGGGCTGCACACCAAGCCGGTCGCGTTGCTGGACGTCGCGGGATACTGGACCGGACTCCTGACGTTCCTGGACACGCAGGTCGCGGAGGGGTTCGTACGGCCGGCCGATCGCGAGGCGCTCCTGCTCGTGGACGAGCTCGATCGCCTGCTTCCCGCGCTCGACGCATGGCGACCGACACCGTCGAAGCTGACCGATCCCGAGGTCGTGGGTCCGGCGAATACGAGGCGTTCGTGACCGAGCGCGACGAGCTCACGTAACTCGTACGGCGAAGGCGCGCGGCGGTCTCAGATCTCGATGACCGCGCCGTCGTACGCACACTCGAACTCGGACTCCGCCGCGTGCGCCAGCATCTCGGAGCTCATGTGGGTCAGGACGATCCGGCGGCAGGACAGGCGGTGCCGTTCGGCGAGGAGCCGATGATGGCTGAGATGGAACTTCACGTCCCGCTCGTGGAAATACGCTTCGCATACGAGGAGATCGGCATCGTGCGCGGCGTCGACCAGGCTGTCCGTCCAGGCCGTGTCGCCGGAGTAGGCGACCACCTTGCCGTCGTACTCGACGCGCAGGGCGTACGCCGGTGCGCCGCTCGCGTGATCCACGGGGTACGCCGTGACCCGTACCGGCCCGACCTGCCGAGCGGTCAGGCCCGGCAGCTCCACGACCTGGACATCGAACCGCCGCTGCACCTTCGTCGAACCCGGGTAGAAGACCTCCATCGCGGCGTCCAGCCGATCCCGCGTGCCCGGCGGGCCCGCGACCACCAACGGGCGCTCCCGCCGGGAGAACTGCCCATCCAGCACCAGAAACGGCAGGCCACCGAAGTGGTCGCCGTGCAGATGCGTGAGCAGAACCCAGCCGATCCCCGAGGGATCGATCTCGGCCTGCTTCATGGCGACCAGGCTGGTCGCTCCGCAGTCGAGCAGCACGCCGCCGTCCGGTGTGGGCAGATGCAGGCAGGCCTGGAGCCTGCCACCACTGCCGAACGCGTCACCGGAGCCCAGAAACCTCAACTGTGTCACGTGACCTCTCTACCATGACGCGGGTGGCGACTTCGATCACCGCACCGCGGATCGGCGACCGGCTGGAGCCGGCCGCGTTGCCGCGGGACGCCTTTCACGACGACGGACTGCTCCGCAGCCTGTCGTACGAGCGGGCCGACCTGACCGGGGCCGGAGCCCAGCTGCTGGACGTCGAGGGCTGCCGTTTCCAGTCGGCCGATCTGGGCGACGGCTCGTGGCGGAAGGTTTCCTTCGCCGACTGCATGTTCGACGACTGCGACCTCGCGAACACCACGGTCGAGAGATCCTCGATGCACCGATGCCTCGTCACCGGGTCGCGCATCACCGGTCTGGCCATCGGTGGCAGCACTCTCGGACATGTCGAGTTCGTCGACTGTGTGGCCGACCTGGCCGGCTTCCGGTCCACCGTCCTCGGCGACGTACGGTTCACGAGATGCCGTTTGCGGCAAGGTGATTTCCACGAGGCCGACCTGAGCCGGACGGAGTTCGTCGACTGCGACCTGACCGGTGCGCAGTTCGCGCGCGCCAGGATGGAGGGTGCTCGGCTGCGCAACTGCGACCTGTCCGCGATCGGTGGTGTCGAGTCGCTGGCCGGCGCCACGGTGAGCGCGGACGACGTACTTCCGCTGACGTTCTCGATGGCCGCGGCGCTCGGGATCAACCTGGAGAAGCCGGCCGGTTCGTGAGGGCGCGGGGGGCGCTCAGCGGAAGACGACGGTGCGGTTGCCGTTGAGCAGGATCCGCGACTCGGAGTGCCAGCGTACGGCGCGGGAGAGCACCTGCGACTCGACGTCCTGGCCGGCGCTGACCAGCTTGTCGGCGGTCAGGCTGTGGTCTACGCGTACGACGTCCTGCTCGATGATCGGGCCCTCGTCGAGGTCCGGCGTGACGTAGTGCGCGGTGGCGCCGATCAGCTTCACCCCACGCTCGTACGCCTGGTGGTACGGCCTGGCGCCCTTGAATCCGGGCAGGAACGAGTGGTGGATGTTGATCGCCTTCCCCTCGAGCTGCCGGCATGCATCCTCGGAGAGGATCTGCATGTAGCGCGCGAGTACGACGAGGTCGACGTCCAGCTCGTCGACCAGTCCGAGCAGCCGGGCCTCGGCGTCCTGCTTGGTGTTCGGCGACACCGGGATGTGGTGGAACGGGATCCCGTAGGACTTGGCCAGCGGTTCGAAGTCGGTGTGGTTGGACACGATCGCCGGGATGTCGATCTGCAAGGCGCCGGAGTTCCAGCGGTAGAGCAGGTCGTTCAGGCAATGGCCGTACTTCGACACCATGATCAGGGTGCGGTAGTGCTCGTCGGCCTCCCACAGGTTCCAGCTCATGCCGTAGGAGTCCGCGACCCAGCCGAACGCGCGGCGCAGCTCCTCGACGCCGGCCCCGGGCTGGAACACCTCGAAGTGCACCCGCATAAAGAACCTGTCGTCCACCCGCTCGTTGAACTGCTGGCTCTCCAGGATGTTGCCGTGGTGCTGGACGAGGAAGCTGGACACGGCGTACACGATCCCCGGCCGGTCCGGGCACACCAGGGTGAGCACGAACTCCGGGTTACGCTCGGGCATCTCGCACCTCCGTCTTCGTACCCGATGCGACAAGTGTCTCGTCCCCGGGCCTGCGGTGCGACCCGCGCGCGAGCCCGATCCAGGTCATGGCGGTCGCGTGCACATCGTGCTCTATGGTTTCGCCATGAGCAACAGCGGCAGCGCGAGTCCCGTCCAGTCGGTGGACCGGGCGGTCACGGTCCTGGAGATGCTCGCCCGTGACGGCGAGGTGGGCGTCACCGAGATCGCGACCGAGCTGGGGGTGCACAAGTCCACGGCATTCCGGCTGGTGTCGGCGTTGGAGACGCGCGGGCTGGTCGAGCAGAACGCCGAGCGTGGCAAGTACCGCCTGGGGGTGGGGATCCTGCGACTCGCCAGCGCCACGACCGCGCGGCTGGACGTCGTACAGGAGGCGCGGCCGGTGTGCCGTCGGCTCGCGGCCGACACCGGGGAGACGGTCAACATCGCCATCCTCTCCGACAAGGCCGCGCTCTATCTGGACCAGGTGGCCGGCTCGTCCGCACTGCAGCCGTGGAACTGGGTCGGACAACGGATCCCGCTCCATGCCACGTCCAACGGCAAGGTCCTGCTCTCCGGTCTCGAGCCGGGGGAGGTGGACGCGTTGTTGCCGTCCCTGCGCAGCTACACGCCCGAGACGATCACGTCCCGCGGGCGGCTGCACAAGAAGCTGGACGAGGTCCGCGAACGCGGGTACGCCGTGGCGGTGGACGAGCTGGAGGTGGGGCTCACGGCGGTCGCCGCGCCGGTACGGAACACGGCGAACGAGGTGGTCGCGTCGATGAGCGTCTCCGGCCCGTCGTTCCGGCTCACCGAGGAGCGGCGTGCGGAGCTGGTCGGTCCGGTGGTCGACGCGGCCCGCGAGGTGTCCGGCCGGCTCGGCTGGAGTGGGCCAGAAGTGCAATCTCGCCGCGAGTAGGTCGCCCAGAAGTGCAATCTCGGCGGGAGTGGGTCGGCCTGATGTGCAAATTTCGGTGCGAATGAGGGGTTGACACGGACCTCTGCCCGGCTCGTACGCTGTTGCTTATGTTGCGGCGGTAGTGCGCAATACGAAACAACGGGGGACGCCGGAGCGAGAGGGGCGAGCCATGAGCACCGTGCCTGGAAGAGCGCAAGTCGTGGTCATCGGAGCCGGCATCGTCGGCAACAGCCTGGTGCACCACCTGGCCCGGCTGGGCTGGCGGGACATCGTGCAGATCGACAAGGGGCCGCTGCCCAACCCGGGGGGTTCGACCGGCCACGCGTCGAACTTCATCTTCCCGGTCGACCACTCGCGCGAGTTCACCGATCTGACGCTGGACAGCATGCGGCAGTACAAGGAGCTGGGGGTCTTCACCGAGTCCGGGGGCTATGAGGTCGCGCGTACCGAGGAACGCATGCAGGAGCTGCGCCGGCGGGTGGCGTCGGCGCAGGCGTGGGGGATAGACGCCGAGCTCGTCTCGCCCGCGGAGGTCGCGAAGCGGGTCCCGTATCTCGACCCGTCGGTGATTCTCGGCGGCTTCTGGACCCCCTCCGTCGGCGTGGTCGACTCGCTGCGCGGCGGCACGCTCATGCGCGAGCGCGCCCAGGGGACCGGCGCCCTCCAGGTGGTCTCGACCGTCGAGGTCACGGGCATGGACGTCGAGGGTGGCCGGATCCGCCGGGTGCGTACGACCGGCGGCGACATCGAGGCGGAGTACGTCGTGGTCGCCTGCGGCGTCTGGAGCCCGAAGCTGGCCCGCATGGCGGGCGTGTCGATACCGCTCACCCCGGCCGTGCACCAGATGATCAGCATCGGCCCGGTGCCGCAGTTCGCGGACACCGTGGGCGAGATCTCGTTCCCGATCATCCGCGACATGGACCCGCTCTGCTACGAGCGCCAGCACGGCGGCGAGATGGAGGTCGGGTCCTATGCACATCGCCCGATTCTCTACGACCCAGAGGAAATTCCCTCGATGGAGCAGGCGAAGCTGTCGCCGACCGAGATGCCCTTCACGGCCGACGACTTCGATCTCCAGCTGGAGCAGGCGCTGGAGCTGATGCCGGACGTGCTGGGCAACCCGCAGGTCGAGATCCGCTACGCGATCAACGGCCTGCTCTCGCTCACGCCGGACGGCTTCCCGATCCTGGGGGAGACGCCGGAGGTCGCCGGCCTGTGGTCTGCGGCCGCCGTCTGGGTGAAGGAGGGCCCCGGCGTGGGGCGCCTGGTCGCCGAGTGGATGACCGACGGCAACCCGGAGATCGAGGCCCATCAGTCCGACGTGGCGAGGTTCTACCCGCACCAGCGCACCCGGACGCACGTCAAGGCCCGGACCGGTGAGGCGTTCAACAAGATCTACGGCATCGTCCATCCGGGCGAGCAGTGGGCGAGCAACCGCGACGTGCGGTTGTCGCCCATGCACGCCGCCGAGCGGGACCTCGGCGCGGTCTTCTTCGAGGCGGTGGGCTGGGAACGGCCCCAGTGGTACGAATCCAACGCCGGCCTGCTGGCCGAGTACGGCGACGCGGTGATACCCCGCGAGGCCGAGTGGGACCGCCGCTGGTGGTCCCCGATCATCAACGCCGAACATCTGGCGATGCGCGACCGTGCGGCGATGATCGACCTGTCGGCGTTCGCCGTCTTCGACGTCGTCGGCCCCGGCGCACTGGACGCCGTACAACGAACCGTCGTCGGCCAGGCCGACGTCACGCCTGGCCGGGTCATCTACACGCCGGTCATCGACGAGCGCGGCGGCTTCCGTTCCGACCTGACCGTCATGCGGCTGGACGAGGACCATTTCCGGGTGGTCACCGGCGGCGCCGCAGGGAACATCGACCGCAAGTGGTTCCACGACCACCGCCCGGAGGGCTGCTCAGCACAGGTGGTCGACCACACGTCGACGTACACCACGATCGGGCTCTGGGGCCCGCGCGCCCGTGACATCCTCGGATCGCTCACCTCCGCCGACATCAGCCACGAGGGCTTCAAGTTCGCCACCTGCCGGTGGATCGAGGTCGGGCCGGTGTCGGTGCTGGCGTCGCGGATCTCGTACGTCGGCGAGCTCGGCTGGGAGCTGTACGTACCGATGGAGCACGGCGCCCGGCTGTGGGAGCTGGTCCACGAGGCCGGCCAGCCGTACGGCCTGATCCCCGCCGGCATCGGCGTCTACGGGACCACCGGACGGCTGGAGAAGGGCTACCGCGCACATGGTGCCGAGCTCGACACCGAGCGCACCATCGTGGAGGCGGGCATGATGCGGCCGAAGGTGAAGGACGCCGACTTCGTCGGCCGGGCGGCCTACCTGAAACAACGGGCCGCCGACCCGGTGACCGTGCTGTGCTCGCTCACCGTCGACGACCACACGTCCAGCGACGGCACCAAGCGCTACCCGCTCGGCGGCGAGCCGATTCTCACCCGCGAGGGCGAGCCGCTGGTCGACGGCCACGGCCGCCGGGCGTACGTGACGTCGGCCGGTTCGGCGCCGTCGCTCGGAAAGCATCTGCTGATGAGCTATCTGCCGCCGGACCGGGCCGTAGTCGGCACCGGGCTGGCGGTGGAGTACATGGCCGAGCTCTACCCGGTGACGGTCGCGGCCGCCGACGCCACGCCGCTGTTCGACCCGAACAACGAACGCATCCGGAGGTAGGCGCCATGGCGAACGTGCTGGTGTGTGTCAAGCGGGTCCCGGACGTCTCGGAGCAGATCGTCGTGTCCGACGACGGCCGCTCGATCGACACCCGGCATCTCGGCTACACCGTGAGCACGCACGAAGAGTGCGCCGTCGAGCTGGCGGTGCAGGCCGCGACCGCGACCGGCGGCGAGGCGACCGTGCTCAGTCTGGGTTCGGAGGACTCGGCCGAGCAGCTGCGGGACGCGATCGCGGTCGGATGCTCGCGGGCCGTGCTCGTCGAGGCAGACCCGGAGCGGTTCGGGCCGGCCGACGTGGCCGCGGCGATCGCCGGGGTGGTGCGACGGCACGCGACGGAGGGTACGGCGTACGACCTCGTGCTGGTCGGCACCGACGCGGCCGACACCGGCGACTTCCAGGTGGGGATGCGCCTCGCGTACATGCTGGAGCTGCTGGTCGTCAGCGGGATCTCCACGTTCGAGGTCGAGGACGGGACGGTGGTCGCGCACGGCGACGGTCCGGACGGTGCCGAGACGTACGAGCTCGCGCGGCCCGCCGTGCTCGCGATCAAGGAGGGCGGCGTGACGCCGCGCTATCCGTCCATCCCCGGCCGGATGAAGGCCAAGCGGACGCCGATCGAGACCGTGACTCCGGACGTCGAGCCCGTGGGTTCGGGCCGGGTACGGCTCAAGCTTCCTCCGGAGCAGGCGAGCTCGGTGGAGATCCTGGGAGAGGGCGCGGAGGCGGCGCCCGCGGTGGTGGACCTGCTGGTCCGGATCGGGGTGGTGCGGCGATGATTCTCGTCCTGGTGGAGACCGACCCGCAGGGCGCGACGCTGACGTCGCGCGAGGCGCTGACCTTCGCCCGCGGGCTGGCGTCGCGTTCCGGCGGCGCGCCTGTGCATGCCGTCGTGGTGGGTCCGCTGGAGCCCGAGGTGCAGGAGGGGCTGGTCGCCCATCTCGCGGAGCAGGGGGTGGCCGAGCTGCACCATGCGCAGGACGACCGGTTGTCGTCGTACGCGGCGGCAGCGTGGGCGGCCGCCGTCGTCGATGCGGTGTCGGCGTTGTCCGCCGGCCTGGTCGTGGCCTCGGGTACGCCGCGTGGCAGCGAGATCCTGGCCCATGTGGCGGTGCGCACGGACGCCGTGATGGCGGCCAACGTCGTCACCGTCGACGAGGTCGAGCCGCTGACGGTGTCCCGGCAGGTGATGGGCGGCGCCGTCCTGGAGGAGATGCGCCTCGACGGCGCCCTCGGCGTACTGTCGATCGCCGGACACGCCTGCGACCCGGAACCTGCCGACCAGCCCACCGAGGTGACGGTGTCGGCCTACACGCCCTCGCTGGCGGACGCCGACCTGCGCGCCCGGGTGGTCCGGACCGAGCCGGTCGAGGCCGACGACACCGCTGCGCTCAGCGAGGCCCGGGTCGTGGTCGGCGCGGGCCGCGGCGCCGGTGGGCCGGACGGCTTCGGGGACCTGCTCGAGCTGACCGACCTGCTGGGCGGCTCGCTCGGGGTGTCCCGCGTGGTGACCAACCTGGGCTGGCGGCCGCATCACGAGCAGGTCGGCCAGACCGGCACCCGGATCTCGCCGGACCTCTACATCCCGTGCGGGATCAGCGGCGCCGTACAGCATTGGGCGGGCTGCCAGAGCGCGAAGACGATCCTCGCCATCAACACCGACGCCGACGCCCCGATGGTCACCAAGGCGGACTACGCCGTGATCGGCGACCTGCACGAGATCGTCCCGGCGATCAACGCCGAGCTCCGCAAGCGACTCGCCTGACCTCCTTTTTCGCGCCGAGATTGCACTTCTGGTCGGCCACGGCCGACCAGAAGTGCAATCTCGGCGCGAGAGCAGGGGGACGCCTCACGTCGCCGCCTTGAGGTCGTCTCGTACGAGATCGTAGATCACGTCGTCGTCGATCGTCCCGTCCAGCAGGGCCGACACCTGACGCAGCCGGCCCGCCATCGTGAACCCGGCCTGCTCGGCCGCCCGGCGGGCGGCCTGGTTCGTGGCCGCCGTCTTGATGAGGAGAGTCCTCAGTCTCAGTCCGTCCGGGTCGGAGGGATCGGGACCGAGCGCGTACGGGATCAGGGTGCGCAGCGCATCGGTGACGTAGCCGTTGCCCCTGGCCTTGGGATGCACGGCGTATCCGACCTCCGCGCAGCCGTCGTCGTGCTCCAGCCGGAACATCGTCAGCGTGCCGACCCCCCGGCCGGTTTCCCGCTCGGCGATCGACCAGGTGATCCGCTGGCCGTTGGCCGCCTGCTCCCGGCTGCGCTCGACGAACTCTTCGGCCTCCTCACGGGTGTAGGACTCCCGGAAATGCGGCAGGAAATGCCGGGTCCGGGCGTCCCTCCAGTGCTCGGCGATCATGTCCAGGTCGTGGTCCCGGACCGGCCGGAGCGCGACCCGCTCGCCGGTCAGGACGGGGGTGTCCAGCCACCTGCCTCGTGGCTCACGCGGCTCGTCGCGCAGCAGCGCCGCCGTCCAGACGTCCACGTGCTCGTCGCGCCAGATCTTCGCCCGGCGGGCCGTGGAGAATCCGGTGAAGCCGAGCCGCCAGGCGACCCGGCGCGAGGCCCAGTTGCCCACCATCGCGTGCCAGACCACGACGTCCCAGCCCCATGCGGAGAAGGCGTGCTCGATGAGCAGGCGGGCCGCACGGGTCGCGACCTCGTTGCCGCGGGCCCAGGGCGCGACCGCGAACCCGATTTCTCCGCCGGCGGCCTCGCCGCCCCGGATGGAGATGCTGCCGGCGTAGCGGCCGTCGTACTCGATCGCCCAGCAACGGGAGGTCTCGGCGACCCATCCCTCGGGCACCGTCTTCGTGACGAACCGCTCGGCGTCGCCGCGTTCGTAGGGCACCGGGATCGTGGTCCAGCGCTGCATGCTGGCGTCCTGGCAGTGCTCGAAGACCGCCTCGATGTCGTCGGCCCGGTGTGCGCGCAGCGCGGCCACTCCGTCGGTGAGCTCGGGTACGTCGTCGGGGAACCTCATGCGGACAACTGTGCAGGCGACGGGGTGCGCCGGCCAACCGGATTAGGATGCCGGCGTACTCAGGTGGCGTTCTTGGCGACCCGCCGAGCCTGCTTGAGGGGCAGGTCCTTCGCCTCCCTGGGAAGCCGCCAGACGTCGATGCCGCCCATGAGGTTGTACGCAAGGATGCGGATCCGCGGAGCGCCCGGCCGCGGGCCGCGCCGGCTTCCGCGCTCACTGGTACCGCCCATGATCGAGAAGCCGCCGACCTCGACGTCGATGCCGTCCGGCACGTAGACGTCGGTGCCGCCCATCACCGCGACCACCACGATCGTGGTGTCCTCCGACTCCAGCTCCGCCGCACGCAGGTCGATGTCGTGTCCACCCATGACGGCTACGGCATATACCCGCTCGGCCACCCGCCGCCGGCCGTGCTTGTTGGAGCCGCCCATGAGGCCGACGATCCAGCGGGTCGGCTTGCGGGCGGCCGGCGCGGCCGGGTGCACGTCCGGAAGGTCCGCGGTCAGCTTGTCCAGCTCGCCGCGGGTGGTCGCCTCGAACGCCAGCCCCACTCGATCCTCCAGCTCGGCCAGGGTCAGCCGGCCGCTGGTCATGTGCTCGGAGAGCGCCGCGACGACGCGGTCCCGCTCCTCGTCCGACGCCCGCATCTCCGTTGTCGACATATGCCGACCTTAGCCCGCCGCGTGGTCGCCGTGATCGACTACGCTTTTTGCATGGACGAGTCCTGTAATACCAGGTGCCGTCGTCGACGGGCCCACGGAGGCTGATCGGTGAGCGGCACGCTCCTCAACATCGGACTGATCCTGCTGTTCGTGATCATCGGTGGTGTCTTCGCCGCCGCGGAGATCGCGCTGGTCTCGTTGCGCGAGGGCCAGATCATGGCGCTTCGCGAGCGCGGCAGGCGCGGCGCCACCGTCGCCCGGGTCGCCGAGAACCCGAACCGGTTCCTGTCGGCGGTCCAGATCGGGGTCACGGTGATGGGCTTCCTCTCCGCAGCGGTGGGCGGGGCCACCCTGGCCGACGACCTCGGGCCGGTGCTCGGGGACGCCGGGGTGCCGGAGGGCGCGGCCCCGACGGTCGCCCTGGTCCTCGTCACGATCACCATCTCGTACGTGAGCATCGTGCTCGGCGAGCTGGCGGCCAAGCGCCTGGCGCTGCAACGGGCCGAGGGGTTCTCGCTCGCGCTCGCACCGTTCGTCGACCGCGTGGCGCGGATCGGCCGCCCGGTCATCTGGTCGCTGTCGGTCTCGACCAACGTCGTCGTGCGGCTGTTGGGCGGCGATCCCCGGGCCGCCCGGGAACGGATCAGCCACGAGGAGCTGCGGGACATGGTGTCGGTGCAGGACACGCTGACCGACGACGAGCGGCGGATCCTCACCGACGTGTTCGCGGCCGGTGGACGGCAGATCCGCGAGGTGATGGTGCCGCGCACGGAGGTCGACTTCATCGACGCCGCGCTGCCGGTGCGCAAGGCCGTGCGGTACGCACAAGACAAGGCGCATTCCCGCTATCCGGTGATCCGGGACTCGTCGGACGACGTCGTTGGGTTCGTGCACGTGCGCGACCTGCTGAACCCGGACCTGGCCGACCGTTCGCTGCGGGTCGGTGAGCTCGCCCGCGAGGTGCTCATGTTGCCCTCGACCCGGCACATCATCGCCGCCATGACCGACATGCGGCGGGCGTCCGCGCACATGGCGATCGTGCTGGACGAGTACGGCGGGACGGCCGGCATCGTCACCCTCGAGGACCTGATGGAGGAGGTCGTCGGCGACATTCGCGATGAGTACGACACCGACGAGGTCGAGACCACCCGCCATCTCACCGGTGACATCGACGTCGACGGCCTGCTGAACCTCGACGACTTCGAGGACGAGACCGGCCTGAGCCTGCCCGACGGCCCGTACGAGACGGTGGCCGGCTTCGTCGTGAGCCGGCTCGGCCACCTGCCGCACCCGGGAGACACCGTGGACCACGAGGGCCACGCACTGACCGTCACCGAGCTCGACGGACGACGTGTATCCCGGGTGCGAGTGACTCGTCACTCTCCGGAGCCGGGCGAGGTCGACGAGCCCGCCGATCGGGTCGGCTGAGACCGCCGAATCCCGCCCGATCGGGGCGGGATTCGGATTCGTGCCTCCCGGGAGATGCCCCGGCTTGTCGTCGCTGGCAGAATCACGCTCATGTCCGATGCTCCAGGGGCGGCGACGTCCGCCTCCTCCGAAGCCGGGTCCGATCCCGGGGCCGGAGGAGGCACCGCGCGCCCTCGTGTCCTCTCCGGGATCCAGCCGACCGCCGGCTCCTTCCATTTCGGCAACTACCTGGGGGCCCTGCGTCAGTGGGTGGCGATGCAGGACGACCACGACGCGTTCTACTGCGTCGTCGACCTGCACGCGATCACCGTGGAGTACACGCCGGAGCAGCTGCGTGAGCACACCCGGATCTCCGCAGCGCAACTGCTCGCCGCGGGCATCGACCCGCGGCGCGCGACGATGTTCGTCCAGTCGCAGGTCCCCGAGCACGCCCAGCTGGCCTGGGTGCTGAGCTGCATCACCGGATTCGGCGAGGCCAACCGGATGACGCAGTTCAAGGACAAGTCGGCCAAGGGCGGCGCCGAACGCGCGAGCGTCGGCCTGTTCACGTACCCGATCCTGCAAGCCGCCGACATCCTGCTCTACCAGGCGGACCGGGTTCCGGTCGGCGAGGATCAGCGGCAGCATCTCGAGCTCACCCGAGATCTCGCGGGGAGGTTCAACCACCGGTTCGGCGAGACCTTCCGGCTCCCGGAGCCGTACATCGTGAAGGAGACCGCGAAGATCGTCGATCTCCAGAACCCGGCCATCAAGATGAGCAAGTCGGCGTCCTCGCCCGCCGGGATCATCACGCTGCTCGACGACCCGGCCGTGTCGGCGAAGAAGATCCGCTCGGCGGTCACGGACTCCGGTCGTGAGGTGCGGTACGACGAGGCCGAGAAGCCCGGGATCTCGAACCTGCTCACCATCTTCTCGACGCTGACCGATCGGTCGGTTCCGGAGCTGGAGAAGGAGTACGACGGCCGCGGCTACGGCGACCTCAAGAAGGATCTCGCCGACGTGGTCGTGGACTTCGTGACACCGTTCCGCGACAAGACCCTCGGGTTGCTGGAGGATCCGGCAGAGCTGGACCGGATCCTCGCCGAAGGCGCCGAGCGCGCGCACGCGGTCGCGGCCAAGACGCTCGCCGCGGTGTTCGAGAGGGTGGGCTTTGTCGCAGCCAGGCGGTGACCATGGGTACAGTCCCGACGTGCAGACGATCGGCGTGGCCATCGCCATCCCAGAGCCGTACGGCAGCGAACTGCGCCGGCTCCGCGCGTCGTTCGGTGACGGCCAGGCGAATGCGATCCCGAGCCATGTGACGCTGCTTCCCCCGACCACGATCGCCGCGGCGGAGCTCCCGGAGGTCGAGGAGCACCTGGCCGAGGTGGCGAAGCGGAACTGCGGGTTCGTGATCAGGCTTCGGGGTACGGCGACGTTTCGTCCGGTGTCTCCGGTGGTGTTCGTCGCGCTGGCCGAGGGCATCTCGTCGTGCGAGCTGCTCGCCAACGACGTCCGGTCCGGGCGGCTCGCCCAGGAGCTGCACTATCCGTACCATCCCCATGTCACGGTGGCGCAGCACCTCGACGACGCCGCCCTGGACACGGCGTTCACGGCGCTGTCCGGTTACGAGTGTGTGTTCGACGTCGGGGCGTTCCAGCTGTTCATCCACGGCAAGGACGCCATGTGGCGGACCCATCAGGAGTTCGGCCTGGCCGAGCGGATCCCGGAGCTGGAGACCCAGGGACCCGAGGCCGGCAGCGGCGGGCCGGTGGACTGATCGTCCGGCGGCGGAGGAGCTTTCGGGTGGTGGCGACGACGCAGGAGACGAAGAAACCGGGACTGGTCGCCCGCGCCAAGGCGCGCTTTGCGGAGATGCGCCGCCGGCACCCGCTCCTCGACCACGCGGCCCGAATGCTGCAGCACTACGGCGACGTACAGGGAAACGTGCTCGCCGGAGCCGTGACGTTCTTCGGCTTCCTGTCCTTCTTCCCGGTGCTGGCGCTCGCGTTCGCCGTCGTCGGGTACCTCATCGGCGTCTACCCGGAGGCCCGGGACAACGTCACCATGGCCCTGCAGTCGGTCTTCCCCGGCCTGATCGGCGACGGCGACGATGCCGCGATCCAGATCAGCGTGTTCGAGGACGCCAAGGTCGCGGCCGGAGTGATCGGCGTCGTCGGCCTGCTGTACTCGGGTCTCGGCTGGCTGTCCGGGCTGCGTAACGCCCTGCAGGCGATGTTCCTGGTGCCGAAGGCGGAGCGGCGCAACCTCGTCGTGGGCAAGCTGGTCGACCTGTCCGCCCTGGCGGTCATCGGCCTGACGCTCATGGTCTCGGTGGCGCTGTCCGGTGCCGCCGCGGCCTTCACGACCGAGCTTCTGGAGCTGGTGGCGCTCGACGATGTGAGCGGCGTGGGGATGCGGGCGGCCGTGTGGGCGATCGGGATCGTCCTGGGTATCGCGGCCAGCACCGTCCTCTTCCTGGCGATCTTCCGGATCCTGCCCAAGCCCGACCTGCCGGGGCGGGCGTTGCTTCATGGCGCGCTGCTGGCCGCCGCCGGGTTCGAGGTGCTGAAGTTGTTGGCCTCGACCCTGATCAGGTTGGCGACGAACGATCCGGCGTTCGCCGTGCTCGGGGTCGCGCTGGTGCTGCTGGTGTGGATCAACTACTTCTCCCGGGTGACGCTGTACGGCGCGGCCTGGGCGATCACCGCGCGGGCCTCTCGCGTCATGACGGCCGCGCGGCTCGGAGCGAGTCCGGAGGGCGCCATGAGCGTGGAGGACACCGCCGAGGCGGCCCGAGGGTCCGTACCGCAGATGGAGGCGGAAGCGCCCTGGCCGCCGCTCTCGGCCGAACAGAAGGCGGCGCGGCGGGAGAGCCGTGAGACGTTCGCCGCCGGCGCCGTGCTCGGGGCGCTGGTCGCCTCCGCACTGTCCGCGATCAGACGTTCTCGGCGGGAGGACCAATGAGCCCGACACCCACCACCGTGGACGTGGAGGCGGCGCAGGTCCGCATCCACACCGGGATCCGGCGTACCCCGGTGATGGAGCTGCACGGCGACGAGCTCGGCGTACCCGCCAGGGTGCTGCTGAAGCTGGAGCTGCTCCAGCACACCGGCTCGTTCAAGGCGCGAGGCGCCCTCAACTCGGTGCTGTCCGCCGACCCGCTGCCCAAGACGTTCGCCGCCGTCTCCGGCGGGAACCATGGTGCCGCCGTCGCGTGGGCGGCCGCGCGGGTCGACGCGCAGGCCGACGTGTTCGTGCCGGCGATCGCCACTCCGGAGAAGGTGGACCGGATCCGGGCGTACGGCGGCAGCGTGCACGTCGTGGACGGCTCGATGGCGGAGATGTTCGCGGCCGGTACGGCATGGGCGGAGGAGCGCGGCGTACCGCTGATCCACCCGTACCAGCAGGAGACCACCATCTGCGGTCAGGGGACGCTCGGTCTCGAACTGGCTGAGCAAGCGCCGGAGGCCGACCTGGTGCTGGTCGGCTGTGGCGGTGGCGGGCTGTACTCGGGCCTCCGGATCGCGCTCGAGGGGCGGGCCCGCGTCCAGCCGGTCGAACCGGAGTTGTGCGCCAACCTGCACGCCGCCCTCGCCGCCGGCGAGCCGGTTCCGGTGGAGGTCGGGGGCGTCGCGGCCGACTCGCTGGGCCCGTCCGTGATCGGGCGTACGGCGTTCGAGCTGGCCCGTACGGACGGGATCGACGTGCCGCTGGTCGCCGAGGAGGACATCCTGGCCGCTCGCCGGTGGCTGTGGCGGCGCTGCCGGGTGCTGGCCGAGCCGGGCGCATCGGTGGCGCTGGCCGCCTTGATGAGCGGAGCCGTCACCGTGCATCCGGGGGACACCGTCGCGGTCGTGATCAGCGGCGGCAACAACCCGGCCGTGCCCTGACGGCTCACCTTGCGTGGCGCGAAATGGTCGCCAGATCTCGCAGATCGCAACCAGAACGCGCCACGCAAAGGGGATCGCAGAACTGACATCGGTCTCCTGAGTTGGTCAGTCGAGCACGCGGTAGTGGTAGCGATGGTGCGCGCGGAATCCGGCGCGGGCGAAGAGGTTCTGTGCGGCGACGTTGTCCTCGGCCACCTGCAGGTAGAGCCACTCCGCGTCCCGCCGGCCGGCGTACTCGGCAAGGGCGGTCAGGATTCTGTGGCCGTAACCGCGGCGACGGTACGCCGGCGCCACCTCCATCGCGGTGATGCCGCCCCAGCCACGCGACACCGCGATCCGTCCGACGGCGGCCGCCGTACCGTCGAGCCGCAGGGCCGCGAACCGTACATCCGGAGCCGACATCAGGAGCTTCTCGGCGACCGGAGGCAGGGAGCGCCCCCGATAGCGGTACAGGCCGCGCCAGTCGTCGTCGGGCGTGGTCAGCAGCTCGACCGGGGCATGGCCGTTGCGCGGAGGCTGCGCGGCCACCGCGACCGAGCGGGCGGTCATGACGAGGGCCGGCGTGTGGACTCGGTACCCGCGCCGGACGAGCTCGGACGCCAGGGGGCCGCCGTCGTCGTGCCCCGTGACCTCCAGGGGCAGCGGCACCGCGAACATCGGACGCTGTCCGCGCGCCAGGTAGAACGCCGCAGCGCCGTCGATCGCCTCCTTCAGCGGCCGGGACGGCGTTCCCAACGGGAGCGCCGAGTTGCCGCGGCCGGTGAGCCCCTCGGACGCACGAAGCAGCCAACGGCCGTCCCACTCGTGCTCCAGCGGCCACCAGCCGTCGCTCATGATGTCTTCGAGTGCGAGTACGTCGGGCGTCACAGTGTCAGCCTGCCAGCGGGCGCCAGCGATTTTCGTGGCGACCGCTGCCACCGTCTTCGACCACTGGGTCGGGAAACGGTGGTAGGAGGCCGGGCTCGGGCACCGTCTATGCGTATTGGGTCGGGAAACGGTGGTGAGGGTTGGCGATCATGCCGACGAGGAGTGACCATGGTGTCTGTGACGACCCTGCCGCGAAGCCGGCCGCTCACCCGGGCCGACCTGGATGCGATGCCCGATGACGGGCACCGCTACGAGCTCATCGACGGGGCGTTGATCGTGACTCCGGCGCCAGCGCATCGTCACCAGCGCGGTGTGCTCGAGCTTGCGGTTCTGTTGCGGGCGGCCTGTCCGGCCGAGATGGAGGTGCTGATCGCGCCGTTCGACGTCGCGCTGGCCGACGACACCGTGATGCAGCCCGACGTCCCCGGGCAGAGCCGGTACGACGCCCGGGTCCCGTTCCCGGTCCAGGTGTGCCCGCACCTCCTCGTCGAGTGAGTCGCGGCACAGGCGTGGGGGATCTCACGGGGTCAGGCGTATCCAGGCGGCGCACGGCGACATAACCTCATGATCATGAGCCTCGAGAGCGAGTCCGGCCTGCCGATCGAGCCGGTGTACGGGCCGGAGGCCCTGTCCGGATGGGACCCCGAGAGCCGGCTCGGACGGCCGGGGGAGTTCCCCTACACCCGCGGGGTCTACGGGTCGATGTACACCGGGCGGCCGTGGACGATGCGCCAGTACGCCGGGTTCGGCACTGCCACCGAGTCGAATCGGCGTTACCACCAGCTGATCGACGCCGGCACGACCGGGCTCTCGGTCGCGTTCGACCTGCCGACCCAGATGGGCCACGACTCCGACGCCTCGATCGCGCACGGCGAGGTCGGCAAGGTCGGGGTCGCGATCGACTCCATCGACGACATGCGGGTGCTGTTCGACGGCATCCCGCTGGACAAGGTATCCACGTCGATGACCATCAACGCCCCGGCCGCGCTGCTGATGCTGCTCTACCAGCTGGTCGCCGAGGAGCAGGGCGTGTCCGGCGAGCAGCTGACCGGAACGATCCAGAACGACGTGCTCAAGGAGTACATCGCCCGCGGCACCTACATCTACCCACCCGCGCACTCGCTCCGGCTCATCACCGACATCTTCAAGTACTGCAAGACGGAGATACCGAAGTGGAACACCATCTCGATCTCCGGCTACCACATGGCGGAGGCGGGAGCGACACCCGCGCAGGAGATCGCGTTCACACTGGCGAACGGCATCGAGTATGTCCGCGCGGCGATCGCCTCGGGTCAGGACGTCGACGACTTCGCACCGAGGCTGGCCTTCTTCTTCGTGTCGCGCACGTCGTTCCTCGAGGAGGTGGCGAAGTTCCGCGCGGCCCGGCGGATCTGGTCGCGGGTGATGCGCGACGAGTTCGGCGCGAAGAACCCCAAGTCGATGATGCTGCGGTTCCACACCCAGACCGCCGGCGTGCAGCTCACCGCCCAGCAGCCCGAGGTCAACCTGGTCCGGGTCGCGGTGCAGGGCCTGGCCGCCGTACTCGGTGGGACCCAGTCGCTGCACACCAACTCCTACGACGAGGCGATCGCGCTGCCCACCGAGAAGGCGGCCCGGCTGGCCCTGCGTACCCAGCAGGTGCTGGCGTACGAGACCGACGTGACGAAGACCGTCGACCCGTTCGCGGGCTCGTACGCCGTCGAGTCGCTCACCGACCAGGTCGAGGAGGCGGCCGTGGAGCTGATGCGCCAGGTCGAGGATCTCGGCGGCGCGGTCCACGCGATCGAGCAGGGCTTCCAGAAGCGCGAGATCGAGAAGGCGGCGTACCGGATGTCCCAGCAGGTCGACTCCGGCGAGCGCGTGGTGGTGGGCGTCAACCGGTTCCAGTACGACGACGACGAGGCGTACGAGCCGCTCCGGGTCGACCCCGCGATCGAGGAGCAGCAGCGCGAACGGCTCGCCGCGCTCCGCGTCGACCGCGACGAGCACGCTGTGGCCAAGCACCTGGCGGCGCTCGCGGCCGCCGCCGAGGACGCGGACAACGTGCTGTTCCCGATGAAGGACGCGCTGCGGGCCCGCGCGACCGTCGGTGAGGTGTGTAACGCGCTGCGCGACGTATGGGGCACCTACACGCCGCCGGACTCCTTCTGAGCGTCCGGCCCGGCGTGAGGGAAACGGCCAGATGTGCAATCTCGGCGCGAGGGAAACGGCCAGACGTGCGGCGTTTCGTCGTGCGGTCCTGTGCGTACGATGCCGCGGTTGCGGGGTACCTTACTGATCGTGCGAGATGAGTTCGCTACGCAGGCGTCGAACGTCGCGGCGTACGTCGAGAAGATCGCCCACGATCTGGTGGCGATCCGGCGTGAGCTGCACACCCACCCCGAGCTGGCCTGGCAGGAGCAACGGACCACGGGACTGATCGAGGACCGGCTCACCTCGGTCGGCGTCGCCTGCCAGCGGCTGCCGCGCTCCGGGCTCATAGCCGATGTCGGCACGGGCGACGGACCGGTGGTCGCGCTGCGCGCCGATATGGACGCCCTGCCGGTGCACGACACCACCGAGGACCCGTGGCGGTCCACCGTCCCCGGCGTGGCGCACGCGTGCGGCCACGACGTGCACACCACCGCCCTGCTCGGAGCGGCGCACGCGCTCGCCGAGATGGACGCGCACGGACAGCTCCCCGGTCGGGTGCGGCTGCTGTTCCAGCCGGCCGAGGAGGTCATGCCGGGCGGTGCGCTCGGGGTCATCTCCTCCGGCGGTCTCGAGGGGGTGAGCCGGCTGTTCGCCCTGCACTGCGATCCGACCCTCGACGTCGGCCGGGTGGGGTTGCGGGAGGGCCCGATCACCGGAGCCGCCGACGCGCTCGGCGTACACCTCAAGGGGCGCGGCGGCCACACCTCCCGCCCGCACAACACGCAGGACCTGACCTACGCGCTCGCGAAGATCGTCTCCGACCTGCCGGCCGTCCTGTCCCGCCGGCTCGACCCGCGCGCGGGCGCCAGCGTGGTCTGGGGCGAGATCCGCGCCGGTACGGCGAAGAACGTCATCCCGTCCATGGGCGAGGCCGCCGGCACGGTGCGGATGCTGGACGCGGACGCGTGGCGGGCGGCCCGCGAGGTCATCACCACGATGATCCACGAGCTGGCCGCTCCGTACGGTGTCGAGGTCGAGGTCGAGTACGTACGCGGTGTCCCGCCGGTGGTCAACGACTCGACGTCCATCGTGCTCCTGGCGTCCGCCGCGCTGAGCGCCATCGGTGAGGATGCGGTCACCAATACGGCACAGACCCTCGGTGGCGAGGACTTCGCGTGGTACCTCGAGTCGGTTCCGGGTGCCATGGCCCGGCTGGGGACGCGCACGCCCGGCGGGCCGACGTACGACCTGCACCAGGGCAACCTGCGAGTCGACGAGGGCGCGGTGGCGGTCGGCGCCAAGCTGCTCGCGGCGGCCGCCGTCCGGTCCCTCGACCACGCCGCCGTCACGCTGGCGAGCGAGGACGGCGGGCTCGGTAAGCACCGGCGATCTACCGACTCAATAACAAATTAGGGGAACTTGTCTGAATGCTGGGCGGATGACCGAAGCTGGTAATAGTATCGCGGCTGGTCTCCCGCCCCATGGGCGAGATGCAGCCATCGTGTCTTACCGCTAGGAGGGCATCTTGCGCCGGACCGTCAAGATCACCGTGGCGCTCGCCGCCGCGTCGCTGATCGCTACCAGTTGCGCCCAGGGTGACGAGGGCCCCGAGGCCACCCAGGCTTCCGAGGACATCTGCGAGACCGCCGAGGGAGATGGCCCGCAGATCGGTCTGGCGTACGACGTCGGTGGCCGCGGTGACCAGTCCTTCAACGACTCGGCGTACGAAGGGCTCAAGCAGGCCGTCGAGGAGCTCGACGCGACCTGCACCGAGGCAGAGGCCGGACCAGGGGAGAACGACGCCACTCGCGAGGAGCGCCTGCGCACCCTGGCGGACGAGGGCTTCGACCCGATCATCGGGGTCGGCTTCATCTACAGCGTCGCCGCCCAGAACGTCGCCAAGGAGCCCGACTATCGCGACGTCAACTTCGCCGTGGTCGACGGGTTCGCCGAGGCGCCCAACGTGGCCAACCTGGTGTTCGCCGCCCAGGAGGGGTCGTTCCTGGTCGGCGCGGCGGCCGCGCTCAAGACCGAGGTCGGCCACGTCGGCTTCGTCGGCGGCGTGGACGGACCGCTGATCCAGTCGTTCGAGGCCGGTTTCGTCGCCGGGGTCGAGGAGGTCGACCCGAGCATCCAGATCGACATCAAGTACCTCACCCAGAACCAGGACGAGGCCGTGAAGGGCTTCGAGAACCCACCGGGCGGCCGGGCCGCCGCGAACGGGATGTACGAGTCCGGTGCCGACATCGTGTACCACGCCGCCGGCAAGTCGGGTCTCGGCGTCTTCCAGGCGGTCGAGTCCGCGGGCGACGGGCATTGGGCGATCGGGGTCGACTCCGACCAGTACAAGACCGTCGGCCAGAGCCAGAAGCCGTACATCCTCACTTCGATGCTGAAGCGGGTCGACGTCGGCGTCCAGGAGTACATCAAGGCCGTCGTCGAGGGCGACGCGCCGTCGGGCTTCGTCACCTACGACCTCAGCAGCGACGGCGTCGGCTACTCCACGACCGGCGGGTTCGTCGACGACATCGCCGAACAGCTCGACGAGTACAAGCAGCAGATCATCGACGGGGGGATCAAGGTTCCGGACACGCCCTGATCGCGCGACCGACGAGCGACTGCGTGGAGGCCGCGTGAGCGCGCGAAGCGAGCGAACCAGACAACGCTGCGCACTCGCTCACGGAGTCGACGAGCGTAGCGAGGAGACGCAGTGAGCGAGTCGGCGTCCGTCCCGGCCGTCGAGCTGCACGGCGTCGGGAAGTCCTTCCCCGGTGTGGTCGCGAACCACGAGGTCGATCTCAGCGTCCGCCGTGGGACCATCCACGCGCTGGTCGGTGAGAACGGCGCCGGCAAGACCACGCTGATGAAGATCTTGTACGGCGTCCAGAAGCCGGACCGTGGCACGATCGCGCTGAACGGCGAGCAGCTCACCCTGCACTCGCCCACCGACGCCATCGAGCACGCCGTGGGCATGGTCTTCCAGCACTTCATGCTGGCGGACAACCTCACCGTGCTGGAGAACGTCATCCTCGGTGCGGAGGGCCTCTACGGGATCCGCGACAGGGCGCGTGCCAAGGTGGCCGAGATCTCCCGCGCGTACGGGTTCGAGCTGGACCCCGACGAGCTGGTCGAGACCCTGGGGGTCGGTCAGCGACAGCGGATCGAGATCCTGAAGGTGCTCTATCGAGGCGCGAGGATCATCATCCTGGACGAGCCGACCGCCGTCCTCGTGCCGCAGGAGGTCGATGCGCTCTTCGACAACCTGCGCGAGCTGAGGGCCCAGGGGAACACCCTGCTCTTCATCTCGCACAAGCTGGACGAGGTGCTGGCCATCGCCGACGAGATCACGGTGATGCGCCGCGGCACCACCGTCGCGTCCGTCAAGCCGTCGGACGTGACCGCGCACGACCTCGCCGAGCTGATGGTCGGCACCGAGCTCCCGTCACCGAGCACGGCGGAGTCGACGGTGACCGACCAGGTGCGGCTGGAGCTGACCGACGTCTCCCTCGTGGACCCCGTCGGCCGCTCCCTCCTGAGCGACATCAACCTGCGCATCCACGCCGGCGAGGTCCTCGGTATCGCGGGCGTCGAGGGGAACGGCCAGACCGAACTGGTGGAGACGGTCGTCGGCATCCGCCGGGCCAGCACGGGCACGATCGAGCTTGAGTCCAGGGACATCACCGGGTGGGGCGCGCGCGACCGGCGGGGCGCGGGCATCGGCTACATCCCCGAGGACCGCCAGCGGCACGCCCTCCTGCTCGACTCCACGGTGTGGGAGAACCGCATCCTCGGCCACCAGACCCGGGAGCCCAGCACTCGTGGCGTCTGGCTGAACCTCCGGGGCGCACGCGCCGACTCCGCCCGCATCCTGGAGCAGTACGACGTCCGTACCCCGAGCGTCGACACGCACATGCTGGCCCTCTCCGGCGGGAACCAGCAGAAGTTCATCGTCGGCCGTGAGATGAGCGGCGACCCGGTGGTGCTGGTGGCCGCGCATCCCACGAGAGGCGTGGACGTGGGAGCGCAGGCGGCGATCTGGGACCACATCCGGGAGGCCCGCAAGCTCGGTCTCGCCGTGCTGCTGGTCTCGGCTGACCTCGACGAGCTCATCGGGCTGTCCGACAGCATCCAGGTGATCCTGCGCGGCCGGTTGGTCGGGGAGTTCGACCCGCAGACGGTCAGCCCTCAGGAGCTCGGCGCGGCGATGACCGGCGCGGAAGGGGAGGCGTCGTGACCGCGGTCCGCCGGCTGGCGACGGTGCTGGCCGCTCCGCTCCTCGCCTTCGTGGTGGCCGGGGTGGTCACCTCGCTGATCCTGCTGATGGCCGGGGACTCGGTCAGCCGGTTCTGGGACGCGCTCTTCCGGATGCCGGACGCGCGCAACTTCGTCAACATCATCAACAACAGCGTCGTGCTCTACCTGTCCGGGCTCGCGGCCGCGATCTGCTTCCGGATGAAGCTGTTCAACATCGGCGTCGAGGGTCAGTACCGCGTGGCGGTTTTCGCGGCGGCCGTCTTCGCCGGGCAGGCGTGGCTGCCCGGCTACCTCAACACGGCGGTCGCGGTGCTCGTCGCGATGCTGGTGGGCGCCCTCTGGGCGGGCATCGCCGGACTGCTCCGGGCGACGCGGGGCGTCAGCGAGGTCATCTCGACCATCATGCTGAACTCCATCGCCGGGACCCTCGTGGCGTACCTGCTGCGCCAGGTGGGCGAGCGCCGCGGCGAGACCATGACCACCACCCCGCTGCCGAGGGACAGCTGGGTGGGCGGCATCCCGTTGATCCCCGGTGAGGCCAGCAAGGTCTACGGGTTCGCAGTGCTGGCCGTGCTGGCCGGAGTCGCGTACTGGCTCATCCTCAACCGGACCCGCTTCGGGTTCGAGCTGCGGGCCACCGGCGCATCCCAACCGGCCGCGCTCGCCAGCGGGGTCGACGTGAAGCGCATGGTGGTCATGGCAATGCTGCTCTCCGGTGCGGTCGCCGGCCTGGTCGGCATGCCGCTGTTGTTCGGCACCGACCACGCGTACGCGTCGACGTTCCAGAGCGGGATCGGGTTCACCGGGATCGCGGTCGCCCTGCTGGGGCGCAACCATCCGATCGGCATCGCCCTCGGCGCGATCGTCTTCTCGTTCCTCATCGAGCAGTCGAACGTGCTGGACATCGTGGCCCAGGTGTCGCCGGACGTCGTGGTGGTGACCCAGGGCGTGATCGTGATGTCGGTGGTGATCGCGTACGAGGTCGTACGCCGCTACCGCAACACCGCCGAGCAGCGCGGCGTCGCCCGCAGCATGGGCGGTCCCTCCGGCAAGCAGGAGACGGAGGGGGTGGTCGCATGACGGTCGCACCACCGTCCGAAACCCTCGCACCGGCCGCCATCGCTCCGCCACCCAGGGCCGCGCGGCGGGGCCGGATATGGCTGTGGCTGCTCTCCGCCCTGGTGCTGGTGTCGTTGGTCCGGGTGCTCACCGGTGCCCACGAGCTGACCTCGTCGGGGACGTTGCGGCAGGCGCTCATCGCGGCGATCCCGATCGCGATGGCCGGTCTCGGCGGGTTGTGGTCTGAGCGGACCGGGATCATCAACATCGGGCTGGAGGGCATGATGATCCTCGGAGCCCTCGGCGCCGGCTATTTCACGTACTACTACGGCATCTGGATCGGCCTGCTCGGTGCACTGCTCTTCGGCGCGATCGGCGGCCTGATACACGCACTGGCCACGGTCACCTTCGGGGTCGATCACATCGTCTCCGGGGTGGCGATCACGATCATGGCCACCGGGGTGGCGGCGTTCCTCGCCGAGGCCTACTTCTCCGGCCTGCCGGGCGGCGGCCCCACACAGTCGCCGACGCTGGACACGCCTCCGACGATCACGGTCCCCGGCGTCAGCGACTGGCTGCTCGAGGTTCAGAGCAGGCACTGGTTCCTGGTGTCCGACGTCGCCTCGGCGATGCGTGCCCTGGTGTGGGAGATGTCGGTCGTCACGCTGCTCGCGGTGGCCCTGGTGATCGGGTCCGGGTGGCTGCTCTGGCGTACCCGGTTCGGGCTGCGACTGCGTTCCTGCGGCGAGTCGCCGTCGGCGGCCGAGACCCTGGGCGTGAACGTCTACCTGTACAAGTTCGTCGCGGTCACCGCCTCCGGCGGGTTCGCCGGTCTGGGTGGCGCCTACCTGGTGCTGGTCGCGTCGTCCGGCTACCAGAACGGGATCGTCGGTGGTCGTGGCTACATCGGTCTGGCGGCGAACATCTTCGGCAACTGGCGGCCCGGCGGGCTGTTCATGGGGTCCACCCTCTTCGGCTACACCGAGGGACTCCACCTTCGGCCGGGCAGCGGCCTGTCCATCCACGCGCTGCTGCTGCTCGTGGCGATCTGTCTTCTGGTGCTCGCGGCGCTGCAGGTACGCCGGGCGCAGATGGTCCCGGGCGCGGTGTCGTTCGTCGCCTCGGTCGGGTTCTTCGCGTGGTTCATGTTGAGCGACGAGATCCCCGCGGACTTCACCGGGATGACGCCGTTCGTCACGACCATCCTGGTGCTCGCGCTCGCGTCCCAGCGGTTGCGCGTGCCGGCCACCATCGGCATGAGCTACCGGCGCGGTCAGGCCGGCTGAGCCGTGGCGGAGGCATCGGCGGTCGACTGGGCCGGGCTGCAGGCCGCCGCGGCCGAGGCGATGCAGAGGGCCTATGCGCCGTACTCGTCCTTTCCGGTCGGCGCGGCCGGGCTGGTCGACGACGGCCGGGTCGTGACCGGGTGCAACGTCGAGAACGCCTCGTACGGCCTCGGACTGTGCGCCGAGTGCGGACTGGTTTCGGCGTTGCACGCGAGCGGGGGCGGCCGGCTCACCCACCTGGTGTGCGTGGGCGGTGAAGGGCGGCCATTGATGCCGTGCGGGCGCTGCCGGCAGTTGCTGTGGGAGCACGGTGGTGCTGAGCTGGAGGTGATGACTCCCTCAGGTGTGCGCCGGATGGACCAGCTGCTTCCCGACGCGTTCGGGCCGGACGACCTACGGGGCCGGCCTTGACCCGGCCGGCCGCCGCCACCCGCCGGCCGGTCGCGGATATCGACCTGACCGATCCGGACGTGGCGGCGAACCCGTACCAGGAGTTCGCGCGGATGCGCGAACGCGGAGCCGTGCTGTGGCACGAGCGATCGCGACGTTGGCTGGTGTTCGCACATGCGGAGGCGAACGCCGCGTTGCGCGACCGGAGGCTCGGCCGGATCTGGTCGGACAAGCAGCCCGCCGACCGGTTCGCGCCGTTCAACCTGCTGCACCGCAACCAGATGATGGAGAACGAGCCACCCGCCCACACCCGGCTCCGCCGGCCGGTCGCGCAGGCGTTCGCGCGCGGGCATGTCGAGCGTCTGCGGCCGCGGGTCCGGGCGCTCGCCGGAGAGCTGCTCGACCGGGTGGACCCGGCCGGCTTCGACGTGATCCGGGAGTACGCCGAACCGTTGCCGGTGCTGGTGATCGCGGAGCTCCTCGGCGTACCCGCGTCGGATCACACCGAGCTGCGGCGGTGGTCGCAGGCGATCGTCCGGATGTACGAGGAGACCCGCTCCCGCAAGATGGAGGATGCGGCGGTGGCGGCCGGCGCCGAGTTCGCCGGCTACATCCGCGACCATGCCCGGGCCAAGCGGCGGCGTCCGGGCGACGACCTGATGTCGGACCTGCTCCGGCCGGACGGCGGTGCCGGAGGCGGCGCGCTGACCGATGACGAGCTGGTGGCCTCGGTCGTCCTGCTGCTGAACGCGGGGCACGAGGCGTCGGTCAACGTGTTTGGGAACGGTTTCGTCGCACTGCTCGAGAATCCGGAGCAGCTCGCTCGGTTGCGCGCGGATCCAGGGCTGGCGTCGACCGCGGTCGAGGAGATGATCCGGTTCGACTCCGCGCTGCAGCTCTTCGAGCGTACGGCGACCGCGGACCTCGAGCTCGGGGGCCGGCCGCTGGCGACCGGGGAGATGGTCGCCGTACTGCTGGGCTCGGCGAACCGGGACGGCCGGGTTTTCGAACGGCCGGACGTGTTCGACGTCGGCAGGGATCCCAACCCTCACGTGGGGTTCGGCGCGGGAGTGCACTTCTGTCTCGGCGCGCCGCTGGCCCGGATGGAGCTGGTGGAGTCGCTGGCCCGCCTGGTGCGGCGTTGGCCCGGCCTCGGGTTGGCCGCGGCGCCGCTGCGGCGGCCCACGCTGGTGCTCCGCGGATACGAGTCCGTACGCGTCGCCGCCTCCACCCGACCCGAGGGCGAGGCCGGTCGTGGCTGAGGAACACGACGCCGTCGAAGTGATCGCGGTGAAGCGGGACCGCGGCGAGCTGGACGACGCGCAGATCGACTGGGTGGTCGACGCGTACACCCGTGGCGTGGTGGCCGACGAGCAGATGTCGGCGCTCGCGATGGCCGTCGTACTGAACGGCATGAGCCGCCGCGAGGTCGGTCGCTGGACGGCCGCGATGATCGCGACCGGCGAGCGGCTGGACTTCTCCGGGCTGTCGCGGCGTACCGTCGACAAGCACTCGACCGGCGGGGTCGGTGACAAGATCACGCTCCCGCTGGCGCCGCTGGTCGCGTCCTGCGGAGTCGCCGTACCGCAGCTGTCCGGCCGAGGGCTCGGACACACCGGCGGCACGCTGGACAAGCTGGAGTCGATACCCGGGTGGCGGGCCGAGCTGTCCAACGAGGAGATGCTGCACCGGCTGGAGGAGGTCGGCGCGGTGGTGTGCGCGGCGGGTGCGGGCCTGGCCCCGGCCGACCGGAAGCTGTACGCGCTGCGCGACGTCACGGGGACCGTCGAGTCCATCCCGCTGATCGCGAGCTCGATCATGAGCAAGAAGATCGCGGAGGGCACCGGCGCTCTGGTGCTGGATGTGAAGGTCGGCAGCGGAGCCTTCATGAAACGGCTCGACGACGCCCGCGAGCTTGCCCGCACGATGGTCGAGCTCGGTGCCGACTCGGACGTGACCACGGTCGCGCTGCTGACCGACATGTCGACTCCGCTCGGCCTGGCCGTGGGCAATGCGCTGGAGGTGCGGGAGGCGGTCGAGGTGCTGGCCGGCGGTGGTCCGGACGACGTCGTACGGCTGACCCTCGCGCTCGCCCGGGAGATGCTGGCCGCGGCCGGCGTCGACGACCTGGACCCGGCGGACCGGCTGCGCGACGGCTCCGCGATGAACGTGTGGCGGCGGATGGTCTCCGCGCAGGGCGGCGACCCGGACGCCGAGCTTCCGGTCGCGCCCGTGACGCACACCGCCGCCGCCGGGTCGTCCGGGGTGCTGACCCGGCTGGACGCGCTCGCGGTGGGGGTGGCGGCGTGGCGGCTCGGTGCCGGACGCGCGCGTAAGGAGGATCCGGTGTCCGCCGGTGCGGGCGTCGCACTTCACGCGAAGCCGGGGGATGCCGTACGGGCCGGGCAACCCCTGCTCACCCTGCACGCAGACGACCCCGGTCGCTTCCCGCGCGCGATGCAGGCGCTGGACGGCGCCTTCGACATCGAGCCGGAGAACACGCCGTACACACCCCCGCCCCTCGTGATCGAGAGAGTGGCGGCGGGCGTGCCGTAGGGTCTCGGTGCAGGAGGTGTGTGACTGTGTCGTCGACGCCGGAATCCCCAGAACAGCCCGAGCCCTACGCCGAACCGCGCTCGGGTGGGCGGATGATCTGGCACTTGCTCAGCCTGCTCACCGGCCTGGTGCTGACCCCGATCGCCATCGCGCTCATGACCTACGGTGGGGCGCGCTGGCTCCGAGCCGCTCAGAACATGACCGGCGAGCGGGACCTGCCCGGTCTGGCGGCGCTGCTGGCCGGGGCGTTCCTGCTGGTCCTGGTCGCGTCCCTGGGCGCGCGGTCGGCCGTCGGTCCGCTGCTGGCGGGTGTGGTGTGGGGTGTGTTCCCCGCGCTGGTGTACGTCGCCGGACCGCTCGACGCGACCGGCTGGGTGCTCGACGTGCCCGGCCTTCCCGCCGAGATCGAGAACGGCACGGTCACGTGGCTGGCGGTCGGGTGCTTCCTCGCGGTCGGTGCGACTCTGCTCGGTGCGGGATTCAGCGGCGCCTTGAGGCGGAGCTGACCGGCGACCCACATCCGACGGCTCCGGCTGGGCAGGAGTACACGGTGTTTCTTCGTGCCGTGATGCGCCGGGGAGTCAGCCCGGCCCGAAGAGGGCACTCGGATCGTCGGCCGGCGGCGCCGCGAGATCCCAGCCACGGAAGGATTTCGTGAGGAGGTACCACCGTCCGTCCCGGCCGAGCCGGATCTGTCGTCGTCCCGAGGTGGCCCGGTTTCCGCGCACCTGTACCTGCGTGTTGGGCGCGACGACGGTGAGTGCATTCCGGGCCGCGCTCATCGCACCGTGGTCAGGCCGCCAGTCGTCGGTCAGGATCCGCAGGCCGTCGGTACCGGCGTGCCGCCACGCGAGCGCGTGGCTGGTGAGCTGCCGCGACGACATCCCGGCCCTGGACGCCAGGTCGTACAGGGCCGGCTGACCGAGCAGCGCGGCGGCGCGCCGGGCCACGTCGGCCTCGACCGGCAGCGTCAGATCCCCGTCTCCGTCGCCGGTGGCCAGCTTCCAGGCTCGGACGGCGGCGTCGGTCGCCAGTACGGCGAGCCCCTCACCGTCGACTCCGGCGCTGGGCGGTGGTGCGAGGTCGGCGAGCATGGGCCGTCCGGGGCGCGCGGGCGGCATCGGCGGCACCGGCAGCTCCGCCGCCTCGGCCGCGTACGCCGCCCGCGCCGGTAACCCCTCGTCGACGGGCTCGTGATCGGTCGCGGCTCGGTCGTCGTCTGGTGAGGTCGCACGTCGTGCGCGGAGCTCTGCGAGCACGGTCGCCCGTTCCCGTCCGCGCATCAGCAGGAGCGCGAACGGATCCTCGTCCAGCACGTCGGCGACCAGGTAGCAGACCGCCGACGAATGCTTGCACGGCTCGGCGAAGTCCGGACACGAGCACCTGGTCTCCACCTCGTGCGGACCGGGCAGCAGGTCCAGCCCGGCGAGCCCCACGTCGTCCACCAGTTCGGGCGGAAGCTCCCCGTCCAGCAGCGCGGCGGTCCGGCCGAGCTGGGCGGCGATCACATCGAGCACCCGCTTCCACTCCGGCTCGGTGAAGGCCCGCACTTTCACGGTGACGTCGTACGGCGTCGCCCGGGTGCCCTGGACGTTCGCCGTGACGCCGCCGGGTGCGACCGCCAGGCTGCGTACCGTCCCGCGCCGTGCGTATCCTCGGCCGCGGGACAACCGACCGGGCTCCAGCCAGGCCTGGTCCTCCAGCGCCCGCACCCATGCCCTGCCCCACCAGGTGCGGCCGAACCCGCGCCGCGAGCCCGGCCCGTGAGCCGGCGGCGGGCGGTGGTCCTCGGCCGGGCGGTCCCGCCACCACGGTGTGCGCGATCGTGGACTCATGACGTACCCCCGAGCCGCACCAGGTCGGACAACTCGGCGTCGGACAACTCGCCGATCCACGCTTCGCCGGAACCCACGACCGCGTCGGCAAGATCGCGTTTGGACTCGATCACGGCCGCGATCCGGTCCTCGAGCGTTCCTTCCGTGACCAGCCGGTGGACCTGGACCGGCCGGTCCTGTCCGATGCGGTACGCCCGGTCGGTCGCCTGGTCCTCGACCGCCGGGTTCCACCACCGGTCGTAGTGCACCACGTGCGTGGCCCTGGTGAGGTTTAGCCCTACACCGCCAGCCTTCAACGACAGAAGGAAAATCGGCGCTTCGCCGCTCTGGAACGAGTCGACGAGATGCTCCCGCCGCTTCGGTCCGACCCCGCCGTGCAAGAACAACGAGGAAAAGCCGCGGTCGCGCAGGTGCGCCTCGAGGAGGCGGCACATCTCGACGTACTGGCTGAAGACCAGCACCGACTCGCCCTCGTCCACCAGCACGTCGACCAGCTCGTCGAGAGCCGCCAGCTTGCCCGACCGGCCGGGCAGCGGCTGGCTCTCGTGTAGGTACTGCGCCGGATGGTTGCAGACCTGCTTCAGCGCAGTGAGCAGGCCGAGCACCATGCCGCGCCGCTCGATGCCCTCGGTGTCCCGAATCTTCGCCAGGGACTCGTCCACGACGGCTTGGTACAACGTCGTCTGCTCGGTGGTCAGCGGCACGACGACGTTGCTTTCGGTCTTGGGAGGCAGCTCCGGTGCGATGCCGGGGTCGGACTTACGGCGGCGTAGCAGGAACGGCCGGGTGATTTGCCCGAGGCGGGCGGTGGCTTCCGGGTCGCGATACCGCTCGACTGGTACGGCGAGCCGGTGCCGGAACCGGTCGAGCGGCCCGAGGATCCCCGGAGTCGTCCAGTCCAGGATCGACCACAGGTCGGACAGCCGGTTCTCGACCGGGGTGCCGGTGAGCGCGACCCGAGCCGTGGCAGGGACGGCGCGGAGGGATTTCGCCGTACGGGAGAAGGGATTCTTCGCGTGCTGTGCCTCGTCGGCGACCGCGAGCCCCCAGCCGATCCCGGCCAGCGTCTCGTGGTCTTGACGCACGACACCGTAGCTGGTCAGCACCATCTCGTCGTCCGCGACGTCGTCCAGGTGCCGCCTGCCCCCGTGGAAGCGGCGTACGGGAACTTCCGGAGCGAAGTGCTCGAGCTCGCGCTGCCAGGTCCCCAACAGCGACGTGGGACAGATCACGAGCGTGGGGCCGGAGCTGGAAGTTCGTCGATGCAGGTGCAAGGCAATCACCTGCACGGTCTTGCCCAGGCCCATATCGTCGGCGAGGCAGCCGCCGAGCCCGAGGCTGGTCAGCTGCGACAGCCAGGCGAGACCGCGCTGCTGGTAAGGTCGCAGCGTCGCTCGCAGGCCGGCGGGAGACGCGATGTCCGGCGGGTGCGCGGCAGCGGAGGTGATCCGCTCGGCCAGGTCGGCGATCGAGCCCTCGGCACGGAACTCGACCGGCTCGCCATCGACGTCGACCTCGCCGGTCAGCGCGGCGGCAAGCGCCTCGGCCGGGCCGAGCCGGTGGGTGGTCCGGCGGCGCAGCCGGTCGATCAGCTCGCGGTCGACCTTGACCCAGCGGCCACGGAGCCGGATCAGCGGCCGCTTCGCCTCGGCCAGCGCCGCCACCTCGTCGTCGGTCAGTGGATCGCCGTCGAGCGTGGGTCGCCAGCGAAACTCCAGCAGCTCGTCGAGTGAGAAACCGGTCTTGGCCTCGCCGGGTGGAGCCGGGGTCGCGTGCACACCGGCGCGGATTCGCAGGCTGCCCTGGAAAAGACCCTTCGGCCACAGCACCTCGATACCTGCGCCGTCCAGGGCCTCGGCGCCGCCGGTGAGCAGGTCCTCGAGGTCGTCGTAGCCGAGCGCCACCGACGTCGGACTGGCTGCGGCAAGCGCGGGCGTCAACGGCGGCCAGCTGCGCGCTCCTCGGCGCAGCGTGAGCAACAGGTCGGTCTCGGCCTGGTGGCCGAGCCGGGAGAGCACGGCGGCCGGTGCGTCCCACAGGTCGGCGACGTCGACCAGCAGGCTGGGGTCCGCTGTGCTGCGGAGCTGGAGTACACCGCGAAACTGCGCCTCGTCCGAGGTCTCGGTGTGGTCGGCCTCCTGGTCCGGCTCGTCCTCGGGTGGCTCGATCCGCAGCACCAGCCGGACGCCGGCGGACTCGGCGTACTGTGCCCGGGTCAGCCACTCGGTCGGCCCCTCGAGATCGACCGGCTCGGTGACGGTAAACGGCTTCGCGTCGGCGGCCAGCTCGGCCGTGGAGGTGCGGACCAGGACGTCGGCCATCGCGTCCCAGAACTTCTGGACCAGCGACTGCGGAGAGCGCAGCCGGATCGGCCGAGTGCCTTCAATCGGCAGCGCATGCGCCCGCGCCGGCATCGCGGCGGCGAGCCGGTCCAGCCACTCCTCGTCGGCCCGGTCCAGCGGCCCGACCCGCCAGGCGCCGTACCCGCCCGGGCTGACGGCCGGCAACAACCGGCCACGACCGATCAGGCCGGCGCCGGTGAGCGCGGCCGTGGACCACGCCCGGAACGACCGGGTGGCCTGGTCGTGCGTGGCGGCGGTCAACAGCGGGATCGCGTCGGCCATCGGGACCAGCCGGACTCGGGTGCGCGTGCGACGTACCTGCGAGCCGGCGGGCAGTACCAGGTCGAGCTCCGCATCGGGCTCGACGCCGTCGCCCCACAGCGCGAGTACGCCGGTGCGCGGAGGATCTCCGGGGACGAACACGGCGTCGGGATACGAACGCACGCGGCGTACCTTATGTCATCGCACCCACATCGTCCGACTGGCGAGGCGGTCCAGATCGTATCGGCCGAGGCTCGGACGGTGCTCACGCGCCGGCGGCGTTAGTTCAGCGCGGCGTGTTCGAGTAGGTCGTGGAGCACTGCGGTGGTCTCGTGGTCGAGGATGGGCTCGTCGGGATCCACCCGCTCGTCCCGGTCGTCGGGACTGGCGGCGTACCAGCCTCGGAGCCGGGCCTCGAGAACTCGACGCGTGGTGTCGCGGAGTCGGGCGTCGTCTCGAAGTCGGCGGTTGAGGTCGTGCATGCGCAGCGCGTCCTGCAACTGGGTCGCGGACACCGGTTGCTGCCAGTGGTCGGGCCAGTCGGCGACCGGATGCGGGTCCGGTCGGCTGGTGTAGGCATGCCCACTCGGGTAGGACCACACGAAGACGCCGGGTGTGGGTTGGGTGAGCTGGAACCCGGGGGATTCCTTCGCCCGATGATGGCTCTGACACGGGCGTCCGGTGTTGTCGTAGGAGGTGGACCCACCCTCGGAGTAGCGGATCGTGTGGTCGGTCTCCCCGGCCTGTGCACTGGTCGTGCACCCGGGTGCGACGCAGGTGCGGTCGCGGGCGACGATCGCCCGGTACAACGGTGGGGTCGGCTTGTAGGACTTGGTCGACAGGTCGAGCAGGTTCCCGACCGGGTCGGTCAGCAGCCGATACCAGGTCGAGGACGGGTCCGTGGCGATCCGCCGCACCAGCGACGCCGGCACAGGCTCCCCATTGAGTAGCTGCCCGGGATGATCGGAGACGCCCATCAGGGTCTGGATCGGCACCGTGACATGGACCTGCGCCCCAACCCCGCCGCCGTGGTTCACCGGTGCACGGTCGGGACCATCCCCCGGGTCCAGATCGCCGGTTTCCAGCCGGCTGGTCGACACGGTGCACTCCGCCCGTCCGAGCAGCAGGTCGACCGCGACATCGGCGCGGCGCTGGTCCATGCTGCGGGGGTCGTCGGCACCGGTCTGCCGGGCGATCAGACTCAACCGGTGACTGAGGGCTTCCAACTCGGCACTCGAGTGCGACAGCACCAGATCGGCGAGCCCATCACCGGTGCCGAACACGCCCACACTGCGGTCGGCGAACCCCTTCCGGAACCGTTCCTCGTGCCGGTCGGGTTCGGCCTCGGCGACCAGCGCCCGGGCCCATCGGCCCACCTGCGCCGGAGGGGTCACCACCACACCCTCGCCGTCGATGCCGGCGGCCAGCCGGTCGACAACCTTCTGTTCCACCACCGGAACCAGCGACTCATCGGTCAGCTTGTCCAATTCGGAGACGATCAGGCTGGCGGTGTACTCGTCGATCCGCCCCGCCGACAGCAACCCCCACACCCGCGGCAACCGCGTCGCCAGTGCCTCGCCCAACCGCAACCGGCTGCCCAACCTGGTGCGGGACTGACCCAGCACCGGCTGCAGCTCGGTCAACGTCTGCGACCGCGCCTTGACCACCTCACGACGCTCCTGGTCTTCGACCTGACGCCGCCGATACAACTCCTGCATCAGCGTCAACTGCTGGGCTTCGTAGTAGCTGGCCTGCCTTCTGGCTGCCGTGAGTGCGTCGACCAGCGACGCATCCTCCAGACTCGCCGGATTCCGATCGTCGAGCAGCCTGGCCAACCCCGCACCCGCAGGCGTCATGCGCAGCTCGGCCCAACCCACATCCTCCGGCGTGATCTCGCCGATGCTGGGCTGGACCGTCATCGAAGAACCTCCGCGACGTGTTCGCTAGTATGTTCGAGTATAGCTTCTCTCAACCGAGATGCAAGCCTGTTTTCGTTTCGTTACAAAGAAAATCGCGCACGGTCTGTCGCAAACCCCGACCGGTCCGCACGCCCTAGCGAGAGTCGGAACGAGCCGGCGGACCGTTCGGGACGTGCGATCGATGCGGCGCACGGCCGACCCGTCGGCCAGGGTGGCGCGAATTGGATCGCTCACAGCCGAGGCGGAAATCACGACCAGAATGCGCCACACGACATACGACGCCAGCCAGAACGCCCGCGCTCGACATCGGGTCGCTACCTTTCTTGCCATGAGAGGATCGTGAACTTCCCACGACGAGTGCATAGCCCATGGGTGGGCGTACCGAACGTCCGACAACCGAACGAACGTCTGGTGCGTCTCAAGCAGTACCGGCGTCGACAGGTGAGGACCGAATATGCGGCCGTCTCGGCTACCAGGAGTAGTCACGGTGTGCGCGGCCGTGGTCGGGCTGGCCGCCGGCGTGCTCGTGGCCCAGCTGCGGTACGCCGCCGACGACCGCGATCAGACCCCCGCCGCCGACGAGGCGGATCCGCTCTACTACGCGGGTGGTGAGATCCACGACGGCGAGACCGTCGTTGCGTATCGGCCGGACGGGAGCGTCGACGACCTGGTGGCCGTCGACAGCGGCTGGGTGCTGCTCGAGAAGTCCTTCGAGGACACCCACAAGCTCGTGCTCGTCAGGAGGAACGGCGACAGCAGGACTCTCGACTCGGGACTGATCGACACCTTTGACGTGTCCACGGACGGATCGAGGATCGTCTATCCGCTCGGGCACTCGACGGCGGTCGCGGTGGTCGACGTGAAGACCGGCGGTGTGGTCGAGCGGCTCTCGACCGGGAAGGCGTATCCCGGATTCGCCAACTTCGCCGGGGAGGACGTCATCTACCGGACCGGGATCGACGCGCGCGACCACATGATGAGGTGGGACCCGGCGACCGACGCCGTGACCCGAGTGCAGTCCGACAAGGAGCCGAACGCGGTGTCCGCCGACGGCTCCCGGATGCTGCTCGCCCGTGCCGGGTTCCCGGGCCGCCCGTGCCCGGGGGTGTTCCCGACCAGCGCTCCGGAGCGCGCTCGGTGGCGGGAGTGTGACGTCCGGGGGTACGCCGGATCCGGCGCCTTCAACCCGTCGGGCAGCCTGCTGCTGGCGACCGATCCGCCCTACTGGAGGGGGCGCACCCTGAGAGACTGGCGGCGCTGGGTCGCGGTGCTGGATTCCGAGTCCGGCACCGAGGTCGGCCGCATCCGGGGGCGGCTGGTGGCGGGTGCGCACTGGCTGGGCGACGACGCCGTCGGGGTACTCGTGGGTGAGGACCGGAAGGCCCGGGGCTTCCGGATGCTGACCTGCACGGTCGATGGAGAATGCACGGAGACGGTGCCGGATCTCGCGGGCGATGCCGTGCTCGGCCGGCGGGACTGAGGGAGGGGTCATGCGAAGAGGTCCGGCCATGACCTCCGTCGTCGTGGTGGCCGCGGCGGCCGTGGGGCTCGCCGGCGGCGTGCTCACGGCGCAACTGCGCGCCGACCTGCCCGAGAGCCCGGCAGCGGAGACGCCGGACGGACGTCCGGCCACGAAGCGCCCCGGCGCCGACGAGGATCCGCTCTACTACGCGGCCGCTCAGATCCACGACGGCGACACGACGATCGCCTATTCGCCGGCCGGATTGGTCTGGGACCTGGTGGCCGTGCCGAGCGGCTGGGTCGTCCTGGAGAACGCACTGGGCGGCGGCCGCAGGATCGTCCGGGTGCAGGAGGACGGCGCCACCGCCGTCGTGGAGTCCGGCCGGATTCCCACGATCGACCTGTCGGCCGACGGGTCGCGGGTGGTTTACCCGGCCGCCGACTCCCGCAAGGTCGTGATCCGGGACGTCGACACCGGTGAGGTCGAGGAGCGCGTTTCGACGCCGGAGACGCCGGTCGCCGCCCAGTTCGCCAGCGGCGACGTCATCGTCACCACCAAGGTGCGGCTCGGCCGCAACGTCTCCCGCTGGCAGGTCGGCGCCGGAGAGCTGACGCCGCTGTGGACGAAATCGACCGCCGACGTCGTCGCCGGCGACGGGTCGGTGATGGCGCTCAGCACGCACTTCGGCGCCCGGCGCGGATGCCCGTTCGGCGTCGATCTCGACCAGTCGCGAACGAAGCTGTGGACCGACTGCGACGTGCGGGTGTTCGGCGACGCCGGCAGCATGAGCCCGGACGGGCGCCGGCTGCTGGCGGTGGACTCGAGGAGCGACGGTCTCGGGCCGAGCTGGGTGTCCGTGCTCGACGCGGATACCGGGCAGGAGACCGGCCGGATCGTCGAGGATCTGATGACCGAGGTCGGCTGGTACGGCGAGGACCGGCTCGCGGTGCTGGTGGCCACGGACCTGAACCTGCGAAGGTCCCGCCTGCTGGCCTGCTCGACGTCGGGGGACTGCGAGCAGGTGGCCCGCATCCCCACCGGGTACACCGTGCTCGGCCGCCTGCCGTGACCGGCTCACCGACGGGTCACCGACGCGTCAGTCGCGCATCGTCAACAGGGGACGTATGAGCTTGCGCGCATCGTGCACGCGTGACTTGACCGTCCCGACGGGGGAGCCGAGCTGCCGGGCGATCTCCGCGTAGTCGAGCCCGGCCACGTCCCGCAGCACGAGCGGCTCGACCAGCTCGGGGCGTTTCCGCTCCAGCGCCTCCAGCGCCTCCAGCAGGTCGAGCCGGCTGCCCGCGATCACGCTCGTCGTGCGTGGATCGGGGTTCGCCGGCAGCTTGTCCGCGGGCTGTTCGGCGGCGCGGCGCTTGAGCGCACGGTAGGTCTGCCGCGCCTGGTTGCTGGTAACGGTGTGCAGCCAGGTCGTGAACCGGCTGCGACCCTCGAACTGGCCGATCCGGGTCGCCACCTTCAGCAGGGCGTCCTGGCAGGCCTCCTCGGCGTCCTGCGGGATCGGAAGTATCCGCGCGCACAGGCGCATCACCCGCGGCTGGATCGCGGTCAGCAGGTCATGCAGGGCGGCCTGGTCGCCGGCCGCCGCCCGGCGCGCGAGCAACTCCACATCGGCCGCGCCGGACTCCGAACCGGCGTGATTCATGGCGGATCCCCCGCTCGTGGACTATCGGGCAGAATACCGGTGTGTCTCTACCACGCCGTCTCGGCCGGCTGCAACAGGTGTCCCGGATCGGCGTCGGGGGCTTCGCCACGGTATGGCTCTATCACGACGAAGAGCTGGACTCCCCCGTCGCCGTGAAGGCGCTGGCCGACAACTGGGCACAGCGCGCCGACGTGCGCGAGCGGTTCCTGGAGGAGGGGCGCATCCTCCGGCGGGCGGACGCGGACCATGTGGTCCGGGTCTACGACATCGGCGAGACCGACGACGGCACGCCGTACTTCGTGATGACGTACGCCGACCGCGGAACCGTCGCCGACCTGCTCGCGAAGGGCACGCCCAGCGTCGAGGAGACGGTTCGGCTGGTGGGTCAGGCGGGTCTGGGGATCTCGGTGCTGCACCGGCTCGGCGTCGTGCACCGCGACGTGAAACCGCAGAACCTCCTGCTGCAGTCGGTCGGTGACGGGGAGACCCGGTTGCTCGTGGCCGACCTGGGTGTGGCCAAGGCGCTGTTGCACGCCTCCGGGATCACCCAGGTGGTCGGCACACCGGCGTACATGGCTCCCGAACAGGCCTGGCCCGGCGCGGGGGTGGACACCCGCGCCGACGTGCACGCCCTCGCCGCCGTCGCCTACCAGCTGTTCACCGGGCGACAGGCGCGCGAGGGCGGATTGGGCGACCTGATGGCGGCGCGGATGCCGCAACCTCCGACGGTGTACACCGAGCTTCCGCTGGCACTGAACGACGTACTGCTCAAGGGGCTGCACCCCGAACGGGAGAAGCGCTGGCCGGACGTCGACTCGTTCGTGCACGCACTGGAGGGGGCCGCGACCGGCAGGCCCGTGCACTTGAACCATGCCTGGCCGGTAACAGTCCGGGAACCCGAACCCGGTCGATGGAGCGGAATGCGCGGTTGGCGGCTCGGGGTGCTCGCAGTCGTCGTGCTGATGGTGGCCTTCCTCGCCGGCTACCTCGCGATGTCGGGGCTGCAGGGCTAGGGCCTTTCCTAGGCGGGCCAAGGGTCAGATGCCGATTGGATGCCAGACCGTCTTGGTCTCCAGCGGCCAGGTCAGCCGCGCCGTACCCTGATCCGCGGTCCAGTCCGGCTCGTCTCCGGGGTCCGGCCGGCGTACCCGCTTGAGGTTCTCGGCGGCCGCGAGCTCCAGCTCGCGCGCGGTGTCGGCGTCGCGTACGCCGGTGAGGTCGATCGCGTTCACGTCCATGTGCGAGGCAAGCCAGGGCGCCACCTCGGCGATCCTGCCGGTGAGCACATTGACCACGCCGCCCGGAAGGTCGGACGTCGCGAGCACCTCGGTGAAAGTGATCGCGGGCAGTGGCCTTGCTTCCGAGGCGAGTACGACTGCGGTGTTGCCGCTGACGATCACCGGCGCCAGCACGCTCACCAGGCCGAGCAGGGACGACTCCTGGGGCGCCACGACGGCCACCACCCCGGTCGGCTCGGGGACGGAGAAGTCGAAGTACGGCCCGGCGACCGGGTTGCTCGACCCCACGACCTGGGCCACCTTGTCGGCCCATCCGGCGTACCAGACCAGCCGGTCGATGCTCGCGTCCACCGCCGCCTCGGCATCGCCGGTCGCGAGGCCCTCGCCGCGGGCCACCTCGTCGGCGAACTGCGCACGCCGGCCCTCCAGCATCTCCGCAACCCGGTAGACGATCTGGCCACGGTTGTACGGCGTGCGTCCCGACCATCCGGGGAACGCCTTGCGGGCCGCGACCACCGCGTCGCGTACGTCCTTGCGGGACGCCAGGGCCGCGTTGGCGAGGAAACCGCCCTCGGTGTCGTGCACGACGTAGGACCGGCCGCTCTCGCTGCGCGGGAACCCGCCGCCGATGAACAGCTTGTAGGTCTTGCGTACGTCGAGGCGCGCCGGCTTGGTGTCGGCCATCAGTTCTCGCCGCCCTTCAGGTACGCGGCGAGGCCGTGCTTGCCGCCCTCGCGGCCGTAGCCGGACTCTTTGTAGCCGCCGAACGGGCTGGTCGGGTCGAACCGGTTGAACGTGTTCGCCCAGACCACGCCGGCCTTCAGCTGGTTGGCCGTCCAGAGGATGCGCGAGCCCTTGTCGGTCCAGACCCCGGCGGACAGGCCGTACGGCGTGTTGTTAGCCTTCTCCACGGCCTCGGCCGGGGTGCGGAACGTCAGGATCGAGAGCACCGGGCCGAAGATCTCCTCCCGGGCGATCCGGTGTGCTTGGGAGACGCCGGTGAAGATCGTCGGCCGGAACCAGTACCCCCGGTCCGGCAGCTCGCACGGCGGCGACCAGCGCTCGGCCCCTTCGGCCTCGCCGATATCGGACAGCGTGCGGATCTTGGCCAGCTGCTCGGCCGAGTTGATCGCGCCGATGTCGGTGTTCTTGTCCAGCGGATCGCCGACCCGCAGGGTCGCCATCCGGCGCTTGAGGCTGGTGAGCACGTCGTCGTACACGCTCTCCTGCACCAGCAGTCGCGAGCCCGCGCAGCAGACGTGGCCCTGGTTGAAGAAGATCCCGTTGATGATGCCCTCGACGGCCTGGTCGAGAGGCGCGTCGTCGAAGATGATGTTGGCCGCCTTGCCGCCGAGCTCGAGGGTGACCTTCTTCGCGGTGCCCGCGACCGCGCGGGCGATCGCCTTGCCGACCTCGGTGGACCCGGTGAACGCGACCTTGTCGACACCGGGATGCTCGACGAGCGCGCGGCCGGTGTCGCCCGCGCCGGTGACGATGTTGACCACGCCGGGTGGGAGGTCGGCCTGTCGGCAGATCTCCGCGAACGCGAGCGCGGTGAGCGAGGTGGTCTCGGCCGGCTTGAGTACGACCGTGTTGCCGGCCGCGAGGGCCGGGGCGATCTTCCACGCCAGCATGAGCATCGGGAAGTTCCACGGGATGACCTGGGCGGCAACTCCATGGGGTCGCGGATCGGGTCCGAGGCCGGCGTACTCCAGCTTGTCCGCCCAGCCCGCGTAGTAGAAGAGGTGCGCGGCGACCAGCGGGAGGTCGACGTCGCGGGACTCCCGGATCGGCTTGCCGTTGTCCAGCGACTCCAGCACGGCCAGCTCGCGGGAGCGCTCCTGAACGATGCGGGCGATCCGGTAGAGGTACTTCGCGCGCTCGGCGCCGGGCATGGTGGACCAGGTGTCGTCGTACGCCCGGCGGGCGGCCGCGACCGCCCGGTCGACGTCGGCCGGGCCCGCCTCGGTGATCTCGGCGAGCACCTCCTCGGTGGCCGGGCTGATCGACTTGAACGTGTGCCCGTCCGCGGTGTCGACGAACTCGCCGTCGATGAAGACGCCGTACGACGACTTGAGGTCGACGATCGCGCGCGACTCCGGAGCCGGTGCGTACTCGAAGGCCATCTGGCGTCGCCCCCTAGTCGAGCGTGAAGTAGTCGGGGCCGGAGTAGCGGCCCGTGGTGAGCTTGGTGCGCTGCATCAGCAGGTCGTTGAGCAGGCTCGACGCGCCGATCCGGAACCACTCCGGGGTGAGCCAGTCGTCACCCGCGATTTCGTTGACCAGAACGAGATTACGGATCGCGTCCTTCGTCGTACGGATGCCGCCCGCGGGCTTGACGCCGACCTGCCGTCCGGTGGCGTCGCGGAAGTCGCGGACTGCTTCGAGCATCACGAGGGTGACCGGAAGGGTCGCCGCCGGCTGCACCTTGCCGGTACTGGTCTTGATGAAGTCGGCGCCCGCGAGCATCGCCAGCCAGGAGGCCCGGCGCACGTTGTCGTACGTCGCCAGCTCACCGGTCTCGAGGATCACCTTGAGATGCGCCCGACCGGATGCCTGTTCGACCGCGGCGATCTCGTCGTACACCTTCTGGTAGTCCCCGGCCAGGAACGCGCCGCGGTCGATGACCATGTCGATCTCGTCCGCGCCGGCGTCGACCGCGGCGCGGGTGTCGGCCAGCTTGATATCGAGCGTCGAACGGCCGGACGGGAACGCGGTGGCGACGCTGGCCACGCGTACGCCGCTGTCACCGAGCGCCTGCTTGGCGATCGGGACTCGGTCTGGGTAGACGCAGATCGCCGCCACCCGGGGGCAATCGGGGTCCGCAGGGTCGGGGCGTACGGCCTTCGAGCAGAGCGCGCGCACCTTGCCCGGGGTGTCCTGACCCTCCAGTGTGGTGAGATCGATCATCGAGATCGCCCGGTCGATCGCCCAGGCCTTGGCCGTGGTCTTGATCGAACGGGTCGCGAGCGTCGCGGCCCGGGCCTCGGCGCCGACCTGGTCGACACCGGGGAGTCCGTGCAGGAAGCGGCGCAGTGCGGACGGGGATTCGGTGGCCCCGTCGACACCGGCCGCCGGGAGGGTGGCGGTCACCGGTCCAGTCTAGGTGGGACCGGGCCCCGCCCCATCCTTCGCGCCGAGATTGCACTTCTGGCCGAGGCGGGGCGGCCAGAAGTGCAATCTCGGCGCGAAGTCGAGGCTTAGATGCCGGCGGCCGTGGCCAGGTCGGCACGGATCGCGTCCAGCCGGCCCGCGGCGGAGATCCGGGCGGCCTCGACCCCGTCGGTCGACGGTACGACGACCTCCAGGTAGCACTTGAGCTTCGGCTCGGTACCGGACGGCCGGACGACGACCCGCCCGCCCTCCGCGAGCCGGTAACGCAGCCCGTCGGTCGGCGGCAACCCGGCGACACCGGCGGACAGATCCTCGATCCGCTCGACGGCCATGCCGCCGAGGGCGTCCGGCGGCGACGACCGGAGCCGGGACATCGCGGCGACGATCTCGGACAGGTCGTCGACCCGTACCGAGAGCTGGTCCGTGGCGTGCACGCCGTACTCCCGCTCGATCTCGTCGATCCGGTCGAGCAACGAGAGCCCGTCGGCCTTCAACACCGCGGCCAGCTCCGCCACCAGCAGCCCGGCGGAGATGCCGTCCTTGTCGCGCACGATCCCGGGCGCCACGCAGTACCCCAGCGCCTCCTCGTACCCGTAGACCAGCCCGTCGACCCGCGCGATCCACTTGAACCCGGTCAGCGTCTCCTCGTATCCCATTCCGCGCGCGGTCGCCATCTTCCCCAGCAGCGACGACGAGACGATCGACGCGGCGTACACCCCGGACGCGTCCCGGCGCAGCATGGCGTCTCCGAGCAGCGCGCCCACCTCGTCCCCGCGGAGCATCCGCCAGCCCTGGTCGGTGGGCACTCCGACCGCGCACCGGTCGGCGTCCGGATCGTTCGCGACCACCACGTCCGCGCCGACCTCGCGGGCCAGCCGCAGCGCGAGGTCCATCGCGCCCGGCTCCTCCGGGTTGGGGAACGACACCGTGGAGAACTCCGGATCCGGTTCGTTCTGCTCCGGCACGGCGTGCACGTCGGTGAAACCCGCGGCGTGCAGGACGCGCGACACCACACCCGCGCCGACGCCGTGCAGCGGCGTGTAGACCAGCCGCAGCGCCCGCGGGCCCCCCGGCTCGGGGATCGCCACCACGGCGCGCGCGTAGTCGTCTACGATCTCGTCGCCAAGGGTCTGCCAGCCGTCGCCGAGCGGCACGTCCGCGAGCGACGTCACGGCGGCGATCCGCTGGGCGATCTCCCGATCGGCCGGGGGAACGATCTGGCAGCCGTCACCCAGATAGACCTTGTAGCCGTTGTCCTGAGGTGGGTTGTGCGACGCCGTGACCATGACCCCGGCGGCGCAGCCGAGGTGCCGGATGGCGTACGCCAGCACCGGAGTCGGCAGCGGGCCGGGGAGCACGACGGCGTCCAGGCCGGCGCCGCTCATGACCGCCGCGGTGTCCCGCGCGAACCGGTCGGACTTGTGCCGGGCGTCGTAGCCGATCGCCACGGTGCCGCCGCCCTTCTTCAGGTACACCGCCTTCAGGTACGCCGCGAGCCCGGCCGCCGCGCGGATCACCACCGCGCGGTTCATCCGGTTCGGCCCGGCGCCCAGCGCTCCTCGGAGCCCCGCGGTTCCGAACTCGAGCGGTCCGGCGAACCGGTCGGCCAGGTCGTTCATCGCGTGCGTCGAGCCCGCCTCGGTGCGCTCGATCACGGCGGCCAGCTCGGACCGGGTCTGCGGGTCGGGATCCTCGTCGCGCCACGCCCGTGCCCGGTCGAGGAGGGACGTGTGGCCGCCGGTCGAGCGCGTCGCGGCCTCCGTGCGTTCGGTCATGCGCCCATGATCCCGGATCGTCACGCCGGGTCGAAGGGCCGGCGTACCACCCCGGGACCGGCGAACGGCCCGCCGACCACGGACGCCTCCACGCGGTCGGTCTCGGTCTCCTCGACGGCGAGGATCTCGGCCGCGAACCGTTCGGCGTCGTCCTCCGGGTGGTATCCCAGCGCGCGACCCGGCTCGAGATCCCACCAGCGGCGGGTGTTGGCCGAGATGCCGTAGATCACCTCGTCGTGCACCTCCGCGGCGGTCAGTGCGGCGTCGACCATGCGTACGGCGTCCCCGTGGCTCAGCCAGGTGGAGAGCTGGCGACGGGACGCCGGACGGTCCCGGAAGCTGCCGATCCGGCAACAGACCGACCCGATGCCGTACCGGTCGGCGTACAGCGAACACAGCGCCTCGGCGGCCACCTTGCCGACCCCGTAGAACGTGTCCGGGCGCGGCCGGCCGGTGGTCGGGAGGCTCTGCACCCGGGGCACGTGTCCGACCGCGTGGTTGCTGCTCGCGTAGACGAACCGGGCGACGCCCGCGCGGCTCATGCCGTCCAACATCGAGGCCGTCGTCTCCACGTGGGAGCGCAGGATTTCGGGTAGCGAGGCCTCGTCGGGAATCCCGGCGAGATGCACGACCCCGTCGATGTCGCGCAGTGCGGAGGCGACCAGCTCGGCGTCGAGACAGTCGCCGACGAGGAGCTCACCGGGTGAATCGGGCTCTGGCCGACGAAGGTCCAGCCCGCGTACGGCGTGCCCTCGCTCGGCCATACCGCGCATGACGACCCGGCCGATGCTTCCCGCGGCTCCGGTGATCAGGATGCGCATCCGTCGACGCTACATCCCCGGGCACTCAGGGGCCGACCGATCGGCACGGACGCGACCGGAGCTCCGCGACGTAGTCGTCGGGAGCGCCCGCGGCCTCCGCCGCGTCGGCGATCAGGCCGAGATAGCTGGCCGACGGCAGGCCGCCCTCGTACGCGTCCAGCACGTAGACCCAGGCCAGCCGGTCGCCGTCCAGTGTCTGCACCCGGACCCGGATCTTGCGGTAGAAGGCGTGGTCGACGCCCTCCCACTCGTCGAGCGCCCGCTCGTCCTCGGCCGTGAGGTCGTAGACCGCGACGAAGACCTGATGCAGCGGGTCCTCCACCACGGTCGCGAGCGGGCCGTCCCAGCCGAACGCCTCACCGCCGAACGTCAGCCGCCAGTCGGTGAGCCACCCCGCGCCCCGCAACGGGGAGTGCGGGCACCGCTGGCTCATCCGTACCGGGTCGAGATTGGATCCGTAGGCGGCGTATATCGGCACGAATCATCACCTTAGGCCATGTCGGGCAATCCCGCGCGACCTGAGGAACAATGGCCGGGTGACTCGCGTGGTGATCATCGGCGGCGGACCGGGCGGCTACGAGGCCGCGCTGGTCGCGGCCCAGCTCGGCGCCTCGGTCACGCTGGTCGAGCGGAACGGGATCGGCGGGTCCGCCGTGCTCACCGACTGCGTTCCCAGCAAGACCCTGATCGCGACCGCGGAGCTGATGACCGACGTCGAGGAGGCCACCGAGCTCGGCGTGCGGTTCGTGGCGAATGCGGACGACGACCCGCGAGGCGCGGTGAGCGTCGACATCAAGACGGTGAACGGCCGGGTGATGTCGCTGGCCCGGGAGCAGTCGGCGGACATCGGGCACCGGATGCGGCGCGAGGGCGTCCGGGTGCTCGACGCCGGCGGGCGCCTGGACGGCCCGGAGACCGTGGTCGCCACCCATCCCGATGGCCGCGAGGTGCGGCTCGCCGCCGACGTGGTGTTGCTGGCCACCGGCGCGCATCCGAGAGTCCTCGACGCGGCCCGGCCGGACGCCGAACGGATTCTCACCTGGGAGCAGGTCTACGACCTCGACGAGCTGCCCGAGCGCCTGGTCGTGGTGGGCTCCGGCGTCACCGGAGCGGAGTTCGCGTCGGCGTACAACGCGCTCGGCGCCGACGTCGTCCTGGTTTCCTCCCGCACGCGCGTGCTGCCCAGCGAGGACGCCGACGCCGCCGCGGTTCTGGAGGACGTCTTCCGGCGTCGCGGCATGACCGTGCTGTCCGAGTCGCGGGCCGCCGCCGTCGACCGCACCGCCGACGGGGTCGTCGTACGGCTCACCGACGGCCGCGAGATCGCCGGGTCGCACTGCCTGCTCGCCGTCGGCTCCATCCCCAACGTCGAGGGGCTCGGGCTGGACGCCGCCGGCGTGCACACCGACGAGGGCGGGTTCATCGAGGTCGACAAGGTCTCGCGTACGACGGCCCGGGGGGTGTACGCCGCCGGGGACTGCACCGGCGTACTCATGCTCGCCTCGGTCGCCGCCATGCAGGGCCGGATCGCGATGTGGCACGCCCTGGGAGACGCGGTCAGCCCGCTCGATCTCAAGCAGGTCTCCGCCAACGTCTTCACCGCGCCGGAGATCGCCACCGTCGGGTGGTCGCAGCGGGCGGTCGACGCCGGGGAGATCGACGCCCGCGGCGTGACGTTGCCGTTGACCGGCAACGCGCGGGCGAAGATGCAGGGCGTGCGGGACGGTTTCGTGAAGCTGTTCTGCCGGCCGGGCGCCGGCATCGTGGTCGGCGGCGTGGTGGTGGCGCCGAGGGCCAGCGAGCTGGTCCATCCGGTCGCGGTCGCGGTGGCGCACCAGCTCTCGGTCGACCAGCTGGCGCATGCGTTCACGGTCTACCCGTCGATGTCCGGCTCGATCGCCGAGGCCGCGCGCCGCCTGCACCGGGCTCCGGGTCGCTAGCGGCCGCCCGGGCACCCGGACGCCGCCGTTAAATCACACTCGTGCTATTTGTGCCCCACAATATATACCAAGCGTGACCCCCTCGACACCGAGACGTGACAGAACTTATTGTCACTTGTGAACCACAAGTCACAGACGTCCCAATCGGGAGTCTCCTGGAGGGAGCGAGCACATGCGACTGCGCACCGACTCTCCAGCCGCCGACCCGCCCCGCCGGACGTCGATCCGCCTGATCGCGCTGGTCGCGCTGATCACGAGTGCCGTGGTGGCCAGTACGTTGTCCGCCGACGCCGTGCCGGCGAGGTCCGGCGTGCCGGGTACGGTGACGACCGCCGACCCCGGTTCGGCCGATGGTTCGACTCCGGACGTACGGGTGCACGCGCTCGACGTACCCTCCGCGGACGTCGAGTCCGCCCGCGAGTTCCGGTCCTCGGGGCCGCGGCTCGCCGCCGAGCTGCCGCCGCGGGACACCGCCGGCTTCGGCCTGGTCGCGCTGACGTGGCGAAGCGGGACTGCGCCGGAGGGACTCGAGCTCCAGGTGCGTGTACGGGAGGACGCCGAATGGACGGGCTGGGGGGAGCTGGAGTACGAGCCGGAGGAGGGACCGTCCGGCGCCGAGGCGCTGGCGGCAACTCGGGACGGCACCGCGCCGGCATGGGTGGGCGACGCCGATGGCGTACAGGCTCGGGTGTTCAGCTCCTCGGGTGAGGCACCGCAAGACCTGCAGGTGTCGATGATCGACGCGGACGCCAGCCCCACCGACGAGTCGCCCGACCAGCTGGCCACGTCCGACACCACGACCGACGACGTCACCACATCCGGGTCGAGGTTCACCCCGCGTCCGGACATGATCTCGCGGCGCGGATGGGGTGCGGACCCGAGCCTCACCTCGCAGTGTGACTCGCCGCGAGCGGCCAACACGGTACGGCTGGTTTTCGTGCACCACACGGTGAATTCGAACGAGTACACCAGGTCCGAGGCGGTACGCATCGTGCGAAGCGTCTACGCGTACCACACGCAGAGCCGCGGCTGGTGCGACATCGGCTACAACTTCCTTGTCGACCGGTTCGGCCGGATCTACGAGGGACGCCGCGGCGGGGTGAACGTACCGATCAGGGGTGCGCACGTCAGCGACTTCAACACCGGAAGCTCCGGGATGGCGTTGATCGGGAACTTCGAGAACACCCGTCCGTCGAAGCGGATGCGGGGAGGGCTTCGCCGGCTCGTCTCCTGGAAGCTGGCCAGCTTCTACCGCTACCCCAGGGCCACCATCACGATGCACGGCCAGCGGCTCAGGGTCATCTCCGGTCACCGCGACGCTGGCACCACGGCCTGTCCGGGTCGCTATGTCTATCAGTGGCTGCCGACCCTGCGCCAGCAGGTCTACAACAGGATCGGCAAGCCGGATACGCCGAACTACCGCAAGTGGCCGCGGTTCGGACCCGAGCGTCTCGGGCAGCCGTTCTACGGCGAGGTGAACTCCATCGACAGCGGCCGCAAGACGATCTTCAACAAGGGCCACGTGTACTGGAAGAGCGACCTCGACGCGCACGTGGTCCGCAACGGGATCTTGAAGCGCTGGAAGCATCACAACGGCGTGCGTGGCCGGTTCGGCTACCCGGTCTCCGACTCATACCCGGTCGACGGTCGTCCGGGGTGGCTCCAGAAGTTCCAAGGCGGCCGCGGCTACAACCATCGTGAGGTCGGCCCGCGCCTCCTCTGGAAGGGCGCGATCCTGAAGCGTTACCGCAACTCGGGCGGCGTCAAGGGCCGGCTCGGCTTCCCGGTCCGGGAGATCTACCCCGTGCGCGTGGGGACCCGGGCGGAGTTCCGGGGAGGCTGGATCACCTGGCATCGGTCGACCGGCAACACCACGGTGAAGTTCAAGTGATCCGGCTCAAGGCCGTGCTCGCGCTCGGCGTGGTCAGCACCCTGACCGTCCTGAGCCAGTACGCCGCACCAGCCTCGAAGGCCGCCGGCCAGGTTCACTACGTGCCGGTCGACGGCGAGGGCAAGGTGATGGGGCACGGCTACGGCCATGGCCACGGCATGTCCCAGTACGGCGCCGAGGGCGCCGCGCGAGCCGGCAAGTCCTATCGACGGATCCTGTCGTTTTACTACCCGGGAACGAATCTCGGTGGTCTCAAGAAGACCCGGCTCCGGGTCCTGATCACGGCCGACACGACGTCGGACGTCAAGGTGTCCCCCGCCCGTGGACTGCGGGTCCGGGACCGCGGCCTGGGCCAGACGTGGACGTTGCCCCGAGATCCGGCGATCGACCGCTGGCGCATCATGGGGAGCCCGGACGTCGTACAGTTCCACCGCAACGGCAACTGGCGCACCTGGACCATGCCGAACGGCCGGACCCGGCTCAAGGGTGTGGGCGAGTTCCGGGCGAACGTACCCATCAAGCTGTGGGTTCCGGTTCCCGGTGGCGAGGTCTCCAAGCGCTATCGCGGTTCGCTCCGGTCGGTCAAGCCGTCCGCCGGAGCCAATCACCGCGACACCGTCAACGTGGTCGGGATCGACAGGTTCGTGCGCGGAGTGGTGAGCGCGGAGATGCCCGCGTCCTGGTCCCAGCGGGCGTTGCGCGCGCAGGCGGTCGCCGCGCGTACCTATGCGATCCACGAACGGAACGAGAACCGGTGGCGCTACTACGACACGTGCGACAGCCCGCTGTGCCAGGTCTACAACGGGGTGGGTGCGGAGACGGAGCCGACCGACCGGGCGGTGCGGGCGACCAGGCGGCAGATCCTCCGGTACGACGGGCGCGCCGCGTTCACCCAGTTCACCGCGTCCAGCGGCGGGCGGACGTCGTACGGCGGCCGACCGTATCTGCCCACGCAGCGCGACCCGTGGGACGACTGGCCGGGCAACAGCGTGCACGACTGGACCACCCGGATCGACACCGGACGGCTGGAGCGCAGGTATCCCAGCCTCGGCAACCTGATCTCGATCGACGTGTTCAGGAGGACCGACGGCGGCGAGTGGGGCGGTCGCGTCGCGCGGCTCCGGCTGAACGGCAGCCAGAACGACGTCCGGCTGAGCGGGGAGGACTTCCGGTCGATCTACGGCATGCGCTCGACGTGGTTCACCTTCGGCGACACGGCGACCTCCGAGCGCCGTCCGACGCTGTAGGGGAGACGGCTGTCGAGGATGTCCGCCGTGGACCCGGTGCGCCGGCCGGACGCCGCCGACCTCGACGCGGCCCTGCGGGTGGTGGGCGCGCAGCTTTCGCCCACGCCCGTCGTACCGGCGTCGCCGGCGGGCAGGACGATGCTGAAGCTGGAGACCTTCCAGCCGACCGGGTCGTTCAAGGTACGCGGCGCGCTCGCCGCGATGTCGGCGCTCGAACCCGGGGAACGCGCGATCACGGCCAGTGCCGGGAACCACGGCCTCGGCATCGCCTACGCGGCCAAGGTGCTGGACCGCCAGGCCACGGTCGTGGTTCCGGAGACCGGGTCTCGGGCCAAGCTCGCCGCCCTTGGTGAGTGGCCGGTCACGCTCGTCCGGCACGGCGCCGACTTCGACGCGGCCGAGAGGCACGCGCTGCGGCTGGCGAAGGACGGCGGCCGCTACGTCTCTGCCTACAACGACGCGCGGGTCATCGCCGGCCAGGCCACGATCGTCCGCGAGGTCACCGAACAGGTGCCGGGCCCGGTGACCCTGGTCTGCGGCGTCGGCGGCGGTGGACTCTGCGCCGGCCTCTCGCTGGTGGCGAGCGGCACCGACGACGTCGAGGTGGTCGGCGTCGAGGCGGAAGGCTCCCGTGCCGTCTCCGCCGCGATCGCGGCCGGGAGGGTGGTTCCGGTCGCCGTCGGCGACACCCTGGCCGACGGTCTCGCCGGCAATCTCGACGACCCGTGCGTGACTCCCGAGATCATCGGCAGGCATGCCGCCGGCCTCGTCGCCGTGTCCGAGCAGGAGATCCGGAGCGCGATCCGGTGGCTGTTCTCCCGGCACGGGCTCGTGGCCGAGGGCGCGGCCGCGGCCGGGGTCGGCGCGCTGCTGTCCGGCAAGGTCTCCGTGCCGGCCGACCGTACGGTCGTGGTCGTCCTGAGCGGCCGCAACATCTCCGCATCGGCGTTCCGGGACGTACTGCGCGATCCCTAGCTCACGATGCTCTTCGAAATGACCGGTTCGCCGTCAGTACGCCGCTGAGCAGCACCACAATCGCGGTGAGGCCGAAGGCACCGGCGTACCCCTGGTACGCCACGACGGTCCCCAGCAGTAGGGCGCCGATTCCGGTACCCGCGTCGTACGCGATGTTCCACGCGGCGCTTGCCCACTGCACACCGCTGCGTCCGGCGCGGCCGAACATCAGGACCAGCGTCTGGTTCTGGACCGCGCCGAAGCCGAGCCCGAACAGCACGCCACCCAGCACGGCGCTGGTGAACGCGTCCGGCCGCGCGCTGGCCACGGTGATGGCCGCGAGACCCGACGCTGCGACGCCGACCCCGACCGTGAGCAGCGGGGTGTTGCCCACCGCGCGATCCGTCGCGACGCCGGAGACCCAGCGTCCGGTGATCATCGCCAGCGGTAGCGCGAACAGGACGGCGGTCGCCACCGACGTCCGTGGAGCGACCGACGCGGGGAAGAACGTGACGAGGCCGCCGAACGCGATCGCACCCGCGACCATCACGAGCCACGGAACGCCCAACAGCCGCACCGTACGCACCCACGACATCGCCTGGCCGGCGCCGGCCGGGTCGGCGGTCGCCCGCTCGCGTGGAATCGCGTCGTAGGCAACGGAGCGAATGAAGGCGATCGGTACGACGGCCATCACCGGCAGGAGCCCTCCGATCAGGAACAGCGTCAGCGAGCCGAGGGACTCGACGGCCCACACCCCGCCCGGCAGGCAGAACAGCTGCGGCACCCCGACCGCAACGCCGTACAGCGCCGTGGCCCGGCCGCGCTGCCCGCCCGGAACGAGCTCGACGGCCAGCGCGCTGCCGGCGACGGTGATCAGGCCGAACCCGAGCCCACGTACCGCCGATACGCCGACCAGCGCCTCGGTCGCGCTCGACAACGCGTAGAGCGGCGCGGGCAGTCCGAGCAGCAGCGAGCCCAGCCCGAGCGTCCAGCGGTATCCGAGCCGGGCGATGAGCCGGGGCATCAGCAACTGCGCCGCGACCGTGGTCAGCATCAGCGCGGCGGTGGTGAGCCCGGCCCCGACCTCGCCGCTTCCGGTGTTGAGGGCGCGAAGCGGTACCGCCGGGAGCAGAAGGCCGAACCCCGAGAAGCTGCCGAGTGATCCGAGGAGCAGCAGGCGGAACGACGCACTCCGGATCCCGAGAGCGACGGACTGCGTGGGCACGTCCGCGATTATCCGGCCTCGGGCCGGGACTCCCTAACCGAGGCGTCGTCAGATGACGGCCGGGTATCTGGCCACGAGAGCGTCGATCGCCTCGTCACCGGTCGGTGACGTGTGTCGGGTGGGTGCACCCGCCGCGAGCAGCGCCTCTATCGAGCCGGCATAGTCGCCGTCGTCGGCATGGTTGTTCTGCCATCCCCACAAGGCGCAGTCCAACGGCGTGGGACCCTCGTCGTCGAATGCGCAGTCGTGCAGATCGGCAGCGCGTTCGATCAAGAGGCGCACCGTCTCGGCCCGGCCGTGCATGGCAGCCTGATCAAGCGGAGTGAAGTTGCTCCACCCGCGGGTATCGACATGCATACCCGCGTCCAGCAGCGCCTGGACCACGTCGGTACGCCCGAGCAACGCGAACTGACCGAGGATCCAGCCGTAGTCATTGTTCGTCATACCAAGCGCGGGTGGTCGCGCGTTGGGCAGTCGCACCGACTCGCCGCGGGCGACGGCCAGTACGGCTGCGTCAACCGGATCCAGTTCCGCGGTCGCGCCGCGCGAGGCCAGCAGCTCGTACGCGGCCAGATGACCGCAGCGGGCAGCCAACGCGAGCGGGCGGCGCCCGACGTCCCAGCGGTCCCATGGACGATTCACATCGGCGCCTGCGTCGAGCAGCATCTCGATGATCGGCAGGCCGCGACCACGACCGATGGCATGGTGGAGGCAGCAGTGCGTGTTGACCGGGTGGCGGAGCGTTTGCGGCGGGCCTCGCGCTCCTCCCGCGCCAGCCGGTCGGCGAGCTGCCGGTCGGCGGCGTCGGGGTCGACGTACTCCAGAATCCGATGCCCCA